>NZ_CP024903.1:2163945-2473080 GCF_003330765.1 Burkholderia pyrrocinia | reverse complement strand
CGATACCTTCGCGACGAGCGGGTGCGCGCATAGCGGCGCCCCGACGTTGTCGCCGGTGCCTGTCACGACGTTCAGCACGCCGGGCGGCAGGCCCGCTTCGGCGACGATCGCCGCCAGCTCGAGCTCGGGCAGCGGCGTGATCTCGGACGGCTTCAGCACGACGGTGCAGCCGGCTGCGAGCGCGGGGGCAAGCTTCCAGGCGGTCGTCACCATCGGGAAATTCCACGGCACGATCAGCGCGGCGACGCCGGCTGGTTCGCGGCGGATCCACGCGCGATGGTCGGCGCTCGGCAACGCCACGGCCGTTTCGCCATCCGTGTCGAGACGTTCCGCAAGCTCCGCGTAGTAGTCGAACGTGGCGATCACATCCGCGACGTCGATCTCGGCTTCGGCGAACGGCTTGCCGTTGTTGAGCGACTGCAGTGTCGCGAGCCGCACGCGGCGCGCGTTGACGCCGTGCGCGATCGCCCGGAGCACGGCTGCGCGCGCCGCGCCCGTCGTCCGTTTCCAGTCGGAAAACGCGCGTGCCGCGGCCTGTACGGCGTGCTCGACGTCCGCCTCGCCGCCAGCATCCACGTGGGCGAGGACCGCTTCCGTCGACGGATCGACGACGGGCAGCGTGGCGCCGCCGATGCCGCGGCGCCACGTCCCGTCGATGAAGAGCCGGGTGTGCAGCGGCGGTTCGAATCGAAGGTCGGCAGCCGGGTTCATCGCGGCTCCTGGCCGAACCATTTCGCTTCGTCGATTTCGATCACGGTCGGGATCGCGCGTGCCGCCGCGTCGCGCAGTGCATGGGCGAGCGCGTCGGGCGTCGCGGCCGCGTGCGCCGCACAGCCGAAGCCGCGCGCGAGCGCCAGGAAATCCGGTGTATACGGATCGACGCCGACCGGCGTGATGTCGCGCGCGATCATGTATTTGCGGATTTCGCCGTAGCCGCGGTTGTTCCAGACGATCACGATCACCGGCAGGCCGGCCTCGACCGCGCTCGCGAGTTCCGGCAGCGTGAACTGCAGGCCGCCGTCGCCGATCAGGCAGATGACCGGGCGTGCGGGCGCGGCGAGCTTCGCGCCGATCGCGGCCGGCAGCCCGTAGCCGAGCGTGCCGTAGCCGGTCGACGAATTGAACCAGCTGCGCGGCGCCGGCGCGTCGTGGGTGAAGTTGCCGACGTAGACGGGGCTCGTCGAATCGCCTGCGACGATTACACCGGGGAGTGCCTCGACGATCGTGTCGATCAGCCGTGCCTGCGCACGCGCGGGCGTGTCGTGACCGGACGCGATTGCGGCGCGCACGGCTGCCACGCGCTTTGCGCCCCAGTCGGCCGCGGGCGTGGGCGCCGGCTTCTCGTGCAGCCGTATCGACAGGGCGCCGAGCGCGAGCCGTGCATCGCCGGCAATGGCGATTTCCGCACGGGCGTTGCGCATCAGCTGTTGCGCATCGATGTCGATGCGGATCAACCGGCCGTCGATCGCGAAACCGCCATCGAACATCACGTCGTAGTCCGTTTCGCCGAGTTCGGTGCCGACGGCGAGCACCACATCGGCGTCGCGGATCGTCGCGCGGGTAGCCGGCAGCGACTGCGTGGAGCCGATCAGCAGCGGATGGCCGGCCGGCAGCAGGCCCTTGGCATTGATCGTCAGCGCGACCGGTGCGTGCAGGCGCTCGGCGAGTTCGCGCAGTTCGGCCGCCGCGTGCACGGCGCCGCCGCCCGCGAGGATCAGCGGCCGGCGCGCGGCGGCGAGCAGGTCCGCCGCCGTTGCAAGCGCATTCGCGTCCGGCGCGGGTTTCGCGGGCAGCGCAACCGGGGCGTCGGGCATCGCATTCGCCGGCATGACGATCACGTCGAGCGGAATCTCGATGTGGACCGGCCGCGGTCGCGCGCTTTCGAAGACCGCGAATGCGCGCGCGAGCACTTGCGGCAGATCGGCCGCATCGAGCAGTGTGTGCGAGAACGCCGTGAGCCCCGCGAATACGTCGCGTTGCGAAGGCAGCTCGTGAAGGCGTCCATCGCCGCCGCCGAGCTCGCGCCGCGCGTTGACGCTCGAGATCACCAGCATCGGGATCGAATCCGCGTACGCTTGTGCCATCGCGGTCGCGATATTGGTCATGCCCGGCCCGGTGATGATGAAGCAGACGCCCGGCCGCCCCGTGACGCGCGCATAGCCGTCGGCCATGAAGCCGGCACCCTGCTCGTGGCGCGGCGTCACATGGCGGATCGACGACGCGGCGAGGCCGCGATAGAGCTCGACGGTATGCACGCCGGGAATGCCGAACACGCATTCGACACCGTAGCGTTCGAGCAGGTCGACGAGCGCTTCGCCGCAGGTGCGTGGGCGGGCATGGAACGGCGTGGCCGCGGCCGCGCGGGCCTCGGTGATGCAGGAAAGGGAGGCTGGATGGTTCATGGATCGTGACGTGCCGGTTGGGAGGGTGGGCGGCCCGCGCCGTAAACGAGGGGATGAAGCGGATTGTCGACGTCGATCCGGGGCGCCAACAATCGATTAGTTCTCATGCCGCGCATGAGCGCCTTGCATGGCGATGCCTGCTCGCGGGCGTCGCGATTCGTCGGTGGAATACAGGGGCTGGCAAGGGCGATTCGGTCGCCGTCAGGACACGACGCGCACCCTGGGGAAACGGCAACCGGCGCGGTGCGGCAGCCGCAACGGACTGCAGCTTGGGCTAACGTTCGCGCTTCGTCTTTCGGACCGGCCGCGTCTCGCCGATCCTCCCCTTCATCGCATCGATGAACGCCCGCACCTTCGGCGACGACAGCCGCGTCGACGGATACACCGCGTGAATCCCGGCCGGCGCCGAGCGCCACGCGGGCAGCAGCCGCACGAGCCGGCCGGCCGCGACGTCGTCGGCGGTCGAGAAATCCGTCAGTAGCCCGAAGCCACCGCCGGCGAGCACGATCGCGCGGCACGCCGTCGCGGTGTTCGACACGACCGGCGCGACGCAGCGCACCGACGCGGTGCCGCCGCGCGCGTGGTCGAGTTCGAGCGTGTGCGGGCGCGGCAGCGTCGACAGCATCACGAACGGCAATGCGGCGAGCGCATCCGTATCGCGCGGCAGCCCGTATCGCGCGATGAACGCGGGGCTCGCGACCAGCCATTTCTCGTACGTACCGAGCTGCACCGCGCGATAGTTCGAATCGGCAAGGCGGCCGATGCGGATCGCCACGTCGAGGTTGTCCGCGACGAGATCAACGACGCGGTCGTTCGCGACCAGTTCGACGTCGAGCCCCGGATGCGCGTCGCGTAGCGCGACGACGGCCGGCGCGACGACCAGCGCGCCATAGTCGATCGGCACGCTCACGCGCAGCGTGCCGCGCAGCGGCCCCGCGTCAGACGACACCGCATCGAGCGCGGATTCGGTGGCGCGCATGATGTCGCGGCACGCGTCGTAGAACGCGCGCCCCGCATCGGTCACGCTCAGCCGCCGCGTCGTGCGCACCAGCAGGTTCGCGCCGACCTCGGATTCGAGGCGCTGCATGTGCGTGCTGACGACCGTCTTCGCGAGGCCGAGCCGTTCGGCCGCGGCCGTCAGCGAGCCGGCATCGACCACCGCGACGAAGATCGCCAGCCGGTTCAGGTTCACGTCGCGCAGATCGGCCATCGTCGATTGTCCTATGAAAGCGGATAATGTTTCGGCGATTATCCGTCTTCTGGCTGTGAACGGCGAGCGCTACGCTGGGGCCGTTCGTCGTCGATTCCCGGCGACGCGAGATTTCGGAGTGTTTCCATGTCCGCCGCCAGCCAGCCCGTCGCCGGTAAGCCCGTCGTCGGTAAGCCCGTCGCACCGATCCGCGTCTATTCGTTCCTGCTGTCGGGGCACGCGCATCGCGTCCGGTTGTTCCTGTCGCTGCTCGGCCTGCCGTCCGAGACCGTCGACGTCGATCTCGCGGCCGGCGCGCAGCGCGAACCGGCGTTCCTCGCGGTCAATCCGCTCGGGCAGGTGCCCGTGATCGACGACGGCGGCACCGTGATCGCCGATTCGAACGCGATCCTCGTGTATCTCGCGAAGCGCTACGGCGACGCGCACTGGCTGCCCGACGACCCGGCCGGCGCGGCGGTCGTGCAGCGCTGGCTGTCGTACGCGGCCGGCCCGATCGCATCGGGGCCGGCCGCAGCGCGGCTCGTGACCGTGTTCGGCGCGCCGCTCGACCAGGAAGCGGCCAAGCGCACGGCCGCGAAGCTGCTCGACGTGATCGACCGCGAACTGGCCGGCAAGCCGTTTGCAGCCGGCGCGCAGCCGACGATCGCGGACATCGCCGCGTACACGTATATCGCGCACGCGCCGGAAGGCGGCGTGTCGCTCGAACCGTATCCGCACGTGCGCGCCTGGCTCGCGCGCGTCGAGGCGCTGCCGGGCTTCGTCGGCATGCCGACGACGCGCGCGGGCCTGCTCGCCGCGTAACGCCAGTTCAGGAGAACACGATGAACACCCCGACCGCCGTCGTACCAGGCTGGGAACTCGACGCCGCGCCGTTTCACGCGGGCGAACTCGCGGTGCAGCAGCGCGCGGGCGTGACGGAGGCCGCGGGCGCGGCCGGCCGGCGCGGGATCCGGCGCTTCATGCCGGACCAGCACCGGACGTTTTTTGCACAACTGCCGTTCTTCGTGCTCGGCGGCGTCGATGCGGATGGCCAGCCGTGGGCGACGCTGCGGGCCGGCGCGCCGGGGTTCGTGACGTCGCCGGACGCACGCACGCTGCGCATCGCGGCGCGCGCGTTGCCGGGCGATCCGCTGGCCGGCGCGTGGCAGCCGGGCGCGCCGCTCGGCGGGCTCGGGATCGAATTCGATACGCGGCGGCGCAATCGCGTCAACGGCGTCGTGCGCGCGGTCGACGGCGATGCGCTGACGATCGCGGTCGAGCAGAGCTTCGGCAACTGCGCGAAGTACATCCAGGGCCGCACGCCGACGTTCGTCGCGCGCGATGACGCGGCGCGCATCGAGCCCGACGTGTCGGACCGGTTGAGCGACGCGGATCGCGCGCTGCTCGCGCAGGCCGATACGTTCTTCGTCTCGAGCGCGAACACGTCGGCGGACGCGGGCGCCGCGCGCGGCGCGGACGTGTCGCATCGCGGCGGGATGCCGGGCTTCGTGCGCGTCGACGATGCGCGCACGCTGACGACGCCGGATTTCAGCGGCAACCGCTTCTTCAACACGCTCGGCAACCTGCAACAGGATCCGCGCGCGGGGCTGCTGTTCGTCGATTTCGACAGCGGCGACCTGCTGTACGTCGCTGCGCGTGCCGAGATCGTGTGGGACGGGCCGCTCGTCGCGTCGTTCGACGGCGCGCAGCGCGTCGTGCGGTTCCATGTGCGGGAAGTGCGGCGTGTGCGCGCGGTGCTGCCGTTCCGGTGGTCGGCGGTCGAACGCGCGCCGCAGTTCGCGGCGATGGCGGTGGCCGTTGGTGGAGCGGTGACAGCGGCGGTCGTGCCGGTACCGTCCGCATCGGCACCCAAATCGGCACCCGCATGGAGATCGTTGCGCATCGCGAAGATCGTCGACGAAGCGCGCGCGATCCGCTCATTCCATTTCGAACCGGTGGACGGCGGTGCGTTGCCCGCCTACGAAGCCGGACAGCATCTGACGCTGCGCATCGCGCTGCCGGGCGGTGACTTGCAATCGGTGCGCAGCTACACGCTTTCCGATGCGCCGGGCGGCGCGCATTACCGGATCACCGTGAAGCGCGAAGGGCGCGTATCGACCTGGCTGCACGATCACGCGCAGGCGGGCTTGGTGCTCGACGCGCAGATGCCGCGCGGCCGCTTCACGTTCGATCTCGCGAGCCCGCGCCCGGCCGTGCTCGTGTCGGCCGGCATCGGCATCACGCCGATGGTCGCGATACTGCGCCGTGCGCTGATCGACGCCGCGCCGTTGCGCCGCGTGGTGTTCGTGCATGGTGCGCGCGATGCCGCCGAGCGGCCGTTCGCGGCGGAGCTCGCGCATATCGCGGCCGCCGATGCGCGGCTGTCGCTCCACTGGTTCGACAGCCGTCCGCACGAAGACGCTGCAGCGCGGGCCGGCCGGATCGACATCGCGCAACTGAAGCGGATCCTGCCGTTCGACGACTACGATTTCTACCTGTGCGGGCCGTCGGCGTTCATGCGCGACCTGTACGACGGGCTGCGCGCGCTGAACGTGCCGGACGAACGCATCCGTTTCGAGGCGTTCGGGCCGTCGAGCGTCGTGCGCAGCGCGACCCGCGCGGCGGGCACGCCGGCGGCGGCGAGCGTGCCCGTCGTGTTCCGGCGCACGGGGCGCGAAGCCGCATGGACGCCGGCCGACGGCACGCTGCTCGAATTCGCGGAAGGGCAGCGCGTCGCCGTGCCGTCCGAATGCCGCTCGGGTTCGTGCGGCACGTGCGCGACGCGCGTGTTGTCCGGCGCGGTCGGCTACGACCAAACGCCCGATGCGCCGGTCGAACCCGATTGCGCGCTGCTGTGCGTCGCGCGGCCCGCGGAAGGGGCGACGGCGCCGCTCGTGCTCGACCGCTGACGCACCTGCGACATGCCGCCGCAGAAGGCGTGCTGCGCGAAAATCGCACGCAACTGCTTCTTTTTTCGGATGCCGGTCGGATCGACGATAGCGTCAACCGATAGAGGAAAGGAGCAACATCATGAAACTGCTCGGCATGATCCGCCTGGTCCTGTGGAGTTTCTTCGGCGTGCGCAACAGCAAGGCGCACGCGACTGATCTCGCGAACGTCAACTTCACGCTGCTGCCCTTCGTCGCGATCATCCTCGCGGTGCTCGTCGGCGCGGTCATTTACGGCGTCGTGCACCTTGTCGTCGATCCGACGGTGACGATGCAGGGGTTCTGAGCGGCCCGAGAATCGCGAGCGGGCGGTCGTTCCCGCTCCGGTTTCCGGCCGCGCGACCGGCGCATGACTGCGCCGGTCTTCGATGCTGCCGCGCGCGACGAGCGTCGCGGTCAGAGCGGGCGGCGCGATGCGATGCCGTCCCGGCTCGTGTCGCGGCCGGCCGGCACGTCGCCCGGTGCGCCGGCGTCATCGCCACCGTTGTGGTGTTGCACGAATCGCGTTTCCCCATTCCCGCTTTCCCCGCCCCCCGTTCCGCCCGATTCCACGGCCTTCGGCCCCGCCCGGGGTAAAATGCGCGCCACGCCGCGATGTCGCGCGCGACGGGCATGCCGCCGTTCCGACGAACGGCCGGCGCAACGCAAGTGCCCGCCGCCCGCACCGTGGCGTTCGAAGCGTCCCCGCATGACAAGACCGCACGATGCAGCCGGCCGCCCGACAGGCACCCCGACGAACCCGTCGACGGCTGCGTCGGTTCCCGGTGCGTCACCTGAATCCGATGTCCCATCCTGCGTCTTCCCGACCGATCGGCCCGCGCGCGTGCCGTATCGTCAGAATCGTTTGATGAATATCGTGCCGACGCACGCGTTCGGCGGAGGGTGCGGATTGGTTCGCGGGCGCGCGCTTCGCAGCTTCGTAATGTGTTTCGACAGGGTCGAGTGGCGAGTTTTCCATCCAGAACAATGACGGTGAATAGAACAACAGCGCTGCCCGCACGGCGGCGGCGCGCGAAGGTCGGGCTTGGCGTCGGTCTCGGCATCACGCTTTTCGCGGCGCAGGCCGCTGCGGCACCGGGCGACACGCCCGCGCCGGACGCCGACGCGGCCGGCAATGCGACGCTCCCGGCCATCACGGTCAGCGGCGCGCGCGGCAACGCGTATCGCGCACGCGACGCGTCGGTTGCCGGGTTCGACGACACGCCGCTGCGCGACACGCCGGCGTCGGTGAGCGTCGTCACGCGCGCGCAGCTCGACGACCAGCAGGCGAAGCGGCTGAGCGACGTCGTGCGCAACGACGCGTCGGTCGTCAACGACTATGCGCCGGTCGGCTATTACGAAGGCTTCGCGATCCGCGGCTTTCCGGTCGATCTCGCGAGCGCGATCCGGATCGACGGGCTGACGGTGTCCGGCGAGCAGAACGTGCCGCTCGAGAACAAGGAGCGCGTCGAGATCCTGAAGGGGCTCGCCGGCATCGACAGCGGTGTCGTCGCGCCCGGCGGCGTGATCAACTTCGTGACGAAGCGCTCGGCGAACGTCGCGAGCGTGACGGCCGGCGTCGACAGCCGCGGCTCGACGTCGGCGGCCGTCGATCTCGGCCGCCGCTTCGGCCCCGACCATCAGTTCGGCTTCCGGATCAACGCCGCGAAGGAGAACATGCACTCCTATATCGACGGCACGAACGGGCGACGCACGTTCGGCTCGATCGCCGCCGACTGGGACATCGGCCCGCGCGCGAGCCTGCAGCTCAACGCCGAATTCCAGCAGTGGATCCAGCGTTCCGCGCCCGGCTACCAGTTGCTCGGCGGCACCGTCGTGCCGTCCGTCAAGACGACGTCGAAGGCGCTCGGCACGCAGCCGTGGGCGAAGCCCGTGACGACCGACGCACTGAACCTGAATGCGCGCTTCGACTATCAGTTCAACGACGACTGGAAGGCGTACATCGCCGCGGGCCGCAGCCGCACGATGATCGACGACGACAGCGCGTTCGCGTATGGCTGTTCGTACGCGGCGAGCTGCACGGCCGGCGCGACGTCGCCGTTCTTCTTCGGCGCGAACGGCGACTACGACGTGTACGACTTCCGCAGCCCCGGCGAGTACCGGCGCAACGACGACCTGCGCGCGGTCACGACGGCCAAGTTCGCGACGGGGCCGCTGCGCCACGAGCTGACGCTGGGCGTGAGCGTGCAGCGCCGCGTCGTGCACATGGCCGACGCGGTGTACGACTACGTGGGCAGCGAGAACATCTACGGACCCGATGTGACCTTCTCGCCGTCGCCGAATTCGCCCGGGCCGTCGTATCCGCGCCTCGACGCGTGGCAGTACGGCGTGTTCGGGCTCGACCGCATCAGCATCGGCGAACACTGGCAGGTGCTCGCGGGCGGCAAGGAAGTGCTGCTGCGCCAGCGCAGCTGGGACAGCCTCGACGGCCCGACGACGCATACCGACCGCTCGGTGTTCCTGCCGCAGGTCGCGCTCGTCTACAAGCCGGTGAACGTGCTGTCGCTGTACGCGTCGTACAGCAAGGCGCTGTCGCTCGGCGACCAGGCGCCCGTGCGCGCGACCAACGCGTATGCGTTCCTGCCGCCGGTCGAATCGCATCAGGTCGAAGTGGGCGCGAAATACGACTGGCTCGACCGGCTGAGCCTGACGGCCGCCGTGTTCTCGATCAGCAAGCCGTTCCAGTTCGCGGACCCGGACGCATCGGGCACGACCTACACGTTCGTGCAGCGCGGCACGCAGCGGCACCAGGGGATCGAGCTCGGCGCGGCCGGGCGCGTGACCGAGCGGCTGGCGCTGACGGCCAGCGTCGCGGCGATTCGCGCCCGCGCGGTCGATTCGGGCTCGCCGGCGTACGAAGGGCACCAGATCATCAACGTGCCCGCGTTGCGCGCGTCGCTGTATGCGGACTATGCGGTGCCGCACGTCGCGGGCCTGAACCTGCTCGGCGGCGTCGAGTACAGCGCGGGCCGCAACGCGAACGAGGAGGGCACCGCGCGCGTGCCGTCGTGGTTCGTGTTCAATCTCGGCGCGCGTTATACGACGAAGATCGGCGGCCATCGCACGGTGCTGCGCGTGTCGGTGGACAACCTGTTCAACAAGTTCTACTGGCGCGACGCGGGCGAGCAGCAGGGCGACGCGTACCTGTTTCCGGGCGCGCCGCGCACCGCGCGCGTATCGTTGACCTATGATTTCTGATCGTCCGGAACCGGCCGCGTGATGCGCGGCCCCAACGGCTATCCTGGAGAGCACAGACGATGTCCCCACTCGAAATCGCCGGCGTGATCGTCAGCGCGCTCGCGATCTGGCTGACCGCGAAGCGGCGCATGCTGTGCTGGCCGGTCGGGCTCGCGTCGGTCGCGCTGTACGGCTGGATCTTCTTCGACGCGAAGCTGTATTCGGACATGCTGCTGCAGGGCGCGTTCGCGGTGCTGCAGGTGTACGGCTGGCAGCGCTGGCTCGCGCAGCGCGAGAGCGAGGCCGGCGGCAGTGCGGCGTCGGCAGGCGACGTGGCGCCCGTCACCGGCGTGCGGCCGCGGCAGATGCTGCCCGACCTGATCGCGGCCGTGGTCGGCAGCGCGCTGCTCGGCGGCATGATGGCGCGCTGGACCGATGCGGCGCTGCCGTTCGTCGATGCGTCGCTGACCGCGTTCAGCCTGGTCGCGCAATACTGGACCGCGCGGCGCTACATTGCGTCGTGGGGGCTGTGGATTGTCGTCAACGTCGTGTACGTCGGGATGTTCGTGTTCAAGGAACTGTATCTGACGGCCGGGCTCTATGCGCTGTTCATCGGGCTCGCCGTGGTCGGCTGGCGCGACTGGAGCCGGACGGCCGCGACGCTGCGCGCGGCGGCCGGCGGCGCACTCGCGTCGGGCGGCGGCGCGCGCTGATTCACGCGCCGATTCAACTACGGAGCAAGGTCGTTCATGTCATTCCCACTCGAGCCGGACGGGTCCGTATCGCGCGACGTCGCGCCGCCGCAATTCGGCGTCGACGGCGAGCAGGCCGAACGCGACTGGCCGCTGATGACGCACGACGAGGTGGCGGCGGTGCTCGCGCGGATCGACGGCGCCGGCGAGCCGGCCCGGCTGACTTGGCACAGCCCGCGGCAGTTCGCGGCGGCCGTGCTCGTGCGGATGGCGGACGGGCGCGGGCTGTTCGTCAAGCGTCATCACGTAAGCCTGCGCGATGTCGCGGGGCTCGAGGAAGAGCATCGTTTCATCGCACATCTGCGCGAACGCGGCATGCCGGTGGTGGACGTGCTGGCCGGTCGCGACGGCGCGACCGCGTTCGCATCCGGCGACTGGACGTACGAGGTGCATGTGCTCGCGCCCGGCGTCGACCCGTATCGTGGCGTGATGTCGTGGCAGCCGTTCACGCATCCTTCGCATGCGTACGCGGCTGGCCGCGCGCTGGCCGAGCTGCATCGCGCGTCGGCCGGCTACGATGCGCCGGCGCGGCCCGTGCGCACGCTGCTGTCGAGCTTTCGCGTGCTGTCGTCCGCCGATCTGGCGGGCGCGCTCGAACGCTGGGTCGATGCGCAGCCGCTGCTCGTGCGTGCGCTTGGTGCGCGCGACTGGCGCGGCGACGTTGCCGACGCGATCGGTCCGTATCACGCGCGCCTCGTGCCGCTGCTGCCTGCGTTGCCGCCGCTCTGGACGCACGGCGACTGGCATGCGTCGAACCTGCTGTGGACCGATGCCGGGCCCGGCGCACAGGTGCGGACCGTGCTCGATTTCGGGCTGTCGGATCGCACCTGTGCGGTGATGGACCTCGCACTCGCGATCGAGCGCAATACGGTCGACTGGATGGCGCGGGCCGACGCGCGGCGTATCGAATACGCGCAGATCGATGCGCTGCTCGACGGGTACGAATCGCTCGAACCGCTGAGCGACGACGCCTATGCGGCGCTGGTCGCGCTGCTGCCGATCGTGCATACGGAGTTCGCGCTGTCGGAAGTCGCGTATTTCGGTTGCATCATCGATGCGCCGGCGATCGTCGACATCGCTTATGACGGCTACCTGATCGGGCACGCGCGCTGGTTCGGCGAACCCGACGGGCGGCAATTGCTCGACTGGCTCGTGCAACGCCGGCGCGCGAAGCAAGGGACCACCTGATTTGCTTGCCGGGGATTGCCGCGCACGCGTGCCGATTCCCCGAACCTCTGCAGTCTTCCGTGCGGCCGTCGAGCCGCACGTTCGCGCGCCTCGCGCTCAATGCGATGTCGCGCGGCTACGAACTCGGGGAGTTCAGGTTCCTCGACGTGCCCGACGCGCAGCGCACGCTGTTCCAGGGGGCAATCGCAATACGTGCGCGTGCTTGCCGGCGCACCCGTTCCGGTCAAAGCTGTGCGAGCGCCTGGTCGAGATCGGCGATGAGGTCGTCGATATGCTCGATGCCGATCGACAGCCGCACCGTTTCCTCCTTCACGCCGGCCTTCGCGAGTTCGGCCGGCGACAGTTGACGGTGCGTCGTCGATGCCGGGTGCGTCGCGAGCGACTTCGTATCGCCGATGTTGACGAGCCGCGTGAACAGCTTCAGCGCGTCCTGGAACTTCGCGCCGCCGTCGCGGCCGCCCTTCACGCCGAACGTCAGGATGCCCGGTGCGCGGCCCGACAGGTAGCGCGCGACGAGCGAGTGGTCGGGGTGATCGGGCAGCCCCGCATAGTTCACCCACTCGACGTGCTCGTGGCGCGCGAGATGCTGTGCGATCTTCAGCGCGTTGTCGCTGATCCGTTCGACGCGCAGCGCGAGCGTCTCGATCCCCTGCAGGATCTGGAATGCATTGAACGGCGAGATCGCCGCGCCCATGTTGCGCAGCGGCACCACGCGCGCGCGGCCGATATAGGCGGCCGGCCCGAACGCTTCCGTATAGACGACGCCGTGATAGCTGACGTCGGGCTCGTTCAGCCGCTTGAAGCGATCCGCGTGCTCGGCCCACGGGAACTTGCCCGAATCGACGATCGCGCCGCCCAGGCTCGTGCCGTGCCCGCCGAGATACTTCGTCAGCGAGTGCACGACGATGTCCGCGCCGTGCTCGAACGGGCGCAGCAGGTACGGCGACGGCACCGTGTTGTCGACGATCAGCGGGATCCCGTGGCGATGTGCGACTTCCGCGAGCGCGGCAATGTCGGTGACGTTGCCGAGCGGATTGCCGACGGATTCCGCGAAGATCGCCTTCGTGTGCGCGTCGATCAGCGGCTCGAACGATGCCGGATCGCGCGGATCGGCGAAGCGCGTCGTGATCCCGTATTGCGGCAGCGTATGCGCGAACAGGTTGTAGGTGCCGCCGTACAGCGAGCTGGCGGACACGATGTTGTCGCCGGCTTCGGCGATCGTCTGGATCGCGTACGTGACGGCGGATTGCCCCGACGCGAGCGCGAGTGCGCCGATGCCGCCCTCGAGCGCGGCGATCCGCTGCTCGAGCACGTCCGTCGTCGGGTTCATGATGCGCGTGTAGATGTTGCCCTGGACCTTCAGGTCGAACAGGTCGGCGCCGTGCTGCGTGTCATCGAATGCGTACGCAACGGTCTGGTAGATCGGTACGGCGACCGCGCGTGTCGTCGGGTCGGGACGATAACCGCCGTGTATGGCGATGGTTTCGAGGCGCCAGTTCGAAGAGGCCTGATCGGTCATGGGTGCTCCGTCTGTTGTTGTGAAGGTCCGGGGGCCGGCCGTTCGGCGATTATAGGAGCACGCGCGCTGCTGCCCTTAGAACGAATGGTGCGTTGCTTATGGGGACGCGGCGCATAGAATGCCTTTTTCCGCAGACAAAGGGTGTGCGATGGATCAGGATCAGTGGAACCAGATGGATGCGTATTTCTCTGCGACGCTCGTGCCGTCCGACGACGCGCTCGACGCTGCGCTGGCGGCGAGCGATGCAGCCGGGCTGCCCGCGATCAACGTCGCGCCGAACCAGGGCAAGCTGCTGCAGCTGCTCGCGACGATCCGCGGCGCGCGCCGCATCCTCGAGGTCGGCACGCTCGGCGGCTACAGCACGATCTGGCTCGCGCGCGCGTTGCCGCCGGGCGGCACGCTCGTGACGCTCGAACTGAGCCCCGAGCACGCGAAGGTCGCGACGCAGAACATCGCGCGCGCGGGGTTCGCGGAGGTCGTGTCGGTGGTCGTCGGCAGCGCGAAGGACAGCCTCGCACGGCTCGTCGACGCGGGCGAGCCGCCGTTCGATTTCATCTTCATTGATGCCGACAAGGACAACAACCCGGTCTATCTCGACGCGGCGCTGAAGCTGTCGCGGCCCGGCACGGTGATCGTCGTCGACAATGTCGTGCGTGGCGGGCGCGTGGCTGATCCCGACAATCACGCGCCCGATGTGGTTGGCGTGCGCAACGGGTTCGCGCGTCTCGCGGCCGAGCCGAACCTCACGACGACGGCCGTGCAGACGGTCGGGCAGAAGGGCTGGGACGGGTTTTCGATTTCGATCGTCGGCGAGTGATGGGATGGCGGCACGCTAGTTCGTGTCGGGATTCTTGTCGCTGCACTGGTCGGGATCGTCGCGTAGCACGATGCGGCGAATGTGGCCGTTGTCGTAGAACGGCATGTCGGGGCAGAACTTCATGCCGGCACGGGTTTGCGTGCGTTTCCACGCGACTGTTTCGGTCCGCACGAGCGTCGGCGCGTGGCCGGGCGTGCCCGGCTTCCAGATGTCGATATACACACGCGTCGTGGACGGCGAATCGCTCGCGTCGCAGCCTTTCGGGTCGCCCAGCGTTGAACGTAGCCCGGTGTCGGTCTGCTCGATGCGCTCCGGAAACTCGATATACCCGTCGCCGTAACCAGGCACGACGTAGCAATAGCGGCGCGTGTTCCCGTCGAGCACGGGCAGCATGTAGCTGCTGGCCGAGTCGACCTCCTTCACGTCGTTGCCCTGCCAGCGGTAGGTCGTCACGCCGTGCTCGCAGCAACTCGCGCGCCAGCTTGTCCAGACGATCCGGTGCACGGGATCGAAGTCCGGCGAGGTGATTTCCTGTAGTCCTTTCGGCGCATCGACGAAGCGGCGCGTCTTCGGGGTGAAGATCCATGTCTGGTACGGAATGTTCGGACTGGCGCCCATTGCTTGCGCGAGCATCAGGTCGGGCCAGCCGTCGAAGTTCACGTCGGCGAATTCGGGTGTGAACACGCTGCAGGTGCCTTGCGAATCGGTTTGCAGCGTTTGCACGAGGTGGCCGTGATCGTACAGGCGGATCGCGCTGACGTGCGGCACGTCGTTACACGAACCACTGTCGTCCGGCAGCTTGTCCGCGACGAGGTGGATGTCGTAAGGAAACGGCCGGTCGTCGCGTTTCGGCGCGAGCGAGACGGGCAGTGTGCGCTTGCCGTCCGGCGAGGTCCACGTGCCGGCAACAGTGCCGTCGAAGGACCCGATACGCCACGTGCCTGTCACGCGATCGGAGTCCGTCTTCGCGCCGCTGTCGCGTTCCGACAGCGTCGTGCCGTGCGTATCGAACGACCCCTTCAGCGCCAGCCGATAGCGTTTGTCGGACGCGCACGGCGCATAGCAGTACCAGCCGGACACCGTATCGGCGACGCGCGACAGCGAGATTTCGACATGCCGGTTGCCGATCGTGCCGGTCCAGTTGCGCGACCAGAACGGGAACTCGACCGAATCGTTGGCGCTTGCCGCGCGGGCCGGCGGAAGCGCGAATGCGGTGACGGCGATCAGCGCGAACGAAAGCGCGAAACGCCAGCCGCGCGTGCGCCGCGTCGCGGTTGCGCCGCGCGCCGCGTCGATGGACGGGAGATGCATGGGTCGGCCCCTCGGTTTGTTATGGGTTTTTCTCGCGTGTATCGGCGCACCGCACGCGTCAGCGGTTTCCAGTCGCGTCGGCCCGGCGATACAGGCGTGGCCATTGATCCTGGAACAGGCCGTTGCACGTGCCGTGCGTCGCGATGTCGTTCAACACGAAGCGCCGGCCGTCGAAGATCCACGACGCGGTCGAGCCGCAATCGCCGGCACTGCGCAGCCTGACCTTGCTCGACAGCGTCGCGCTGTCGGAATCGTAGCCGGCCTCGGTCAGTTCGTTCGCGAACGACGCCGGATCGAGGCCCGCGTTCGCGTTCTCGCCGAAGTTCATTGCGGTCGGCGCAAACGGCGCCGTCCGCCGCACGCGATACCACAGGTCGGTATGGTTATACATGCTGCTGGTCTGGCACGGTATCGCGACGAGTGCCTCGTCGGCCGAGATCGCCACGGCTGTCGACGCCTTCTTGCGATCGCTTGCCGACATTTCGTCTTCGACATCGGCGGCGCATTGCTTCACGTCGTCGCCGAATTTCGCGAGCACCGCGTCGACGAGCGGGCGCTGTTCGGCGGCCGGCAGGTTGGCGACGGGTGGCGCCGGAACGACAGCGGGCGGCAGTGCCGGCGCGGCCGGCACCGACGACGCAGGCCGGTTGCCGGGGTGCAGCAGCGCCGTGACCGTGCCGCCGCGGCCCTGCGTATCGTCGATCAGCAGCAGCGCGGCGTTCAATCCCGACAACGGCGTGCGCGGTGTTTGCGCCGAGGCCGGATCGCCGAAGCTCAGCAGTTGCGCATTGCGTGATGCGGCGAGCCATGCGGCAACCGTGGCCGGATCGCTCGTGCGGATCCGGAAAGGGTGCGCGTCGTCAGCGTTCGGCTTGTCGCCGAACGCATGCCATTGGGCCGGAACCGCATCGAACGGGCGGCCGTCCATGCGCGCGGTGCGCAGGTCCAGTGGCGCCGACGCGAAGATGTCGAGCGACGCTTGCGCATCCGGGCCGGCATCGCGCGTCACGCGCAGGATGAGGTTGGTGCGCGCAGCGTCGATATCGTCGGCGTGGCTTTCGGCCATGCAGCGGTTGCCGTTGTCGCAGACGACCGACCAGTTCTTGATGTCGCGCTCGACCGGCGGCCGCGCGGGCTGGCGGGCCTGTGCAACGATCGGGGAAGCGGCGAGGATGACGGCGAGGGCGAGCGAAAGGCGGTGCGACATGACGGTTCGTATCGACTGTGAATGGGCGGGCGGAGGACGTCGGACTGCAAGCGCATCGTCAGCAAGCGGTGCAGGTCGAGTGCAGCGGCGCCTGCGGCGGCGTGCTTTGCCGAACGGCATCAAGTATACCGCTGCGACGCGTTGCGATTGGTGCGGCGACGCGTAGTGGGCGGGCACGTATGTTGCTAACCGGCAGCGGCCGGGGCAGGTGGGGACGCAACCGCCGCCGCGTTATCCTTTCACGCACACCACCTGGCGCAGCGTATGCACCACTTCGACGAGGCTGCGCTGGGCCGCCATCACCGCGTCGATGTCCTTGTAGGCCATCGGGATTTCGTCGACGACGCCCGCGTCCTTCCGGCATTCGACGCCCTGCGTTGCCTTCACCTGGTCGTCGGCCGTGAAGCGGCGCTTCGCTTCGGTGCGGCTCATCGTCCGGCCTGCGCCGTGGCTGCACGAGCAGAAGCTTTCCGGGTTGCCGAGCCCGCTCACGATGAAGCTTTTCGCACCCATCGAGCCCGGAATGATCCCGAGCTGCCCCTTCTGCGCGGACACCGCGCCCTTGCGCGTCACGAGCACGTCCTCGCCGAAGTGGCGTTCGCGCTGCACGTAGTTGTGGTGGCAGTTCACCGCATGCTCGTCGACCGCGAACGGCTTGGCGATCACGCCGCGTGCCGCACCGATCACCGCGTCCATCATGGCCTGCCGGTTGCGCCGCGCGTAGTCCTGCGCCCAGCCGACCGCTTCGACGTAATCGTCGAAGTGCCGGCTGCCCTCGGTGAAATACGCGAGATTGCGGTCCGGCAGGTTCGCGATGTGCTGCCGCATGTCGGCCTGCGCGAGTTCGATGAACAGGCTGCCGATCGCGTTGCCGACGCCGCGCGAGCCGCTGTGCAGCATGAACCACACGTGGCCCGCTTCGTCGACGCACACTTCGATGAAGTGGTTGCCGGTGCCGAGCGTGCCGAGATGCGCGTAGTGGTTCGTCTTTTCCAGCTTCGGATACTTGTCGACGATCCGCTGGAAACCCGGCTGCAGCGACTTCCACGATTCGGTCACGGCGGCCGGCGTGCGATCGCCCCACGCACCCGGATCGCGGCGGCCCGGCGCGCGGCCGTGCGGCACCGCGCGTTCGATCGCGCTGCGTAGCCCCGCGAGCGAATCCGGCAGGTCGGATGCCGTCAGCGTCGTGCGCGCGGCCATCATCCCGCAGCCGATGTCGACGCCGACCGCGGCCGGAATGATCGCGCCCTTCGTCGGAATCACGCTGCCGATCGTCGAGCCCTTGCCGAGGTGGACGTCCGGCATCACCGCGACGTGGCTGAAGATGAACGGCATCTGCGCGGTGTTGCGCAGTTGCGCGCGCGCTTCGTCCTCGACGGCGACGCCTCGCGTCCACATCTTCACCGGCTTGCCGTTTGCCAGTTCCATCACCTGGTAATCCATGTCAGTCATTTGCTTCACCTGATTCGTTCATTCGTCCGGCGCGGCACGCGTGCGCCGCGCCGTTTCATGCCGCCGTTTCCTCGCGACGGCGAATCACGTTCGTCTGCGCGGCCTTTCGGCTTCGACCACCTGCGCGAGGATCGTCTCCGGTTCCGGCACCTTCACGAAATCGCTCTCGCTCATCAGCAGCGCGCGTTCGTTCTTTTTCGCTACCTGACGCTTGCCCATATTCTTGTCCTTTTCTTCAATGGCCGCCGGGTGACGCGCATCGTGCGGATCGCGGTGCGACGCAATCGGGCGGGCGCGGGCGCTGCACGGCGACGCATCCTGCATTGCGTCATCGTGCGCATTCGCGCGGGCCGTCCGGCCGTCCGGCCGATCGCGCGGAACCGCAATCGATCCGGCGCGCGGCGGGCCTTTCAGCCTCGGTCACGCGGATGGCGACGCTGGCCGATGCGGGACGGATTACCGAGGACCTGACCGAACAGGAAGTCGAGCGGCTGACGCGCACGTGGTCGTCGCCGGCCGGCGCGGGCGCGTCCGACACGTGGGTCGATGTGGTGTTCGGCGTGCGTGCGGCGGAACTCGACCTGTTCGACCGCGCGCAGCTCGAACGCGTGCTCGACGTGTGCCGTGCGTCGGCGAGCCTGTCGGAACCCGGGCGCACGCTGTTCGCGGTGTCGCGGCAGAGCAAGAAGCAGCCGAACGATGCGGACCGGCTGCGCAAGTATCTCGCGCGGTTCGGGCTCGACTGGGAAGGGGTTCGGCAGGCGCTCGACGTGGCGCGGTGACGCGAGGGGCGCGTGATGCCGCCCCGCGCCCGGCCGTGCCTTAGCCGGCCGCTGCTGCCTCCGCCGCTGCCAGCCGGAATGGCGCCAGGAATGCCCAATCCGGCTGTGCTGTCGCGACATCCGCCAGCCCGCGCACGAACGCGTGCGCCGGCAGCCACGGATACCCGAACGCCGCGTGCAGCGCATCGAGTTTCGCCGCCTGCGGATCGTCGACCGTATCCATCCGCGCGATATGAATGTGCAGCGCGGCAATCCGCGCAACGCCTTCGATGTCGCACGCGAACTGCCAGCGGTACGTGCCATGCCCGAGCCGCAATGCGCCGTTGTCCTTCTGCCGCATCGCGACGAGCCATGGCATCCCGCTGACGCCGTGTTCGTCGACTGCCGGTTCGGTGCAGAGGTAATAGGTCCGGCATCGCTCGAACCGCTCGCCGAAATCTTCGACCAGCGTGCGCGCGATGGCCGCCGCTCCCGTCACGCGCGGCGGAAAATCGATATCGTCGTTCGCGAGCGAAAAGCTCAGCTCGGCATTGGCCGCGAAGCAGTCGGCGATCAGCGCGGGCCGGTTCAGGTCCTTCGCGCGCAGATAGCATTCGAGCAGCGCGCGAACCGGCGCGGGATGAAGCGGGAAGGGCATGGTCGAGCCTCCGGTATCGGGAAATCGGGCCGCACGCGGCCCGCCGGACCTGGCCGGGAGCGTAGGTGCCTTTGCCGTATAATTTCGTTTCAAAGCTAAATTCGCATGACCGCACGGAGCGTCGACGTCATGGCCAAGCAGCAAGAGGAGTCCGTCCTGACCATTACCAACCCGGCCTGCCTGATCGACGGCACGGACACGGCATTCCGTCACCTGATCAACGGGCTGTTGCCGTTCGCGGCCCGCCTGTTGTCGGTGCGCGACGGCTTCGGCTCGCTGGTCGGCCTCACCGGCATCCAGTATTCGCTGCTTGTATCGGTCGCGCATCTGTCGCACGACGACGTCGTGACCGTCAACCGCCTCGCCGATCACCTGCACCTGAGCGGCGCCTTCGTCACGATCGAGACCGGCAAGCTGAAGAAGCTCGGCCTGATCGACAAACGTTCGGACCCCGACGACAAGCGCAAGATGCGGCTCACCGTCACGCCGGCCGGCTCGAAGCTGCTGAAAGCGCTCGCCGACTCGCAGCAGCGTATCAACAACGTGCTGTTCGAGGGCGTGACGAAAACTGAATTCAAGGCGCTCTGCTCGGTGATCGACCGCCTCGTCACCAACGGCGATCGCGCGACGCTCGATCTCGCGCACATGATCGCGCGCCAGGAAAAAGGCTGACGCGCGCCGGCCACAGGCCGGCCTGACGCATCGGCCACACTCAGTGCGCGGCCCACTCGATCGTACTCAGGTCGACCCCTTCGAGATGCATGTCCCACAGCGGGCTCAGCGCGCGCAGCTTGTCGACCGTGTCGCGCACCTGCGCGATCACGCTGTCCACTTCGGCCTCGGTCGTGAAGCGGCCGAGCGTGAAGCGGATCGAGCTGTGCGCGAGCTCGTCGCTGCGGCCGAGCGCGCGCAGCACGTACGACGGCTCCAGCGATGCCGACGTGCACGCGGAGCCTGACGACACCGCGACGCCCTTGATCCCCATGATCAGCGATTCGCCTTCGACGAAATTGAAGCTGACGTTCAGGTTGTGCGGAATCCGGCGCGCGAGATCGCCGTTCACGTAAACCTCGTCGAGCGTCGACAGGCCGGCCAGCAGCCGGTCGCGCAACGCGCCGACGCGGCGGCTTTCTTCCTCCATCTCTTCCTTCGCGAGCCGGAACGCCTCGCCCATCCCGACGATCTGGTGCGTCGGCAGCGTGCCCGAGCGCATCCCGCGCTCATGGCCGCCGCCGTGCATCTGCGCTTCGATGCGCACGCGCGGCTTGCGGCGCACGTACAGCGCGCCGATCCCCTTCGGGCCGTAGACCTTGTGCGCGGTCACCGTCAGCAGGTCGACGTTCAGCACATTCACGTCGACCGGAATCTTGCCGGCCGCCTGTACGGCGTCGCAGTGGAACACGATGCCGCGCGCGCGGCACAGCGCGCCGATCTCGGCCACCGGCTGGATCACGCCCGTCTCGTTGTTCGCGAGCATCACCGAGACCAGGATCGTGTCGGCGCGCAGCGCCTGCTGCAGCGCGTCGAGATCGAGCAGGCCGTCTTCCCGCACGTCGAGGTACGTGACGTCGAAGCCCTGGCGTTCGAGTTCGCGGCACGTATCGAGCACGGCCTTGTGCTCGGTCTTCACCGTGACGAGGTGCTTGCCCTTGCCCTGGTAGAAGTGCGCGGCGCCCTTGATCGCGAGGTTGTTGCCCTCGGTCGCACCGGACGTCCACACGATTTCGCGCGGATCGGCGCCGAGCAGCGCGGCGACGTGTGCACGCGCTGCCTCGACCGCCTGCTCGGCGTCCCAGCCGTAGCTGTGGCTGCGCGAAGCAGGGTTGCCGAATTGCTCGTGCAGGAACGGCACCATTTTGTCGACCACGCGCGGATCGACGGGCGTCGTCGCACTGTAGTCCATGTAGATCGGACGGGATTGCATCGAAAGGGCTCCGGAAAGCGGTGTCTCCCGCGGGGCGCGAAAGCCCGGGGAATACGGTAGCCGCAGTGTACGTGGACATTCGCGAGCGCCGCGCAACATCCATCCCGCCAGTAGGGTTGTCTTTCAAACAAAGCTTTCAAGATCAGGGTTTACGACAGCTTGAACCCGCCTTTGTGTTTGCATTTAATAAAAGCTAAATAACAAAGCTAAATAACGGTGCTTTGTTGGGCCGGACTCCACTGCGGAATCCGGCGATGCAACCCAAGGAGGGCGAGATGAGCGAGAACCATGCCGGAACCGGCGCGGGCGCCGACGAGCAGCGGCGCTTTCGCACCGCGCTGTCGATGTTCGCGACGGGCGTCGCGGTGATTACCGCACCGCGGAAAGAGGGGGTGCCGATCGGCATCACGGTCGCGTCGTTCAATTCGGTGTCGCTGGACCCGCCGCTGATCCTGTTCTCGGTCGACCGCCGCAGCCTGAGCCTCGGCGACCTGACCGACGCGGGCGGCTACGCGGTCAACGTGCTCGACGAGACGCAGCAACACCTGTCGAACTGCTTCGCGAAAACGAACGGCGACAAGTGGGGCTGGCGTGCCGACGCGGCGAAAGACGACGGCGCGGTGCTGCTGCCGGACGCGCTTGCAACGTTCGAATGCGAACCCTATGCGCAGTACGACGGCGGCGATCACGTGATCTTCGTCGGCCGCGTGACGCGGCACCGCGTGCGCTCGGAAGGGCGCCCGCTGATCTTCTTCGGCGGCCGTTACCGCACGCTCGACGGCGTGCACGCGCTGTCTGCTTGAACGCAACCCACGATTCATTCCACCCAGGAGGCATCATGATCAAGAACGGGACTCAGCACATCGCGTCGCTGCGCGACGGGCGGCAGGTCTACCTGAACGGCCAGCCGGTCGGCGACGTGACCGCGCACGCGGCATTCCGCAATTCGATCCGCAGCTACGCGAGCCTGTACGACTACCAGGCGCGCGACGAGAACGTCGAGAAGATGACGTTCGTGTCGCCCGACTCGGGCAACCGCGTCAGCCGAATCTGGCAGCTGCCGACGTGCTACGACGAACTCGTCGAACGCCGCGCCGCGATGGAAGCGTGGTCGGAGCTGCATTACGGCTTCATGGGCCGCTCGCCCGATCACGTTGCGTCGTGCCTGTCGGGCATGTATATGGGCGCCGACGTGTTCGAGCAATACGATCCGGCGCGCGCGGGCGCACTGCGCGACTACTACCGCTACGCACGCGACAACGACCTGTTCCTGACCTACGTGATCGTGAATCCGCAGGCGAACCAGTCGAAGGCCGCGCACGAGCAGGAGGACAAGTACCTCGCGGTCGGCATCGTCGACCAGGACGCCGAGGGCATCACGGTGCGCGGCGCGAAGATGCTCGCGACCAGCGGGATCATGGCGAACGAGGTGTTCTGCAGCTGCATCCAGCCGCTGCGCGAAGGCGACGAGATGTACGCGCTGTCGTTCGCGGTGCCGATGAACGCGAAGGGCATGAAGATCATGTCGCGCAAGTCGTACGAGGAGAACGCGACGTCGGTGTTCGACAACCCGCTGTCGAGCCGCTTCGACGAGAACGACGCGGTGCTGTATTTCGACGACGTGAAGGTGCCGTGGGAGCGGATCTTCGTCGCCGGCAATACGGCGATGTGCGCGAAGCAGTTCCACGCGACGCCCGCGCACGTGTTCCAGAACTACCAGTGCCAGGTGCGCCTGATGACGAAGCTGCGCTTCCTCGTCGGGCTCGGCCTGAAGATCTCCGAGGTCAACGGCACGAACGCGTTCCCGCAGGTGCGCGAGACGCTGGGCCAGCTCGCGGCCGAGGCGTCGATGGTCGAGGCGTGGGTCTACGGAATGGAAGCGAAGGGCACGGTCGTCAACGGCTTCTACGTGCCCGACCGCAACATGCTGTACGGCTCGCAGGTCGTCACGCAGCAGCTCTATTCGAAGGTGCTCAACACGCTGCGCGAGCTCGCCGGCGGCGGAATGATCATGCTGCCGTCCAGCGTGCGCGATTTCGAAAACCCCGACCTGCTGCGCATCATCGAGAAGACGCAGAAGTCGCCCGTATGTTCGTCCGAGGATCGCGTGAAGTTCTTCAAGCTCGCGTGGGACGCGGTCGGCTCCGAATTCGCGTCGCGCCACAACCAGTACGAACTGTTCTATGCCGGCGCGTCGTTCGTCACGAAGGGCCATGCGTACCGCACGTACGACTGGCAGCGCGCGTCGCATCTCGTCGATTCGATGCTCGGCAGCTATTCGCTGAACCAGGAGTTGTCGACGCCGCGCGCCGCTTGACGCGCCGCATCGCGCCAGACCTTACCCGCTATCGCATTCAGGAGAGACAGATGGCCATCAACAAGCTTCACGACGAATTCCATACGCTGGACATGCAGCGCGACTGGCGGCTGCCGGAAGGCTATGACCCGGCATCCGGCGCGCAGGAACTGATCCTGTCCGGCGCGCTCGACACCGAGCGGAAGCGCGGCAGCCGCACGCGCCTGCTGCGCCTGCCGGCCGGGCTGCACACGAAGAAGCCGTTCGTGCACGACTACTGGGAGGAGGTGTTTCTCGTCGAGGGCGACCTGACCGTCGGCAACGACGAGCACGGCAACGGCGGCACGCCGTTCAACGGCTACACGTATGCGGTGCGTCCGCCCGGCGCATGGCACGGCCCGTTCAAGTCGAACGGCGGCTGCGTGCTGCTGGAGATCCACTACTACGACCCGGCGTGAGCCCGGACGATCAATGACACACAGCGGGCGGCGGCGCATGGCTCGCGCTGCCCGCCGCAAGGAGTTTTCGATGAAAACCATCACGTTCGCGATCGACGGTCGCGACGGCCGCACCGAGCGCGCGATTTCGATCGACACGCTCGTGATCGCGGGCTGGACCGGCCGCGATACGGCCGCCATGGAGCAGCACATTCGCGAGCTGGAGGAACTCGGCGTCAAGCGCCCGGCGACGACGCCGGTGTTCTACCGCGTCGCGGCCGATCGCCTCGATCCGTCGCCCGCGATCCAGGTATCGGGCGGGCAGAGCAGCGGCGAAGCGGAATTCGTGCTGGTGCGGGACGGCGGCGAGACCTTCGTCGGCATCGCGTCCGACCACACCGACCGCGAGGTCGAGACCTACGGGATCACCGTGTCGAAGCAGATGTGCGGCAAGCCGTGCGCGAACACACTGTGGAAGTTCGACGATGTGGCCGGCCACTGGGATCAGCTCGTGCTGCGCGCGTACGCGACGATCGACGGCGAGCGCGTGCTGTATCAGGAGGGCAAGGTCACGGCGATGCGCGCGCCCGACGATCTGCTCGCGCAGTTCGCGCGCCACGACGGCCGCTTCGCCGACGGTACCGCGATGCTGTGCGGCACGCTTGCGGCGATCGGCGGCATCCGGCCGGCCGAGCGGTTCGAGGTCGAGCTGGAGGATCCGGTGCTGGGCCGCACGCTCCGGCACGCGTATGCGGTGGACACGCTGCCCGTTGCGGGCTGACGCGGCCGAACGCACTCAGGCGCGGCAGATCGCGATGATCTCCGCGCTCGTCGCGTCGGCGAACGGTGCCACCGCATGATGGAGATCGACGACGTCGTGCCCGGCCGCCGCGAGCTGGCGCGCGAACGTGCCGGTGCCGCAGCCGAGATCGAGAACGCGTTGGCGCGCGGTGCCGATCAGGGCTGCGTAGAACGCAAAATCGTGATCGCCCGCGTTGAACAGGTCGTGGATTGCGACGAGGCGCGGGTCGGTGTAAAGGGCTTCGCCGGCGGGCGCCGCGCCAAACGTCATGCGCTCGCGCGCATCAGCGCTGCTGCACGGCCACGCGCAGCCCGAGCGTGATGAAGATCGAGCCGATGATCTTGCCCTGCCAGCGTGTGAGCCACGTCAGCCGCTTCACGATGCGGCCGAGCGGGCGGATCGAGCACGCGATCAGCGTCGTGTAGAGCGAGCTGAGCACGACGAAGATCAGCCCGAGCACCGCGAACTGCACGAACGTCGAGCCGCGTTCCGGATGCACGAACTGCGGCATGAACGCGAGGAAGAACAGCGCGGTCTTCGGATTGAGCACTTCGGCGGGAATCGCCTGCAGGTACGCCTTGAGCGGCGTGACGGGCGACACGGTCGGCAGCGACGGATCGGACTGCTTCTCCAGCAGCGCGCGCACGCCGAGATAGATCAGGTACGCGGCGCCGACCAGCTTCACGACGTTGAACGCAAGCGCCGACGTCATCAGCAGCGCGGACAGCCCGACGGCCGCGAACAGCGTATGCACGAAGTCGCCGCTGGCGACGCCGAGGCCGGTCAGGATGCCGGTCTTGCGCCCGCCCTGCACGGTGCGGCTCAGCACGAGCAGCACGGCGGGACCGGGGATCAGGAACAGGCCGAGAACGACGGCCGTGAAGGTGGTCAGCGTGGTCAGGTCGAACATGGCGGCTCCGGCAGGTTGGCGCAGCGGCGGGGGATCGGGGCATTGTATTCGGTTCGGCGCGCGGCCGTTGCCGACGGCGCGCTACGCGCCTTTCAACCGCCCCAACTCATCCGCCAGAAAATCCACGAACGCGCGAATCCGCGTGGACATCTGGTGACGCTGCGCGTACACCGCATAGATGTCGGCGCTCGGCGTTTCGTGGTCGGGCAGCACGACCACGAGGCGGCCATCGGCGAGATAGTCGCGGAGATCCCATTCGGCGCGCATCAGGATCCCGTGCCCGTCGAGCGCCCACTTCACGGCGATCTCGCCGTCGTTCGTCGTCAGGTTGCCGTTGATTCGCACGGCTTCGGTGTTGCGTGCCGCACCGCGCCCGCTCGTCAGGCGCCAAATTCCATAACCCTCGTCGCCCTGCCGGATGCCGATGCAGTTGTGGCGCGTCAGGTCGTGCGGCGTGCCGGGCATCCCGTGCCGTGCGAGATACGCGGGCGCCGCGCACAGCAGCCGGCGGTTCGGCGCGAGCCGCCGCGCGACGACGCGCGAATCGGGCGGCTCGCCGAAGCGGATGCACACGTCGAACGCGTCGTCGGTGAGCGGCGGCGGCATCACCGACAGCTGCAGCTGCACCGACACTTCCGGATAGCGCGCGACGAAGCGTGAGATCGCGGGGCCGACGTGGCTGCGCCCGAAGCCGAGCGTCGCATTCACGCGCAGCAGCCCCTTCGGGCGCTGCTTCGCGCTGCCGAGCAGCTCGCCGAGTTCGTCCACCTGATCGAGGATCCGGCGCGCGTAGTCGAGATACACGTCGCCTTCGGGCGTGAGCATCATCCGCCGCGTCGTGCGGTTGACGAGCGTCACGCCCGCGCGTCGCTCCATCTGCGTGAGCCGCTTGCTGACGGCCGCCGCGGTCAGCCCGAGTTCGCGCGCGGCCGCGCTCAGGCTGCCCGACGCGGCCAGCGTCGAGAAGAAGCCGAGATCGGCCGGCTGGACGGTATCCGCCATGACGGGATTCGTGAATTTAAGTTAAAGATGCTTTGAGTCTAGCACCGGTTCCTGCACTTTTGGTTCGGTAAAGTGCGTTCACGCTCACGATCAATCGAGGATGTCCGCATGAAAACCTACCGTATCGCAACGATTCCCGGCGACGGCATCGGCAAGGAAGTGGTGCCGGCCGGCAAGCAGCTGCTGGAAGCACTGGCCCGCGGCAGCGACCGCTTTGCGTTCGAGTTCGAGGATTTCGACTGGGGCGCCGATTATTACCGCCAGCACGGCGCGATGATGCCGGCCGACGGCCTCGACGCGCTGCGCGGCAAGGACGCGATCCTGTTCGGCTCGGCGGGCGATCCCGACGTGCCCGACCACGTGACGCTGTGGGGGCTGCGCCTGAAGATCTGCCAGGGCTTCGACCAGTACGCGAACGTGCGCCCGACGCGCATCCTGCCCGGCATCGACGCGCCGCTGAAGCGCTGCGGGCCGGACGACCTGAACTGGGTGATCGTCCGCGAGAACTCCGAAGGCGAATACGCGGGCGTCGGCGGCCGCGTGCACCAGGGCCATCCGATCGAGGCCGCGACCGACGTGTCGATCCTCACGCGCGCCGGCGTCGAACGCATCATGCGCTTCGCGTTCCGGCTCGCGCAGTCGCGGCCGCGCAAGCTGCTGACCGTGATCACGAAGAGCAACGCGCAGCGGCACGCGATGGTGATGTGGGACGAGATCGCGAAGCAGATCGCGCAGGAATTCCCCGACGTGACGTGGGACAAGGAACTCGTCGATGCGGCAACCGCGCGCATGGTCAACCGGCCGGCGTCGCTCGACACGATCGTCGCGACCAACCTGCACGCGGACATCCTCAGCGATCTTGCCGCCGCGCTCGCCGGCAGCCTCGGCATCGCACCGACCGGCAACATCGATCCCGAGCGCCGCTATCCGTCGATGTTCGAGCCGATCCACGGCTCCGCATTCGACATCATGGGCAAGGGGCTCGCGAATCCGGTCGGCACGTTCTGGTCGGTCGTGATGCTGCTCGAGCATCTCGGTGAAACGGCGGCCGCCGCGCGCGTGATGCAGGCGATCGAGGCCGTGACGGCCGACCCGTCGCTGCACACGCGCGACCTCGGCGGTAGCGCGACGACCGCGCAGGTGACGGCGGCCGTCTGCGCGCGCGTCGCGCATGCGGCGGTCGCAGCCTGACGAGCAAGGCGGCGATGCGCGTGCGCAACCGGTAACCGGCCGCCGCCCGCGCATCGCTCCCCGGGAATTTCCTGCCCGTGACTCGCGCATCCGACGCGAGCCGGGCGCCGGCCCGCACGCTTCGTTGCGGCGCCGGCCGGCATTCACAGACAGAGCACGGCTCGACCTCGAAGGAGGAGACACATGCAAACGGATCTCGAAACCCGCGTCGCGCGGAAACTGATGTGGCGCATCATTCCGTTCGTGATGCTGCTGTACTTCGTCAGCTTTCTCGATCGCGTCAACGTCGGCTTCGCCGCGATGACGATGAACAAGGCGATCGGCCTGTCGCCGACCGCGTTCGGGTTCGGCGGCGGCCTGTTCTTCATCGGCTACTTCCTGTTCGAGGTGCCGTCCAACCTGATCCTCCACCGCGTCGGCGCCCGCATCTGGATCGCGCGCGTGATGGTCACCTGGGGCATCGTGTCGGCCGTGTCCGCGTTCGCGGCCGGGCCGACGAGCTTCTACGTGCTGCGCTTCCTGCTCGGCATGGCCGAAGCCGGGTTCTTCCCCGGCATCATCCTGTACCTGGGCCTGTGGTTCCCCGCGAAGCAGCGCGCGGTGGCCGCCGCGTGGTTCATGGCGGCCGCGCCGATCTCGACCGCGATCGGGTCGCCGCTGTCGGGCGCGATCATGCAGATGCCGCCGATGTTCGGGCTCGCCGACTGGCAGATGCTGTACATCGTCGAAGCGCTGCCGGCGGTCGTGCTCGGCTTCGTCGTGCTCAAGTGCATGACCGATTCGCCGTCGAAGGCCACGTGGCTGCGGGCGGACGAGCGCGACTGGCTGATCGCGAAGCTGAAAGCCGAAGCCGACGTGCGTCACACGCATGCCGGGCACACGGCCGGCGCGTGGCAGGCACTGCGCGATCCGCGCGTGCTGGCGCTCGCGCTGATCTACTTCGGCACGTCGGCGGGGCTGTACACGCTCGGCCTGTGGGCGCCGCTGATGGTCAAGCAGTTCGGCTTCACCGCGCTGCAGACGGGCTTGCTGACCGGCATCCCGAGCATCGCCGCCGTCGTCGCGATGATCGTCTGGGCGCGGCATTCGGATCGCACCGGCGAGCGCACATGGCACGTCGTGATTCCGTGCGTGCTCGCGTGTATCGGCTTCGTGTTCGCGGGGCAGGCGAGCACCGCGCTGCTGACCGTGCTCGCGCTGGTCGTCGTCAACATCGGGATCAGCGCCGCGAAGGCGCCGCTGTGGGCGATGCCGAGCGCATTCCTGTCCGGCGCCGGCGCGGCCGCGGGGATCGCGATGATCAACTCGATCGGCAATCTCGGCGGGTTTGTCGGGCCGTTCGCGATCGGCTGGCTGAAGAATGCAACGGGCGGGTATGCGGCGGGGCTCTACGTGGTGGCGGGCACGCTCGCGGTATCGGCGATCGTCACGCTGATGCTGAGCCGGAAGAGCGTGAGGGAGGCGGCCGTGCCGGGCGTGCGGCATCACCCGTAAGCGCGGCGTTTGCGCCGACACGCCGGACAGCGCGCATCGCGTGCCTGTCCGGCGCAATGCGTGGTGATGCGCGATCAGCCATGCGTCAGCGTCAGCGCATGGAACTTCACGTCGGCTCGACGGGCGCGTGCAGGTGCAGGCATTACGACTGCGTCGCCGCGACGTGTTGCGCGATGCGAACCGCACATCCATCGGGCGTCGCGTCGGACGTATCCAGCACCATCTGGCTGAATGGCCGCGCCGCATACCCTTCCCGATACATCTCGGCGATACGCTGCCGCTCCCAATCCGTCAGCGCGCGCGAGCCGCGATTCGAAGCCGCGACCGCTTCGGGCGGCGCGAGCGTGACGACGAAAAACCGTGCAGCGCGCGCATCGCAGGCGGCGCGCAGCCGCTCGAATTCCGCTTCGCCGATCGGATAGGCAATCACCAGATGACGCTCGCGGGCCTGCGCGATCTGCGTGACGAGGCGCTCCAGCGCGATCGCCCACTGCACGTCGAACGGCGCATCGTCGGGTGCATCGTGATCGTCGCCGTCGATGAAGCGCGCATCGGGCAGCACGCGTGCGAGCGCGAGACCGATCGTCGTCTTGCCGCTGTTGATCGGGCCGTTCAGGTGGATGACGGTGACGGGTGTCATGAGGGAAAGCCGGTATCGGACGACTCGCAGCTTGCCACGATTGCGCGGGCGTTGCAGGGCCGTGCGATGGCGGCACGCGCGGGATAGCGTGACGGGAAGATGTTGAAGCTGGGTACGTGATCGCGGGGCAACGCGGGAGGCGTCAACGCCCGTGCGTGCGATCGGCGGAAAAACGGAAGGGGGAGGGACAAGCAGGCCGCACACGCAACGAAGCACGCACAGCCTGCCCGACCGGGCCGCCTATCCTTTGCGGATACGCACCCGGCCGTTGGCGAAGCGACTTACTTGTCGCTATCGCTCTTGATCTGCGGCAACGCCGACGATTCGCTCGGCGTCAGCAAGCCGACTTGCGAATACACGCGCAGCTTGTCGCGCGTATCGGTGATGTCGAGGTTGCGCATCGTCAGCTGGCCGATCCGGTCGCGCGGCGAGAACGTCGATGCCACCTTCTCCATCGACAGGCGTTCCGGCTGGTACGTGAGGTTCGGCGACTTCGTGCTCAGGATCGAGTAGTCGTTGCCGCGGCGCAGTTCGATCTTCACTTCGCCGGTGATGGCGCGCGCGACCCAGCGTTGCGCGGTTTCACGCAGCATGATCGCCTGCGGGTCGAACCAGCGGCCCTGGTACAGCAGGCGGCCGAGACGGCGGCCGTTCTCGCGGTACTGCTCGATCGTGTCTTCGTTGTGGATGCCGGTGACGAGACGCTCGTACGCGATGTACAGCAGCGCGAGGCCCGGGGCTTCATAGATGCCGCGGCTCTTCGCCTCGATGATCCGGTTCTCGATCTGGTCGCTCATGCCGAGGCCGTGGCGGCCGCCGATGCGGTTGGCTTCCAGCAGCAGCTCGACCGGGTCCGTAAACTCGACGCCGTTCAGCGCGACCGGCTGGCCGGCTTCGAAGCGCACCGTCACTTCTTCGGCGGCGATCTTCACGTCGTCGCGCCAGAACGCGACGCCCATGATCGGGTTCACGATCTTGATGCCGCTTTCGAGGCTTTCGAGATCCTTCGCCTCGTGCGTCGCACCGAGCAGGTTCGAATCGGTCGAATAGGCCTTCTCGGCCGACATCTTGTATGCGAAGCCCGCCTGGCGCATGAATTCCGACATTTCGGCGCGGCCACCGAGCTCGTCGATGAAGGTCTGGTCGAGCCACGGCTTGTAGATCTTCAGGTCCGGGTTCACGAGCAGGCCGTAGCGGTAGAACCGCTCGATGTCGTTGCCCTTGTACGTGCTGCCGTCGCCCCAGATGTTGACGCCGTCTTCCTTCATCGCGGCGACGAGCATCGTGCCCGTCACGGCGCGGCCGATCGGCGTGGTATTGAAGTACGTGACGCCGGCCGTCGTGATATGGAATGCGCCGCTTTGCAGCGCCGCGATGCCTTCGGCGACGAGCTGCGCGCGGCAGTCGATCAGGCGGGCACCAGCTGCGCCGTATTCGATCGCACGCTTCGGGATCGCGTCGTAATCGTCTTCGTCAGGCTGGCCGAGGTTCGCCGTGTATGCGTACGGGACGGCGCCCTTCAGTTTCATCCAGTGCAGCGCGGCGCTGGTGTCCAGGCCGCCGGAGAAGGCGATACCGACCTTCTGGCCGGTCGGGAGGCTTTCGAGAATCGTGCTCATAGGAATTACCGTGGATTGGGTCCGGGGGGATCGTATTTCGCGGAATATGCGAGTATCGGCTGTCCGGGAAGTTGGGGCAAGGGCTGATTTTCGCGCGGATCCGTCGTCCGGCCTGTCGCGGCGGGCCTGGCGGGCGGTTAACCAGGCGGAGAACGCGGCGCGAATCGGTGCGGAATGGGCGCGCAATGGTGGCCGAAACCGGTGCGGACGAGCCCGGTCGCGGGCCGTATTTCCGGGGACGGATCGGCCGAAGCGCTGGGCCGCCGCCGTCAGGATGCCGGCCTGCCGCGACGAAAGGCCGATGAAAGCAGCGCGCGCGCCGCCCGGAATCCCGCGAGCTTCAGATATTCCACGACTGCGCGGTATCGAGCAGCTTCTCGCGCAACTGATCGACTTCGCCGGCCAGCTTGGCCGTGATCGACACGTAGCCGGACAACTGCGGCGGCGGCGCGTCGTGCGGCGCGTCAGCCGGCCGGCGGCGCGGCGCGAGCCGGCTCGGCGTGCCGAACTTGAGCGCGCGGCTCGCGCCGACCAGCGTGTCGCGGATGCGCCGGTTCACGGCCTTCATTTCAACGCGCATGTATTCGCGGGCCGCGACATCGTCGCGGGCCGGCACCGCGCTCGACAGGATCTCCAGATAGCCGATGCACAGGCGCAGGCTGCGCTGGATCGCCTCGAGCTGCGTCGTCGACGTCTCGCATTCCTTCGACACCGACGGCATCAGCGAACGCAACTGCACGAGCAGCGCGCTCAGCGCGGCCATTTCCTTCAGGTGCGCGTCGTCGCTCACGTGACGGTCGCCCGCGAGCCGCGCATGCACGGCCGCGCACGCGCGCAGCGCGTCGGCGAGCTTGTAGCGCCACGAATAGGTCGCGTAGAGCGGCAGTGCGAACGAAAACGCCAGCGCGATCGCGATGCCGACCAGCACGTTCACCGCGCGCCACAGGCCGTCGACGATCTCGTTGTCGCCGTGCCCGGCGACGATCACCATCGTGATCGCCGACAGCAGCGCGATGTAGCCGGCCTTGCCGATCGCGTGATACGCGCAGAAGCCGCACGCGAGCGCCATCAGCAGGTAGATCGCGACCGGCGCGTGCACGACGGAATACAGCAGGATCAGCCCGAGCCCTGCGAGCGCGCCGATCGACGTGCCGAGCGCGCGCTCGGCCGCCTTCTTGCGGATGTTGCCGTGATGCTGCAGCCCGCCGACGACGATCAGCACGGTGATCGTCGACCACTCGCCGTGCGGCACGCGCAGGCCGGTGGACAGGCCGATCGACACGAGAATCGCGAGCGCGACGCGGGCCGCATGGATCAGCTTCGCGTGCCGGTAGCGGCGGTACGGGTCGAGCAGCGGACGAAGCGCGTGGCGCAGGAGCGGCGGCAGCAGGGTAGGGAGCGGGGCGGTCATGACGGAACGGGGGTGGCCGGAACGCGCACGGCGGCGTGCGCGGGCCGGCGCCGCGCCGCATGCGCAGCAGACGTAACGCTAGCCGAACGCGTGCGGGCTGTCCACGGCGCGGCGGTCCGGCCAGGCCGGCCGAAGCGTCACGTCACGTCTTGCGTCGGCCGCGTGTCCGACACGCGGTTGCGGCCGCCGGACTTCGCGCGGTACAGCGCCTCGTCGGCACGGCGCAGCAGCGTCGCGGCGTTCGTACGGCCGTCGGCAGCGGTTGCCGCGCCGATGCTGGCCGTGACGCGCCCGTAAGGGCTCTTTACGTGGTCGATGTCGAGCTCCGCGATCGCGCGCCGGATGCTTTCGGCGACGGTCGCCGCGCCTTGCGCGTCGGTGTCGGGCAGCGTGACGACGAATTCCTCGCCGCCGTAGCGCGCGACGTGATCGCCGTCGCGGCGCAGGCAGCGCGACGCGGATTGTGCGACGCGGCGCAGCACGTCGTCGCCGGCCGGGTGGCCGTAGTAGTCGTTGAACGCCTTGAAGTGGTCGACGTCGACGAATAGCACCGACAGCGGGCGGCCGCTGCGCGACGCACGCTGCGCCTCCTTCGCGAGCACCGTGTCGAACGTGCCGCGGTTGTCGACGCCCGTCAGCGAATCGGTGTGCGCGAGCCGGTACAGCTTCGATTCGGCGATCTGCCGGCGCCTCAGCTCGCGCGACAGCGCCAGCGAGCCCCACGCGATGAATCCGGTGAACAGGCACATCAGCACGACGGTCCAGACCGCGCGGTGGTGCCACGGCGCGTAGATGTCGATCTCGGCGGGCGCGACGTCGACGATCAGCGGCAGGCCGGCGAGATGCTTGTAAACATAGATGCGCCGGATGCCGTCGATCGCGCCGGTGCCGGTCAGCGCGCCGTCGCGGCTGCGCTGCGACTCGATGAACAGCGGCGAGTCGTGCAGGTCGAGGCCGACCACATGCGGGTCGTAAGGCAGGCGCGACACGAGCGTGCCGTTGTCCTCGACGATCGCCGCGCTGCCGTGCTTGCCGACCGCGAGGCCGTCGAGCAGCGCGCGGAAGTAGTCGATGCTGAGCGTGCCGACGACGATGCCGCCGAACGTGCCGTCGGGCCGGTTGATCCGGCGGCTGAGCGCGATCGTCAGCGCGCCGCCGCGCAGCCGGGCCGCATACGGCCGGCTGATATAGAGGCCCGGCGCGAGCCGGTCGCGGTGCACGGCGAAATAGTCGCGGTCGGCGAAATTGCCTTGCCGCGCGGGCGACGCGCTCGAATCGATCACGATATTGCCGTGCGCGTCCATCACGAAAATCGACCCGAGATACTCGCCGGTCGCCGCGCGGTCGAACAGCAGCCGGTGGCGCTGGCGCGGCGGCAATGTCATCAGTTCCGGATCGGCAATGCCGTCGACGACGTTTTGCAGCGACAAATCGTAGAGTTCGATATTGCGTGCGATATCGCGTTCGATCAGCAGCATCAGGTTGCGCGCATTTTCGACCGCATGGTCATACGCGTCGCGCCGCGCTTCGATTAAAAGCGACGTGGAAAGGCCCCAACTGAACATCAGCAGCACGATGCCCGCGACGAGCACGCCGCGGGGCGACAGAATGCGTGCCACGATCGACGCGGTATGGCGGCGCAGCGCGGCGGGCAGCGTGAATGACTTCATCCTCGGGAGGGGGCAGGCGGCGGATATTCGCGTTGTTGGCGGTTCCGCGCGCTGATTATTTCGAATTAACCGGCATTATCTCGCGAAATCCTGAAATTCGCGTGCGCATGCAAAACATGCATGCGAAAACGGCGATTCGAAACGGTTACGCATCATTACCGCTTTGTATGCGGGCGATTTGATTTGAATCAATTATCAGTGTCGGTCGTTTTGTCTGAATAATGATGCAATGGCCGGTCGATTTTGCGTATCGGCGCGGTATTTGGCGGATTGCGACAGGATGGTTCACAAACGGCGCGGATCGGAAAACCGGATGACCCCTTGGGCTCCATGGTTTTGGCGCCGGCATGCTGCCATGGTCGGACCCGACGCAGCCAACTCCTTGATTCTGCGAAATCTCCCCGCGGTGGCGGGCGTGTTCACCCGAGCTGCCCCCGTGGCGAATCAGGTAGAATCCGCGCTTCGCCGCAGGCGCCCGCCGCGCAACGCGTATCGGGGCCGCATCGAATGCATCGCAGGACGCGCACCGCGCTCCGATTCCGCATGCGCCGGCTACGGATGCCGGCCCGCTCAACGTTTGTCTCGTTTATGTCCGCCATTCCGAATTCCGACCAACCTGGTTCGTCCGCGAACCCACCCAAGCTTCATCGCGCGCTGAAGGCGCGCCACCTGACGATGATCGCCATCGGCGGCTCGATCGGCACGGGCCTGTTCGTCGCGTCCGGCGCGTCGATTTCGCAGGCCGGCCCTGGCGGCGCGATGGTCGCGTACATGCTGATCGGCCTGATGGTTTATTTCCTGATGACGAGCCTCGGCGAGATGGCCGCGTTCATGCCCGTGTCGGGCTCGTTCGCGACCTACGGTGCGAAATACGTCGACGAAGGCTTTGGCTTCGCGCTCGGCTGGAACTACTGGTACAACTGGGCCGTGACGATCGCGGTGGAGCTCGTCGCCGCGCAGCTCGTGATGCATTACTGGTTTCCGGACGTGCCGGGCGTGTGGTGGAGCGCGGCCTTCCTCGGCGTGATGTTCCTGCTCAACGCGCTCACCGTGCGCGGTTTCGGCGAAGCCGAATACTGGTTCGCGCTGATCAAGGTCGTCACCGTGGTCGCGTTCATCGGCGTCGGCCTGCTGATGATCTTCGGCATTCTGAAGGGCGCGCCGAGCAACGGCTGGGGCAACCTGACGATCGGCGACGCGCCGTTCGCGGGCGGCCTGCCGGCGTTGATGGGCGTCGCGATGATCGCGGGCTTCTCGTTCCAGGGCACCGAGCTGATCGGCGTCGCGGCCGGCGAATCGGAAAACCCGCGCACGACGATCCCGCGTGCGGTGCGCCAGGTGTTCTGGCGCATCCTGCTGTTCTACGTGTTCGCGATTTTCGTGATCGGCGTGCTGGTTCCGTATACCGACCCGAACCTGCTGAAGACGGACGTGACCGATATCGGCGTGAGCCCGTTCACGCTCGTGTTCCGCCACGCGGGCCTCGCGTTCGCGGCCGGCGTGATGAACGCGGTGATCCTGACGGCCGTGCTGTCGGCCGGCAACTCGGGCATGTACGCGTCGACGCGGATGCTCTATACCCTCGCGACCGAAGGCCGGGCGCCGAAGGTGTTCGCGAAGCTGTCGCCGGGCGGCGTGCCGCGCAACGCGCTGTACGCGACCACGGCCGTCGGCGCGCTGTGCTTCTTCACGTCGCTGTACGGCGACAAGACGGTGTATCTGTGGCTGCTGAACACGTCGGGGATGACAGGCTTCATCGCGTGGCTCGGCATTGCGGTCAGCCACTACCGGTTCCGCAAGGGCTACGTGAAGCAGGGCTATGCGCTCGACCAGTTGCCGTACCAGTCGAAGTGGTTCCCGTTCGGCCCGCTGTTCGCATTCGTGCTGTGCCTCGTGATCGCGCTCGGGCAGGACTATCAGGCGTTCCTCTCGAACCGGATCGACTGGGCCGGCGTCGCCGCGACCTATGTCGGCATTCCGCTGTTCCTCGTCGTGTGGCTCGGCTTCCGGTTCCTGAACAAGAGCCGCTTCGTGCGCTACGAAGACATGGAGATCGCACCGTGGATCGCTGCGAGCCGCGGCGCGCAGCGGCAGCCGGTGGCGAACCGCGAAACCACGGGTTGACGCGGGCGCGGCAAGCGGCACGCGCGACGTGCGATGAAACGGGAAGCCTTGTGCTTCCCGTTTTTTTTGCCCGGCTTTTGCCTGCACGGGGTCAAAGCCGGTTATATTGCCCGACCCTACCGGGCCACGGCCCGGCCGGCGCGACAGGCGCAGCGCGGATCGGCATCCGGCGCGCGCGGCGCGCGGCGGCCGGCGGCGCCCGGCGTTTTCATCGCTCCATTCGGGCCGGCACGGCCCGTGGAGCGCGCAATCCAGAGGAATCCATGAGCGCATCACCCGCCGAGCGGAAGGCCGGACCCGTTTCCATCGTGCGAATCGAAGCCGCGATCAACGCGTGGCGCGAAGTGTACCCGCCGGCGCCGGACGGCGAGGACGGCTACGCGCTCGACGCCGGCAGCAATTGCCTCGCCGAACTCTACGGCGCGATGATCTGCTATCGGCTGCCGGACGTGCCGCTCGACTCGCTGAGCAACGCGCAGCGCGACGCGCTCTACGCGACCGAGGCGTGATGGGCGATCGTGACGCTGCCGCGATGCGGCGTCGATGAAGCAACGGGAAGCTCGCGGGCTTCCCGTTTTGCTTTGGGCGGCGCGGGCTGCGCGCGTGGAGGTTTGCGCCGCCTGGGGTATCGTCATGACATCATCCGGCCGTGGTTTGACGTCGGGTCCCTGTCCGGGAGGCATCGAAAATGGAGTTGAGACACCTCCGCTACTTCGTCGCGGTCGCCGAGGAGCGGAATTTCACGCGTGCGGCGGAACGGCTGCATATCGCGCAGCCGCCGCTGAGCCGGCAGATCCAGCAGCTCGAGGAGGCGCTCGGCGTGCCGCTGTTCGAGCGCAACGCGCGGCCGCTGAAACTGACCGACGCGGGGCGTTTCTTCTATTCGCATGCGGTGCAGTTGCTCGCGCAGACGACCGAACTCGAATCGATGACGAAGCGGGTCGGCAAGATCGAGCGCAGCATGTCGGTCGGCTTCGTCGGCTCGACGCTGTACGGGATGCTGCCGAAAATCATCCGGCGCTTTCGCAGCGAGTATCCGGCCGTCGAGCTGAGCCTGCACGAGATGTCGACGATGGACCAGATCAAGGCGCTGAAGGAAGGGCGCATCGACGTCGGGTTCGGGCGCATCCGCCACGAGGATCCGAGCGTGCGGCGCGTGGTGCTGCGCGAAGAGCGGATGATCGTCGCGCTGCCGGTCGGCCACGTGCTCGACAGCGCGAAGTCCGTGCTGTCGCTGCACGATCTCGTGAACGACACGCTGATCATCTTTCCGAAGGCGCCGCGCCCGAGCTATGCGGACCAGGTGCTTGCGGCCTTTCACGATCGCGCGCTGCAACCGCGGCGGATCTACGAGACGCGCGAACTGCAGATCGCGCTCGGCCTCGTCGCGATGGGCGAGGGCGTGTCGGTCGTGCCGCACAGCGTGTACGGCCTGAAGCGCGACGACATCAGCTACAAGCCGCTCGACGATCCGAACCTCGTGTCGCCGATCATCATGAGCATGCGGATGCTCGACGAATCGGAGGACATTCGCGCGATGCAGGCGCTGATCTACCGGCTGTACGACGAAGCGCAGATGGAGTATCTGCCGCCGCAGCCCGAATGAGCGCGCGGGCGGCGGGGGCTTGCTTGACGCCGCGCGCGCCTGCGGGCCAACATGCGGGGATTCCGAGGCCGCCGACGTGCGGCCGCTTTCAGGCAGACGACAGACACATGACCGATATCGTGACCGAGGAGACAACCGTCGAGACGCCGCAAGGGCGTCTCTTTGCGAAGCGCTGGCGTGCTCGTCCGGCGCAGGACGCAGCGGGCGCATTCGGGTCGGCCGCACCTGAGCCGGCCGCACCCATCGTGCTGCTGCACGATTCGCTCGGCTGCGTCGAACTGTGGCGCGACTTTCCCGCGCAACTCGCGCGCGCCACGCAACGCGACGTGATCGCGTACGACCGGCTCGGCTTCGGCCGTTCGGATCGTCATCCGGGGAAGCTCGGCACGACGTTCGTGCGCGACGAGGCCGATCACGCGTTCGATGCGCTGCGCGAACAGCTCGGCGTCGATGCGTTCGTCGCGTTTGGACACAGCGTCGGCGGCGCAATGGCGGTGGGGTGCGCAGCCGCACATCCGGATCGTTGCCGCGCGCTCGTGACGGTCGCCGCGCAGGCGTTCGTCGAGGATCGCACGCTGGCCGGCATTCGCGACGCCGGGCTGCAGTTCGACGAACCGGGACAACTCGACCGGCTCGCGCGCTATCACGGCGACAAGGCCGAATGGGTGCTGCGCGCGTGGGTCGACACGTGGCTGTCGCCGGCATTTCGCGACTGGAATCTCGACGACGCATTGCCGCGCGTGCAATGCGCGACGCTTGCGATTCACGGCGAAGACGACGAATACGGGTCCGACGTGCATCCGAAGCGGATCACCGCGCGCGTCGCGGGACCCTCGTCGTTCCTGTTGCTTGGAAAGTGCGGGCACATGCCGCACCGCGAGCGGACGGACGACGTGCTGGCCGCCGTGGTGACGCTCCTGCGCGACGCGGGCGCCTGAGCGCCCATGCAACCGGCGGGCGTGTGCCCGCCGGCTGTCAGAACACCAGCTGGATCGCGAGATCGATCGCGAGCAGCGCGATCGAGCAGCCGATGCCGAGGACCACGTTCGGCAGCCGGTGCTCGAAATCGCGATGATCCTTGCGCATCGCGGCGCCGAGCAGGAAGATCGCCTCGACCACGATCTGCAGCCCGACGAACAGCAGCATCAGCAGATACTCGTAACCCATTTGCTTGAACGCGGCGAATTGCATCCCGTGATCGCGGATCCACTGGCCGACGCGCAGCAGTTCGTAAACGAACAGCAAGGCCGGAAACAGGTAGCTGATGAAATAGGTCGGCGCGGTGGCGTGCCGTAGTTCGAGGTGGAAGTGCTGATGCGTGGTAGTCATCACGAATCCCTCCTTGCAATGCATGATTGCGGTCGCGACGGCGGCGCGACAACGTCGCAACTACGGGATTGCCCGATGCACCGTGCGCGGCCGTACGTCATCAGCATACTGCTGCGCGGGAAATTTGGCATGCGGTGCGTGCGATCGTCGTAAAAATCTGTATGCACCGCGCGACGCGCTCACCGTGCCGCACTCGCCGGATGCGGCGCGTCGGCCGGTGGCGTGGTGCTCGACGCATTCGGCAGCACCCACTCCGGATGCTGTTCCAGTTCGCCGGCCAATGCGCGCAGTGCGCGCGATGTTCGCGCGAATTGCGTCAGCGTGCGGTGGAGGTTCGATGTACCCGCACCCTCTTGCCGGAGCATCGCCTGCGCAGCCGTGAACGTCTGTCGCGCAATGCCCAGCGCGTCGCGCGCATGCGGCGCGAGTTCGGTATCGAGTTGCGTGAACAGCGTATTGGTGTTTACGAGCGCTGCGTTCAGATCCGTACCTATGCGATCGAGCGGCAACCGGGACAGTGTTCCGGCGATATCGGCAATTTGCACGCGCAGCACGTCGAGCGTGCCGGGCACGGTCGGCAACGCGATCGGCTCGCGATTCGTGTCGACCGAGGCGGGCGGCGCGTGCGGGAACATGTCGAGCGCGACATACGACCGGTTCGCGATCGGGTTGCCCACGCGCAACTGGCCGCGCAACCCGCGCGCGACGAGCGTGCGTAGCAGCGCCTTGCCGGCGTCGGTGTCGCCGTTGCCGAGCACGTCGCGGTAGCGCTGCCCGAGGCGATCGGGGTAGAGCGCCATCGTCACGCGCATCGTGACGTCGCCGCGTGCTGCGTCGTATTCGGTGCCGACGGCCGTTACGTTGCCGAGTTCGATGCCGCGAAAATCCACCGGCGCGCCGACATCGAGGCCGCGCAGCGAGCGATCGAAACGCATCACGACGGGCGCGGCCGGCGCATTCGGCGTCCGCATCGCGTCGATTTCGTCGTCGGCCACGCGAAAGCGCTTGCCGTCCGGCGCCGCGACGATCGATGCGCGCCCGGGCGGCGACGCGAACGCGAGTGCGCCGGCGAGCATCGCGGCGATCGACGGCGTGCCGAGTTTCATGCCGCCCGCGTCGAGCCGCAGGCCGATGCCGCCGGCCTGCCACCAGCGCGCATCGACGTCGACGTACCGATCGAACGGCGCGGCGACGAACACGTCGATCGAGACGCCGTGCCCGTCTGCATCGAGCGCATAACCGGTCACCTGGCCGACGCGTGCGCGCCGGTGATAGACCGGCGAACCGATCGCGACCGAGCCGAGCGACGCCGTGTGCAGCGTGTAGTGACGGCCGCCGTCTTCGGTGACTGGCGGCGCATCGAGCCCGATGAACGTCGCGCGCGGTGCGCGCGAACCGCCTGTCGCGGCCGCGATGTACGCACCCGATAGCACCGAATCGAGACCGGAGAGGCCGCCGGGCCCGATGCGCGGCCGCACGATCCAGAAGCGTGTGTCCGCAACCGCTAGTGCGTGCATGTCGGTGTCCAGCTGCACATCGACGCGCACGCCCGATTGCCCGCGCAACGCGCGAACGCGCGTCACGCGGCCGACTTCGACGTTGCGCAGCCGCAGCGTCGATCGGCCGGCTTCCAGCCCGTCGGCTGTCGCGAACGCGATCGTGATCGTCGGCCCGCGGCTGCCGAGCGACGCGACGCCCCATGCGACACAGAACAAGGCGGCCGCGAGCGGAACGACCCAGAAGATTGCTGCTCGCGGCCAGTGGGCACGCGCCTGCGCAATACGCGCCACCGTTAGCCGACGGGTGTCAGTCGAATTGCGCGACGAGTGCATCGGCGCCCTTGTCGATGCCGGTTTTTGCCGCGCTGAGCGCGCCGAAACTCGCGCCGATGTTCATCGCATTCGGATACTGCTTCGTCACGTACGCGCTGATCAGCCGGTTCGTCGATGCATCGCGAATCTCCACCGCGTAAATGACCGAACCCGTGAATGCGCCTTCGCGGCCGCGGATCGCCTGCACGCCGTTGTAGACGTTGCCCGCGAGATCGAAATGCGCGAATGCGCCGGCAAATGCCGTCGTCGTCACGGCGCCTGTCAGCGTCAGCTTCACGCGCAGCGTGTCGGGGCCCGGCGCGCTCGTCAGTTCGAAGCGCTTGCCGAGCTTCTTCGCGAACGTGTCGCCCATATACGTGGCAAGCGTCGACTTGTCCTGGTCGGTCAGGTTGCCGAACTGATGATCGGTGCCGCGATAGACGGCCACCGGGTCGAGGATCAGCTTCCGGTACTTGTGCCAGTCCGCCGGCAACGCATAGCGGTAGGGCACGCGGCCGGACTTGTCTTGCGGATCGCTGCGCAGGTACGGCGACGATTCGATGCCGCTATAGCGGGCCGGCTGGACGCCGGCGCATCCGGCGAGCGCGATGCAAAGCGCGGCGTTGAGCAGGTGGCTGGGCTTGATCGATCGGTGCATCTGATTCTCCGGGTCGGGGTGCGCGCCGGTAGCCGGCGCGAAGGGTGGTGCAACGGGGCGGCATCGCCGCTCGGGGTTCAGTAAAAAAACCAACTAGACGGTTTGTTTTTGGGGCGCAACGACTGCATGAATTCCGGAGGCGATGGGCGGTTCGGCGGCGGTCATCGGCCGGGCAGCCGCACCACCGGCGGTGATCGCGCACCTGTGACCGGTGCGCAAAACAGCCGTTGATCCGGCCGGAGCCGATGCGGGAGCCGATCGTAGCACCGCCATTTCCGGATGTAAACCGACCAGGCGGTTTGTTTGTGATAGACTCCGCGCACTTCCTGCATGCGGTCGCGCCGGTTCGGCACGGTCGCGTTGCGTCACTCCATACCGGGGAAAGTTCATGGATAACCCGACGCGTTCCGAGCGAACGCGCACTGCCGCGATCCAGGCGGCGCTCGCGATCCTCGAGCGCGACGGTCCGGGCAAGCTCACGTTCGATGCGATTTCACGCGAAAGCGGCATCAGCAAGGGCGGGCTGATGCATCAGTTCCGCACGAAAGGCGATGTGCTGAACGCGCTGATGGAACATCAGCAGGACTACTATCAACGATTCCAGCGCGACTATCTGGCTGCGCGCGATCCGCGCGAAGCGCAGCCGACGTTGTCCGCGCAGATCGCGACGATGCGCGAAGTGATCGACCAGCAGCCGTCGGCGGCGCTCGCGATCATGGCGGCGCTGGTCGAGGATCCCGCGCCGTTGCAGCAGGTTCGGGACATCGATGGCGAGAACGCAAAGCGCATCGCAGCCGAATCCGGCGATCCCGACCTTGCGCTGCTGCGATGGAAGGCGGCCTGGGGGCTCGCGCTATCGGCGATGTTCGGGCTGTGCCCGCTGTCGGCCGACGAGCGCGCGCGGCTGTTCGACCGTTTGCTCGACGAGACGCAATGGCCGTCGGGCGGTGGCGCTGCCGCGCAGCGCGGTGCGCCGGCGGCGGCGAAATCGTCGCGGAAGAAATGAAGCGCGCGTTTGTTACATGCGGTGCGGCGGTCGCCCGTTTCGGGCGCTCGCTGCTCGCGGTCCTGCTCGGGCGACTGTGAACGTTTGACCGGCGGCTTGCGCGCTCAGCGTTTCGCTTCCGCGCCTTCGACAAATAACTTCGCGACCGACTGGAACTCCCGTTTCAGCGACAGCCCCGGCACGGTCAGCCAGCGCAGCATCGCGGCGAGATACAGGTGATGAAACCACGTCGCGAGCTGGTCGGCGCGCAGCGTGCCGTTCAGTTCGCCGGATTGCTGCCCCGCGGCGATCAGTTGCTGCCATACCCGCGCGATATCGCTGCCGTTCTCTCCACCGCTTGCCGGTTCGACCGCGCCGATGCTCAGGAAGCGATGCCGCAAATAAGCGAGCAGATACACGGGATGCTGCTCGCACCACGCGGCCGACGCGTCGAGCACGCAGCCGATGCGCGATGCGAAGGTCTTGCGTTGCGCGACGTCGCGCTGCAGATGCGCGAGATCACGCGCGAGTTCGCCTTCGAGCCAGTGCGCGAGCACCGCTTCCTTCGTCGGAAAATGGTTGTACAGCGTGCGCTTCGCGACATCGGCCTGCGCGGCGATCTGCTCCATCGTGACGGCTTCGTAGCCGTGCGTATCGAACAGGCGCGCGCCGGTGGCGGCAAGATGCGCGAGCATCTGGATGCGCTTGCGCGCGCGGCGGCCCGGATCGTCGGTCGGAATCGGCATGGCGGGGGAGATTGACTGAAAGTGCACGAGTTGCATTAGTATACGACGTGCATTTTTACGAAGCCATCCGTTTCCGTCGTGCACGAGGAGTCACGCATGAAGCTCGTCATCGCCACCTACGGCACCGAAGGCGACACGCGCCCGCTCGCGGCGCTCGGTTGCGCGCTGACGGGCGCCGGCCACGATGTCCGGCTGCTGGCCGACGCGGCGACGCTCGGCGCGGCTGCCGCGCTTGGCGTGCCGTCGGCGCCGTTGTCCGGCGATATCCGCCGCGCGATCGCACCGGACGGCGCGTTGGCGGATGCGGTGCGCGGGCGCGGCGGTTTCAACGACACGTCGAAGGCGCTCGCGGCGATCGCGAATGCGAACACGGCCGCGTGGATGCGCGAAGTCGCGGACGCATCGGCCGGCTGCGACGCGATCCTCGTGTCGGGGCTCGCGTCGTTCGTCGGGCTGTCGGTTGCCGAGTATCGCGGCGTGCCGGCGATCGGCACGGGCATGATCCCGATCACGCCGACTGCCGAATTCGCGTCGCCGTTCCTGCCGCCGGGGAAGCTGCCGCGCTGGCTGAACCGTGCGAGCCACCGGCTCGTGAACGCGCTGTTGTGGCAGGCGTTCAGGAGGGCGACGAACGCGGCGCGCGCAAGCGTGTGCGGGTTGCCGCCGCGCAAGCAGGTGTGGACCGATCATCCGATGCTGTACGGCGTGTCGCCGGCGCTGCTGTCCGGCCCTGCCGACTGGCCGTCCCAGGTGCTCGCATGCGGCCAGTGGCGTATCGATGCGCGTGCATGGACACCACCGCCGGCACTCGCGGCCTTTCTCGACTCGGGCGATCCGCCGGTGTACATCGGTTTCGGCAGCATGGCCGGCTTCGACCGGGCCGCGATGGCCGACGCGCTGGCGCATGCGCTCGCCGGGCGGCGCGCGCTGTTCTATCCGGGCTGGAGCGGTATCGACGCATCGATGTTGCCGGCGCAGGTCTGCGTGATCGGCGACACGCCGCACGACTGGCTGTTTCCGCGCACCTCGATGGCGATTCATCACGGCGGCTCGGGCACCACGCATTCGGCCGCACGGGCCGGCATTCCGTCGGTCGTCGTGCCGTTCGCGGGCGATCAGTTCTTCTGGGCGAACCGGCTGCAGCGGCTCGGCGTGGCGGATGCGCCGGTCGCGGGGCGGCGCGTGGACGCTGCCGCGCTGGCGCGAGCGATCGCGTTTGCCGAACGCGGCGATACGAAGGCGCGTGCAACGGAACTCGGCGCGCGCATCGCGCAGGAGGACGGGTTGACGCGGGCGGTCAGTGCGATCGAGCGATGGGGACGGCCCGGCGCGCGGTGATGCCGTGCATCAGAAATGCCCGGTGAACCGGTAACGGCTGCCCGGATGCCAGAGATTGGCCACCGACGCGACCAGCCCCTGCGACCACGTGCGCCGATGCAGCATCAGGCACGGCTCGCGTTCGTCCATCGTCAGCCGCTTGCGCGTTTCCGCGTCGGGCATCGCGGCCTCGATCCGGTATTCGACGCGCTGCAGCGGCGCGACGCGCGTCAGGTACTGGTTCGGCGTCGTCGTCGTGAAGTCCTGCAACGCATATTCGGGCGCACAGGCCGGATTGACCCAGCGTTCCTCGAGCTGCACGGGCGTGTCGTTCTCGAAGTGCAGCACGCGCGAATGGAAGATCGGGCTGCCCGTGTCGAGCTGCAGTTCGTCGGCGAGCTTCGTATCGGCGATTGCTGCGCCGACCTGCAGCACCTGCGCGCGATAGCCGTGGCCGCGCGCGGCGACTTCGTCCGAGATGCTGCGGATCGCGACCAGCGTCGATTCGTACTTCGGCGATGCCACATACGTGCCGGAGCCGCGCGTGCGCGTGAGCACCTGCTCGGCCGTCAGCTCGCGCAGCGCGCGATTGACGGTCATCCGTGCGACGTTGAATTCGCGCGCGAGTTCGTTCTCCGACGGCACCTGGTCGCCTTCCGCCCATTCGCCGGCATGAATGCGCGCGAGGATGAAGTCCTTGATTTCCTGATAGATCGGTGTGGTCATTGCATCGCTGTTGGAGAGACGCACGGTTGGCGGTGCGCGGCGACGTCAGTATAGACAACCTGACGGACCGTTTCCCATCGGGGAGACGCCGAGGCAAGCAATGCGCGGCGCACGTGTGCCCGACCATCGCGATGGTCGCCGTGCGGGCGGCGATGCAGTCCGCCGGGACGGGCAAGACGCAGTCGGCCGATCTCGCCATCGATGGTGCGAGCGGTAGGCGATCGCCTATTCCTGCCCCCCGGTTTCGCGGCCATTTCCCGGACCTGTCGCGTTGCATGTGCGTCGGTCTCCGTTTTGACCGTATTGTCTAGACAAATCTCCGATGCGCATGCGATTCCACAATCGTGAGACGAAAGTCGTCAACCCGCCGAAAGAAATCTGTAGCCATTTGAAATAAAAGAAAAATTCCACCGGAGGATCGAGGTTCTCCGAATAGAGATAAACACGGATTGCACGGGTAACTCGGTAAACGGCAAAGTTGTATGTACAACTTGGGTGTCCGGACGATGGCGCGCAGGTTGGGCAGGTGCGGCCCGCCCGCGGGACATCTGCCGAGTCCTCCGCCACTTACAGGAACGTCATGAAGAAACTCGCGCTCAGTATTGCCCTTGCCTGCATCGCGGTCGGTGCCCATGCGAAGGATTGGTCGACGATCCGGTTCGGCGTCGACGCCAGCTACCCGCCGTTCGAATCGAAGGACGCAAGCGGCAAGGTCGTCGGTTTCGATGTCGATCTCGGCAACGAGATCTGCGCGCGCCTGAAGGCGAAGTGCGTGTGGATCGAAAACGATTTCGACGGGATGATCCCGGCGCTGAAGGCGAAGAAGTTCGACGGCGTGCTGTCGTCGATGTCGATGACGCCGGCGCGCGCCGAGCAGATCGCGTTCTCCGACAAGCTGTTCAACACGCCGACGCGCCTCGTCGCGAAGAAGGGCGCGAACCTGCAGCCGACGGCCGAATCGCTGAAGGGCAAGTCGGTCGGCGTCGAGCAGGGCACCATCCAGGAAACCTACGCGAAGGCCTACTGGGCGCCGAAGGGCGTGCAGGTCGTGCCTTACCAGAACCAGGACGGCGTGTACCAGGACCTGACGTCCGGCCGCCTCGACGCGGCGCTGCAGGACGGCGTGCAGGCCGATCTCGGCTTCCTGAAGACGCCGCGCGGCGCGAACTTCCAGTTCGCCGGCGGCGACATCAACGATCCGAAGACGCTCGGCAACGGCGCGGGCATCGGCCTGCGCAAGGACGACGCCGAGCTGAAGGCGAAGATCGACGCGGCGATCGGCGGGATGCTGAAGGACGGCACGTACCGGAAGCTCGAGAAGAAGTACTTCGCGTTCGACGTCTACGGCGGCTGACGCTTTCACGGCGCACGCGGTTTCGGCCGCGCTGCGCCGCTTGTTTTTCCGGATCGGGATACGCTGACATGATTTTCCAGGGATTTGGCCCGCTGTTGTGGGCCGGCACGGTCGAGACCGTGAAGCTCGCGGTGCTGTCGCTCGCCGCGTCGCTCGTGCTGGGGCTGGCCGGCGCGGCGGCGAAACTGTCGACCAACCGCGTGCTCAAGGCGGTCGGCACCTTCTATACGACGCTGATCCGCGCGGTGCCGGACCTCGTGCTGATGCTGCTGCTGTTCTACGGGATCCAGATCCTGCTGAACAACCTGACCGACCTGATCGGCTGGGACCAGATCGACATCGACCCGTTCGTGGCCGGCGTCGTGACGCTCGGCTTCATCTACGGCGCGTACTTCACCGAGACGTTCCGCGGCGCGTTCCTCGCGGTGCCGCGCGGCCAGCTCGAAGCGGGCTTCGCGTACGGGATGGGCGGCTGGCGCGTGTTCCGCCGCATCCTGTTCCCGCAGATGATGCGCTTCGCGCTGCCCGGTATCGGCAACAACTGGCAGGTGCTCGTGAAGGCCACTGCGCTCGTGTCGATCATCGGCCTGGCCGACGTCGTGAAGGCGTCGCAGGACGCGGGCAAGAGCACGCTCGATTTCTTCTTCTTCACGCTGGCTGCGGGCGCGATCTACCTCGCGATCACGACGGTATCCAACGTCGTGCTGCATCACCTCGAGAAGCGATATTCCGTCGGCGTCCGGAGGCTCGCGCTGTGATCGAAATCATCAGCCAGTACTGGCAAAGCTATCTGTATACCGACGGCTACCGCTTCAGCGGCCTCGCGATCACGCTGTGGCTGCTGGTCGTGTCGATCGCCCTCGGCTTCGCGCTGGCCGTGCCGCTCGCGATCGCGCGGGCATCGTCGAACCGCTGGATCTCGGGCCCCGTGTGGCTCTATACGTACGTGTTCCGCGGCACGCCGCTCTACGTGCAGCTGCTGATGTGCTACACGGGCATCTACAGCCTGCAGGTTGTGCATAACCATGTGCTGCTCGACACGTTCTTCCGCAACGCGATGAACTGCACGCTGCTCGCGTTCGTGCTGAACGAATGCGCGTATGCGACGGAGATCTTCGCGGGCGCGATCAAGGCGACGGCGGCCGGCGAGATCGAGGCCGGGCTCGCGTACGGGATGTCGCGCTTCAAGCTCTATACGCGGATCATCCTGCCTTCTGCGCTGCGCCGCTCGCTGCCGAGCTACAGCAACGAAGTGATCCTGATGCTGCACGCGACGACGCTCGCGTTCACCGCGACCGTGCCCGACATCCTGAAGGTCACGCGCGACGTCAATTCGGCGACGTACATGTCGTTCCAGGCCTACGGCATTGCAGCCGCGCTGTACGCCGTCGTCGTGTTCACGCTCATCTGGGCGTTCCGCAAGCTCGAGACGCGCTGGCTCGCGTACCTCTCGCCGCGCGGCCATTAATGCATTCGCAAGGAAGGACCAAGCATGTACAAGCTCACCGTTGACAACCTGCACAAGAAATTCGGCGACAACGAGGTGTTGAAGGGCGTGTCGATGAAGGCGAAGGCCGGCGACGTGATCAGCATCATCGGCTCGAGCGGCTCCGGCAAGAGCACGTTCCTGCGCTGCATCAACTTCCTCGAGCAGCCGTGCTCGGGGCAGATCACGATCGGCAACGAGCCGATCCAGACCGCGCGCGATCGCAACGGGTCGCTGCGCGTGGCCGACCAGAAGCAGTTGCAGCGGATGCGCACGAAGCTGTCGATGGTGTTCCAGCACTTCAACCTGTGGGCACACATGACGGTGCTCGAGAACGTGATCGAGGCGCCGATGGCCGTGCTCGGGATCGGCAAGGATGAAGCGATCGCGCGGGCGCGCATGTATCTGGAGAAGGTCGGCCTGGCGCCGCGCGTCGAGGGCATGTATCCGTCGCACCTGTCGGGCGGTCAGCAGCAGCGCGTCGCGATCGCGCGCGCGCTGGCGATGGAGCCTGAAGTCATGCTGTTCGACGAACCGACCTCGGCGCTCGATCCGGAACTGGTGGGCGAAGTGCTGAAGGTGATGCAGAAGCTCGCGGAGGAAGGGCGCACGATGGTCGTCGTCACGCACGAGATGGGTTTCGCGCGCAACGTGTCGAATCATGTGATCTTCCTGCATCAAGGGAAGATCGAGGAGGAAGGGAATCCGCAGGAGATTCTCGTGAATCCGAAGAGCGAACGGCTCGGGCAGTTCCTGTCGGGGCGGTTGAAGTAAGCAGGCAGCGTTGCCGTGATCGCGCAGGTGCCGTGGGGCGAGGCCGGGGCGTCGCTGCCGGATTGATCACGGTGCGCATGCGCCAGCCGACGCGCATCATGCGCACGTTTGCGACAAACCGCCTTCGGGCGGTTTTTCTTTGCTTCTTTCCGGAACCGGCGTGTCTGCCCCCCGGATCGTTCGTTTGAATGCCGAATCGTTTTCAACCTGACAGACTGGAAGGTCTAGAAAGACATTCGTCAGCTTTGGCCGTCGTCGGCCACGCGGTGTCAAACATCGTCAATTGCGCGCTACGCGGTGCACGGAGTGTCGACGACCGGCGTTAAGGAGATAACGGCCGGATCACCGGCTGACCTACCCGGGAGAGTTCCATGAACCGCATCGCGAAGATCCTGACCGCCACCGCACTTGCCTGCGCCGTCCTCGTTCCGGCGCTTGCCGAAGCGCATTCGCACCGCGAGTGCCATTTCGAGCATCACCACCATCGCGTGTGCCGCTGGGTGCGGTAACCGTGGGTTTCCCCGGGGATGCCCGGGACGCTTTCACTATGCAGGCCAATCAGGAGAGGACTATGAAAAAGACGATGTTGATCGCCGCGCTTGTCGCTGGCATGGGTATGTCGATCGGTGCGTTTGCGCAGGTTCCGGCCAGCGCGCCGGCCGGCACGACCGGTCTGTGCAAGGACGGTTCGTTCTACTCGGGCGCGTCGAAGAAGGGCGCATGTGCGGGTCATAAGGGTGTGAAGACCTGGTACGGCGCATCGTCGGCGGCTGCGGCCAGCGCGCCGGCCGCGATGGCACCCGCCACGGCGGCTTCCGCTTCCGCTGCGTCCGGTGCAGCGCCCGCGAAGAGCGCGCCTGCGACGACTACGGCCGCGGCGCCGGGCGGCGGCGCGGGCAAGGTGTGGGTCAACGACAGCACGAAGGTCTATCACTGCTCGACCGACAAGTACTACGGCAAGACGAAGCACGGCAGCTACATGTCGGAAGCGGATGCGAAGGCGAAGGGCTTCCATCCGTCGCACGGCAAGGCCTGTTCGTAAAACGCAGGCCGGGCGAGCGCCGTCCGGGCGCCGCCGGACATCACGCCCCGCCGCCACGGCGGGGCGACTCTTTTGGAATGCTGGTCGTTGCGCCGCCGCACGGGCTCAGTGGGCCTGATGCGATGGTGTTTCGGCCGCCGCATCGTGCCCGGTTGCGCGTGCATCGAGCAGTGCCCGCAGCGTGACGTAGTGCGTGCCGCTCGCGTTGCCTTCCGCATCCGTGGTGCGATCGTACGGCTCGTTGTCGTGGATCGTCGCGCGCACGATCGGATAGATCTGCGTTTCCCATCGGCTGCCGTTGAATACGCCGTAGTGGCCCGCACCCGTCTGCACGTGGTGCGTCTTCAGATACGGCGGCAACCCAGAACACAGTTCCTGCGCGGCCACCGTCTGGCCGACTGCGCAGATATCGTCCTTCTCGCCTTCGATCGTCAGCAGCGCGGTGCGATGGATCGCCGCCGGTTCGACGAGCCGGTCGCCGACCGTCAGCTCGCCGCGCGCGAGCGCGTATTGCTGGAACACCTTCTCGACCGTTTCCAGATAGAACTCCGCGGTGAGGTCGGCCGTCGCGAAATACTCGTCGTAGAAGTGCCGCAGCGTATCGGCTTTCGCCGGGTCGCCCTTCGCGCGCTCGTGATACAGATCGGCAAACGACGCCGCATGCCGCTCGGGGTTCATCGACATGAATGCGCCGACCTGCACGAAGCCCGGATACACGCACCGTTGCGCACCGACAAAGCCCGCCGGCACGATGCTGATCAGGTTCCGCGCGAACCATTCGATCGACTGGCTCGTCGCGAGCGCGTTGACCTTGGTCGGATTCACGCGGCAGTCGATCGGGCCTGCCATCAGCGTCAGGCTCGCGGGCTGCGCCGGATCGCCGCCGGCGGCCATCAGCGAGACCGCCGCGAGCGCGGCGACGGTCGGCTGGCAGATCGCGAGCACATGCGCGTCCGGGCCGACGTGGCGGATGAAGTCGATCACATGCACGACGTATTCGTCGAAGCCGAACCGTCCGGCCGTCAGCGGGATGTCGCGCGGGTTGTGCCAGTCGGTGATGTACACGTCGTGGTCGGCCAGCATCGTGTGCACCGTGCCGCGCAACAGCGTCGCGAAATGCCCGGACATCGGCGCGACGATCAGCACGCGCGGCTGACGCGCGACCGGCCGCGCCTTGCGGAAATGCAGCAGCGTGCCGAACGGTGTGGCCGCTGCCGCTTCCTCGACGATCGGCACCGTTGCGCCGTCGACGACGATCGATGCGATGCCGAACGGCGGACGCCGATGCGAGAACGCGCAGCATTCGAGCAGTTCGCACAGCGCGTCGAGCATGCGGCCCGTCGGCGCCGCGGTGGACGGCGGCCATAGCGACATCGTCGCGCGGGTGGTGGCCGCCCATGCACGCGCTGGCCGCAGGCATTCGGCAGACCATTGATAGAACGGATAGGCAAGCAGATTCATGACCGTCGCTCGTTGCGCCGCATTGCATTGAACGAGGCAAGCCGTGTGCCAGCGCGCGGCTGGCACGCGCGTTGCACGCGGTTCGGCAATGCGGTGACGCACACAGCACGCGACGACGGCCGGCCGAAGGCGCTGCGTGGCCGCGCCGGTCTCGCGTGTCGCCGATGCCGCGACATCGTGCAGCGCTGCGCCAGTTCGGCGAATGCGCCGCACCGGTATGGTGCGGGCGATGACGTACGGCGTCCATTTTCGGTGCAGGGGCACGAACGGCCTTCAGCAGGGGAGCGACATGGAATCTACCGGACAGGCGACGCTGACCATCAGCAGCCGCAATTACTCGTCGTGGTCGATGCGCGGCTGGCTGCTCGCGAAGCTGAGCGGGCTCGCGTTCGAGACCGTCAGCGTGCCGATCGATGCCGCGTCGCGCGCGGAGCTGTTGCTGCTGTCGCCGTCGATTCTCGTGCCGTGCCTGACGCACGACGGCAACGCCGTGTGGGACACGCTCGCGATCGCCGAATACCTGAACGAAATCCGGCCGCAGGCGCGGTTGCTGCCTGAAGACCGGCATGCGCGCGCGCATTGCCGGTCGATTTGCGGCGAGATGCATTCCGGTTTCAGCGCGTTGCGATCCGCGTTGCCGATGAACCTGCGCGCGCATTTCCCCGGCTTCCGGATCTGGTCGCGCGCGCAGCACGACATCCAGCGGATCGTGACGATCTGGCGCGAATGTCTGGCCGCGTACGGCGGCCCCTGGCTGTTCGGCGCGGAGATCGGCATTGCCGATGCGATGTATGCACCGGTCGTCACGCGTTTCCTGACCTACGACGTGAAGCTGGAGCCGGAGATCGCCGAGTACTGCATGCAGGTGCTTGCGCATCCGTTCGTTGCGGAGTGGATCGACGCGGCGAAGGCGGAGCACGAAGACATCGACGAACTCGACATGGAGTTTTGATGCGCAGGGTCGCATCGCGTTTTCAATTGCACGACACGATGCGCGCATCGAAATGAAACTATCGATGCGGCCGTGCAATCCGCAAACGTTTCACCTTGATTTCGCATCGAAACGAGTGTGAATTCCCTAAAGGATGTTGAGCCCGATGACGTAAACGAGTCACGGGGATGGCTCGCGACACGCATGCTTTCGACATGCGGCGCGCAGTCAAAGAAATTCAGCGCAGCAGGGGAATCGACTTGAATCGTCAGCAATCGTGGACGCGTACGGCGGCGCCCGGAGAAATCATTTACGCCGAGGGTTTCGCGGGTGAGCCCGTGATCTTTCTGATTACCGACGGCAAGGTCGAGCTGTCCACGCGATGCGACGACAAGCGCGTCATCGTCGCGACGCTCGGCCGTGGCGAGTTCTTCGGCGAATCGGCGCTGCTCGCTGCCGAGCCGCGTGCCCATACCGCGAAGGCGCTTTCATTCTGTCAGCTCACGGTCGTGCCGGCCGCCATGCTCGACGATGAAATCGAGCGCGTGTCCGCGCTGCTGCGCCATATCGTGCGGACGATGATCCGGCGTGTGAAGCGCAAGGACGATCAACTCGCCACCTATACGCATGCGGACTTCATGCCCGGCGTGTTGTCGTATGCGCATGTGCTGGCGCTGATGGCGGGCGCCGACGCGCGCGAATCGGGCGACGCATGGGCACGCCGGCCGATGCAGGCCCATGCGGCCGAGACATCGGTGCCGCTCGCTGAAGTGATCCGCAAATGCCGCGCGATTGCCGGCCATTCGCGGCCGCATGTGCTCGCGATGCTGCGGCGCATGGAGAAGCTCAATCTCGTCACGATCGAAGCCGCGCAGGCCGACCTTGCCGGCAGTGCGAGTGACTATGCGGCTTCGTCGGATGCGCGCCAGGTCGTCACCTTCGACCCTGCGCGCGTGATCGATCGCGCGCAGCAGGTCGCCGATCACGATCTCGACCTGTCGATCAACAGCGAACTCGAGCTTATTGAACTGGCCGATCTCGAATCGCTGATCGGCGTCGACAAGACGCTGTTGCTCAACAAGCTGTCGAACGGCGAGATTGCCGACGAAGTGTTCGCGTTCCGCAAATCGAAGGTGCTCAGTTACGTCGAGCAAAAGGGTGTCGCGTATTTCTCGCGGCGCAACGCGCGTCGCGGCGGCGACGTGAGCGCGCTGGAGGATCTCGTGTGGGTCGACCAGCGCACGCTGTTCGACGTCATCAGCGCATTCGATACGTACGACCTCGCGAAGCTGATCGCGAACCTCGACGATCGCGCGGTGGCCGACAAGCTGTTTTCCGTGATGACCGAGGCGCGTCGCAACGAGGTGGCGTGGGTGATGCGCCGCGAACTCAAGCTCGATCCGGCTGAGATCGAGGATATCGAGCGGCGCGTGCTGGATGCCGTTCGCGCGGCCAAGGCGCCTGCGACGGCCGCTGCGTCCGTTGCGTCGGCATCGTCGTCGAACGCGTGATACGAGGGGGGCGTATGGATCTGTTGACCTTGGCCGGTGTGGTGCTCGGTGGCGCGGCAATCGTATTGGGCTTCGCGCTGGAAGGCGGGCATTTCCCGATGCTGTTCCAGTTCGAGGCGCTCGTCATCGTGCTCGGCGGCACGCTCGGCGCGGTGATGATCCAGAACACGTGGGCACGCTTCTTCGACGCGGTGAAGCAGTTGCGGCTCGCGTTCGTGCGCGCACGCGAGGTTGATCGCAAGAACCTGTCCGACCTGCTCGAATGGGGCGACCGCGCGAAGCTCGACGGGCTGCTCGCGTTCGAATCGATGGATGTGAGCGGCATCCACCCGTTCGCACGCCGCGGGCTCGAACTGCTGGCGAACGGCGTGTCGACCGCCGTGCTCGAGGATGCATTGCAGCGCGAACTCGACGCGTACGAGCGCAGCCGCCTGGCCGCCGCGCGCGTGTGGCAGCAGGCCGGCGGTTATGCGCCCACGTTCGGCATTCTCGGATCGGTGCTCGGGCTCGTGCAGGTGACCAGCCATATGCTCGAACCGGCGCAGCTCGGGCCGGGCATCGCGGTCGCGTTCGTCGCGACGCTTTACGGGTTGGCGTTTGCGAACCTCGTGTTCCTGCCGCTTTACGGCAAGCTGCGCGCGCAGATCGACAGCGAACTGCGGTTCCGCAAGCTGTATCTCGACGGATTGCTGGCGATTTCGCGCAAGGAGTCGCCGCATATGATCGAAACGCGCCTGACCGGCGACGTGCGCGGGCGCGCCGCGGAGTCGCTCGCGTGATGTGCGCGTGCCGTATGCCGAACCCGGGTCTTCAACATGACAGCTCGAACTGACGGCGCAACCGCTGCCGATCGCGACGATGACGAAATCGAAGGCGCGCAGTCCGGGCGTTGGCTGATTTCGTACGCGGATCTCATCACGACGCTGATGGTGCTGTTTCTCGCGCTGTATGTGCTGCAGCTCGCGAAATACAATGCGCTCGACGCGCGCTACCAGACGCTCGCGCGACACGCCGATGGCGCTGCGCGTGCTGCCAGTGCTGCCGCTGTGCCCGAACGTGCGCCGGCCTGGCTCGCGTTGCTCGATGCGTTGAAGACGAACGGCCGGATTTCGCTCGTGAAAGCGCCGCATGGCGTCGAGATCGGGATCGACGCGAAGATCCTGTTCAATGTCGGCGATGCGCGGTTGCTGCCCGATTCGTCGCCCGTGTTGAACCAGATCGCGCAGGCACTGAGCGATCACGCGACCGGCGACCTTCTCGTCGAAGGGCATACCGACAGCGTGCCGATCGCGAACGCGAAATACGAATCGAACTGGGAGCTTTCGTCGGCGCGCGCGGGGAGCGTCGTGCGCTACTTGACCGAGCGCGGCGTCGCGCCGCACCGGCTTGCGGCGATCGGGCGGGCCGATACGCAGCCGCTCGTGGCGGGCGACGATGCGGCGGCGCGGGCGCGGAATCGACGCGTGACGATCTTTGTCGCGTATTGATCGGATTGCCTACGCTCGCTCAAGATTTGAACCTGATGGAATATGTAGATGTCGATCGAGAATAATGTGGTGGCCGTTGTAAATCGCACCGAGAAGCGAAGTGCTTGGGATCTTGCCCAACCGTTGATGCGCTCGTTGACAGCCGATTTGTCGCCCAGATTCTTGGTCATCCAGACGATCGTCATCACATTGGTGATTACATTGTTGTGCCATTTCTGGCTTGGTCCATGGATGGCTAGTCATATTTCATACCCGTGGTTGAGCCAGTGGCGCTGGATACCGTTACCGTGGGCTATCGGATATGTGGTGTTAATCGGAACCATGCGGCATCGATCGCTGATGGCGGTACACGCAAGACTTGGTGATCTGCCGAAGGACGCACCTGATGATGTGAAGCGCCGGCTCAAGAGCCAGGTTGAAAGGAAGCGCACGCTGTACAAGATGATTGGAGAGATATTCGCGGCGATGTCAGTATTCGGAGTCGCGTTTTCGCTGGTGACTTCCTACTATTCGTTCGATACGCGATTCCTGCGGCCGGCTGCCGCACAGGTCGATGTGGATCTCGCGAGAATCCGGGAATTGACCGAGCAGACATGCCGTCTTGGTGTGACTACGGACGCGTGTACTTCCCGGCCGTCTGTGAGCCAGATGGTCAAGATCATCGAGAAAGAAACCGACGTAATTCAGCGGCACGCCGCGGTGACAGCGATGCTGGACCGTCTGCGCCCTGTGCTGTTGACTATCCAGGGAAACGGCCGCGACGAACTGGCGCGACTGCTCGACGAAGTCGATGCCGCGTTTCCGAATGATGCGCTGTTCTCGCTGCTACAGATGACCGCAGCATCGTTTCTGGTTCTGACTGTTACAGTCGCAGTCGGCTTTAAACTTGCCGTCGCCGTGTACGAATACAGGATCACGCTTCAGGCAGAGGGGGAAGGTGCTCCATCTGTGGTTAGACCCGAAGCACAACGGCGCGAGAGTGGACAAAATTCCACCGAGCAATAGCGTTAGCTGGAGTATCTATCGGACGCCCGCCTGTCGACACCATAACGAATCTCGCATGATGGCTATCTGAAATCAGCGATGCGGTTCTGCGCGTGCATGCCGATAACCCAATCTGGCTCAGACCGAGCGGTTATCGAGGGTTCCCCATGCATTTCTGGCGCAAGCTTTCCATTCAGAACAAGCTGATTCTCAGCATGACGAGTTGTCTGCTCGTGTTCATCGCGATTTCGAGCGGACTGAGCATTCGCCTGATCGGCAACGCGGTGCGCGACCGCGTCGTCCGCGAAGAGTTGCCGACCGCCGTGAACGGCATCCGCGCCGACGTGCAGCGGCAACTGGCCGGGCCGATTGCCGCGTCGCGCATTCTGGCGCGTGATGCGTTCCTGCTGCAGTGGGAAGCCGACGGCGAACCCGATGCCGGCACGCGCAACTGGATCCAGCTTGCGAAGAACGTGAAGGACGAGCAGAAGGCCGCGTCCGTACAGTGGGTGTCGGTGAAGAGCGGCAACTACTACAACGAAGCCGGCCTGCAGCGGAAGGTGACCGACAAGGATCAGTGGCTGACCAGTTTCCTGTCGTCCGGCAAGGCGTTCGACGTGAACATGGATCACGAGGTGACCGTCGGCGGCTACATGATGTTCATCAACAGCCGAGTGGAACTCGACGGCGTGCCGATCGGCGCGGCCAGCATGAGCCTGTCCGTCGATGCGCTCGCGAAGGGCATCGCCGCTTACCGGATCGGCGAGACCGGGTTCGCGTATCTCGTGCGTCCCGACGGCGCGATCATGATGCATCGCGATACGTCGCTGATCGACGGCAAGCATTTCCTGAAGGACCAGCAGGGCCTGCCGGGCGATGCGTCGTCGACGCTGCTGGCCGGCAAGCCGTATTCATCCCTGAGCTACAACGGCGACGGCGGCGCGCGCTTCATCGCGACGTCGTTCATTCCGGAGCTGAATGCGTATGTCGTCGTCGAGGTGCCGCAGGCCGAACTGCTCGGGCCGGTGACACGCGCGATCCGCAGCGCGGCGCTGGTCGCGGCCGTGGTGGGTCTCGGTGTCGCGCTGATCGTGATCTGGCTGGTGGGGCGCGCGATTGCCGCGCCGATCCGGCGTGCGGCGACGCTGCTGTCGGAGATCGCCAGCGGCCAGGGCGACCTGACGCGCCGGATGACCGTCGAGAGCGAGGACGAGATCGGGCAGTTGTCGGACGCGTTCAACCGGTTCGTGTCGTCGTTGTCGACGCTCGTTCACCGGATTCGCGCGGCTTCCGCGTCGATCGCAACCGGCTCGGCGCAGATCGCGTCGGGGAATGCGGATCTCAGCGAACGCACCGAAGGGCAGTCGAGCAACCTGGAGCGGACGGCTTCGTCGATGGAAGAGATCACGGCCGTGGTGCGGAACAACACCGAGACGGCGACGACGGCCGCGAAGATGATCACCGGCGCATCGGATACGGCGGCGCGCGGCGGGCAGGTGGTGGGAGAAGTCGTGAGCACGATGGAGCAGATCAGCGACGCGTCGCAGCGGATCTCCGAGATCATCGTGATGATCGACAGTATTTCGTTTCAGACGAATATTCTGGCGTTGAATGCGGCTGTGGAGGCGGCGCGGGCGGGGGAGCAGGGGCGTGGGTTTGCTGTGGTTGCTTCGGAAGTGCGGAATCTGGCGCAGCGTAGCGCGCAGGCTGCGAAGGAGATCAAGGCGCTGATCGAACATAGCGCGGGGACGGTGAATACCGGGTCGCGGTTGGTTAGCGAGGCGGGCGAGGTGATGCGCGACGTTGTTTCGCAGGTGCGGGGTGTGAGCGCGATGATGAGCGAGATTGCTGAGGCTAGTTTGGAGCAGAGTGCCGGGATCGATCAGATCGGGGATGCGGTGCAGTCGCTCGATCAGATGACGCAGCAGAATGCTGCTTTGGTGGAAGAAAGCGCGGCGGCGGCGGCGAGTTTGAAGCAGCAGGCGGCGGAATTGACGAAGCTGGTTTCGGCTTTCAAGGTGGATGAGTAACGTCTGTGTAGCGTTTTAGAATTGGCGTTTCTGAGGAGCGGCTGCCGTGGGGTCACGGCAGCCGTTTTGCATTCGGGCTTGGTTTCGGGGATGTCATATAAGAATGAAAAGCATTTCCAGATTGAAGGTTGGGGTGGGGGTTGTGGTGCTTCTGGCCTTGGTCGCTGTTGTCGGGGCGAAGGCTGCTACGTCGCCGACTGATTCTTATCTCGCGTATCGGAAGAAGGCTGCCGAGGCAGTTAATGCGGCACGGATGGAGGATCGGGCGGATTTGGACAAGAAATACACGGCCGAGGTGAATGCGAGGCTGGCAAAGCTCGTTGGAACGGTCAAGGCGAAAGGGTTTTCCGGGAAGGTGGGGAGCACCGTGCAGAACGCCGTCGCCGACGACGGGATGACGTCTGGGCCGGACGGGCGGTTCTTGAAGTTGGATGACGGAAAGGCGAATCTCTTTGTAACGACGGTTCCACTTTTGAAGGCTTGGGCGAAGACGGCGGATGCGGGGCTCAAGTCGACGGATGATATTGCCGTTATCTTCGATAACGAGGCGTTTTACACGGATGTGTTCAGCGATGCTGCTGCAGCGTTTCGGTTTGCAGAGTTGCCGGTGAAGCGGAAGCCGGCCGATTCTGTGGTGAAAGCATTGCTGCTTGGCGAAAGTCAGGATGGGGTGCCGGAAGGGCCGAACACGTTGGCGGTGTCGGTCAGGCAGGGGCGCGGGTTTATGTGCTCTGGAGGGATGTGACGGTTCCGGGGATTACGGCCTGTGGTGTCGGCTGCGTGCCAGAGGAACAGCGGCAGGAATGTTTCGCGAAACATCCGCCCGCGCAGAGGAGCTATTCACGGCTAGTGATGGAAGTGCAAGCGATGGTGGACGAAGTCGTTCAATAGGGAACGGTTCGCCGACGTCATCAGCCCGCGTTGGGAATGTACTTGATTGCGGCCATAGGTTCTCTAGTCGCGCGGCTCGCTGCATTACGGGGAGGCGATGTCTCGATGACCGGACTCGGCCATGAGACGACAGTCGATCGCGCTCACGAAAGGGCCGATTACGCTTGCAAAGCGGCCAATGCACGCGGTTGGCCAGCGTAATCCGCGCGCCATCTGGATTGCGTACATGTCCCTTTGATTCGCAATAGATCTATTCGGTCCGGCGACGAACTGCCTTCACGGTTCGAAATACCAAGGGCAAGGGGGTGTCAGAATTTCCGTGTTCAAGGCGGGTGGAGTAATTACACGGAAGGCCGAGCGAATCGATCTGCGTAAAGGATAGCGAATTGGTTCATGGCCGTCTTCCAGTCATGAGCGGCACTTCCCCAATTCGCGGTGATGTTGCGCAAGGCCAGCCAGATGAGTTTGGTGGCTGTCAAACGCATTTGAAATCTGAGCCACTTCGCGCCTGATCGCGCAAAGTAAAACTGAGCCAGTCGTTACTTCTTCGATGACCAGACGTGACCGGCCTGGCGCTGCTGTTTCAGTCTGTAGCTGTCTCCTTTGATCTGGATGATGTGGGCGTGGTGCAGGATGCGGTCGAGCATCGCTGCAGTCAGTGTGGTGTTGCCGCCGAAGGTTTCGTCCCACTGCGCAAACGGAAGGTTGCTGGTCAGGATCATTGAACCGCGCTCGTAGCGTTTGGCGACGATTTGGAAGAAGTGGCTGGCCTGATCGCCCGAGAGCGGCAGATAGCCAATCTCGTCGACGATGAGCAACCTCGGGCCGAGAATGTTGTGTCGAAGTACCGCGTCGTATCGCTCCTGTCGGCGTGCGGCCTCGAGCTGCAACATTAGATCCGCCGCCGTAATGAACTTCGTCTTGATGCCGGCCTGCGTTGCGGCGTATCCGATGGCGATCGCGAGGTGCGTCTTGCCCACGCCTGACGGACCAAGCAACACGGCGTTCTCGCCTCGCTCGATGAAGCGCAGGGTGGCAAGCTCGTCGATCGTCTTGCGTGGGGCCCCGACGGCGAAGCTGTAGTCGTAGTCATCCAGTGTCTTGATAGCGGGAAACCCCGCCATGCGCACCAGTGTTTGCCGCGAACGCACTTGCCTCGTCTCTCGTTCGTGCGCGAGCGCGTTCTCGAGGAAGTCGAGGAAACTCCATTGCTTGGCCGCGGCGTCGCTGGCCAGAGCGATGTATCGGTGCATGAGCCCCTCGAGCTTCAAACTCTGGCAGTGCCCGTCGATGCGTTCCTGCTGCAAGTTCATGCGCGCACCTCGGTCAGTAATTGCTGGTAGACGGACAACGGGTGCTGGATCGACATCGCGGGATCAACGCGCGGCCGAGCGACGGCACGAGCCGGCAATCGGGGCACCGCGTAGCCTGGCATGTCGCGCAAGCAAGCCCGTTCTCGTTGCTCCAACAGAATCGCGGGTGCCAGCCCTGTAACCGGATGCACTCGCTGGTTGGCCACGTCGCGCAACCATTTACTCACCTCGACGTTCGCAGTCACGGCGTCGAGCATTAAGCCGGATTGCTTGAGCTGGCTCGCCAGCGGCACATAGAAATTGCCACGCAGATAGCGGTGGAATCGCTCGATCTTGCCTTTGGTTTGCGCGCGGTACGGTTGGCACAGTCTGGGCAGGAAGCCGTACCGCTTGGCCAGATCGAGCATGCCGGCGTGCCAGCGGTGTTGACCGTCGCCATATGCATCGCGCTCGACAACGATGGTCTTGGCGTTGTCGTAAAGGATCTCGCAAGGAACGCCACCCAAGGCTTCGAACAGCGCATGATGACAGGCGACCAGCGTCTCGGCGCGTTCATCGGTGGTGAAGCGTGCCCAGCGCCACCGACTGAAGCCGAGCGTGGCGGTGAAGGCGTAAAGCGGGTCGGTGCCTCGGCGGAAGACAACGAAATCGCACTGCATCTGCCGGCCGGGCTCGGTCTCGAATCTCACGACCGGATCCGGCTTCGGCACGGACTTATGCGCGTTCATGAAGGCCTGCAGGCTTCGCAGTTGGCCGTCGTAGCCGCGCGCACGCAACTCGCGCAATAGCGCCGGCGCGGCGATGACCTCGGGTGCTGCCGCGCTCATGCGCTCGAGGATGTACGCCTCGAACGTTCCGAGCTTGGTTGGTCGCGGTTCACGCGGCTTGTAGCGAGGCACTTCCTCGGCCGACAGGTACCGCGCCACCGTGTTGCGAGAAATACCCAGGCGCCGCGCGATCTCGCGCTCCGATACGCCCTGGGCTTTGAGCACATGGATTTGCATCCACTGTTCCTTCTGGAGCATCGCCAGCCTTTGCGCGCAAAAGGCTGACTGTACTGAAAGGTGGCTCAGATTTACTTCGCGCGAAGTGGCTCATTATTACTTTGCGCCCAACATGGCTGCCTCGTCGGTCGGGAAGTGACCCCGGGTCTTGATGATCTTGCGCAGCTGCGAGTTGATATTTTCAATCGCGTTCGTCGTGTAGATGATCTTGCGCACACCCGGCGGAAACGCAAAGAACGGGATCACGCGATCCCAGGCGTTGCGCCACGCGCTACTGACGGTCGGGAATTTCTGACCCCACGGCCCATCCGCAAACGCATCGAGTTCGGCCTGAGCTGCTTCCGCGCTGGGAGCGGCGTAGATCGGCTTGATCGCGGCGGCCAGTCCTCGGCGATCTTTCCAACTGGCGTAATCGAGGCTGTTGCGGATCAGATGGACGATACAGGTTTGCAGCGTAGTCGCCGGAAACACCACCGCCAGAGCTTCGGGCATGCCCTTAAGACCGTCGGTGACGGCGATCAGGATGTCGTGAACGCCGCGCGTCTTCAGATCGTTGAACACCTTCATCCAGAACTTGGCACCCTCGGTATTCTCGATCCACAGGCCCAGGATCTCCCGGGTGCCGTCGGGCAGCACGCCCAGCGCCAGGTACACCGCCTTGTTGCGCACGACGGCGTCTTCGCGAATCTTGACCCGCAGTGCGTCGAAAAACACGACCGGATACATCGGTTCAAGCGGTCGGGCCTGCCAGGCAGTCACTTCGGCCATGACTTCGTCGGTGACCGAGCTGATGAAGTCGGGCGAGACCTCCGTACCGTACTGTTCCAGCAGGAAGCCCTGGATCTCGCGTACGGTCATGCCTCGGGCATACATGGCGACGATCTTGTCGTCGAAGCCGGTGAAGCGCCTTTCGTGCTTGGGAATCAGGACGGGTTCGAAGCTGCCGTCGCGGTCACGCGGCACCTCGATGCGGATCGGACCGTCTTCGGTCAGAACCGTCTTGGCGCCTTTGCCGTTGCGCTGATTCGTGGCGTTGGCCGGCTTGGCAGCACCGAGAGGGTAGCCGAGATGATGGTTCATCTCGCCGCCCAGCGCACGCTCGATCAGCGCCTTCTTGAGCGCCAGCGTCGCGGCATTGATGGCTTCAGCCGTCATCGGGCCGTTGCCGAACTGCTCAAGCAGCTCGGCCGGAATCGCCGGCAGCGCCGCCGGCTGGGCTTTCGGTTTGCGAGGCATAAACTCTCCTTGAGAGCATGTTATGCCTTAAACACAAAATTCCTGACAGGCCCAAGGGCAACGCCGCTAATGCAAGGCATACAGCTCCGATGGGACATAGTAGCCATGCGTACCAAAGCCAGCCATAGTAGGGTGCCGCGTCTTTAAAGGTAAGTGGAGGGCGAGCTTGCAATCTGACCCTCTCACCCACCAATGGGGTGCCGACTTCAGCAACTGTGAACGAGATGTTATTTCTTCCGGGAACTGCCCTCATTTTCGGCGATCCTAGCGGAGGCCATTTCCATTCGCCCGCCGCTATTGCGTGATCCGGCGTTAGCTTTCGTGCAATTTCGATATCTGTCCACGCACCTCCCGGCATAGCCTCAAGCATCATGGTCGGGCCTCCGTTCACGGAGACCGCGATATTTAGCGGTTCGCCCGGATTAGGGAATACGAATTTCCCGGGCGTCCCGTTGCGCATTCGATAGCTACCCAGGTCGGCTTCCCTGTGCCCCCCTGGCTCGTGGCTAAACCATGCCTCGAATTCAAGCGAATGTCCCCAAAGGCTTGGGATTTCAAGCTGTGCAGTCTCGCCTGGTCGTAGGACGACGGCCACTTCAGGTGCCGCTGTCGCGATTCTCCAAAGTGCGTAATAGGTCAGAGGGAAAGCAGCAATGACACCCCAGATTATCCATGCTCGCACCAGTGCTCTAGCTGTCGGCATTTTATGTGGACACTCCCTTCCTAGGGGCAACGTTTGCTCAGATGGCTTTTTTCATGAATTTCTAGCCTCAATTGAGAGGACTGGCAATTCAGAGCTCTACCTAACAAACCGTGCGATTGGATACTCCTAGCTGAAATTCAACGGTCCGCTTTCAGATCGCTACCTGTCGGTACCGTCGACTAGAGCAGTGACCGCGTTGGGTCGCGAGCGCCCAGTCGCGACCCGCCGCTAGGGCGGCGACGGTCCTCCTCGAAATGTCGCGTCAGCGCGAAGCCTCGTCGTCGCGGGGCGATGATTCTCGACAGCCGACGGAGTTCAGGCTGCTGCCGCCTGATGAATCGAGTCGTGCTGATCGCCACCCAGGATATCGACAAGATTGGTCAACATCCGCCCCAATTCACCCGTCATCAGTGTGACATCCGAGTCGAAGCGTTCATCGTCGTTCTGCGCGGTGGGATCCGTCGCCTCCTTGATCACGTCGAGCGGCGTGACACGCTTGATCGTCAGCGACGGAGTCAGCACGAAGGAGACCCGGTCATCCCAGGTCATCGCGAGACGCATGCATTGTTTGCCGGCCTCGATGTGCCGGCGCATGTCGTTCGCTTTCAGCGCGTGGCCGACGTATCGCACCGTGGCGCCGCCTTCGCCGCTCGAGCGCAACTCGGCGTCCTGGTCCACGGTGAATCCGCCCGGCGCCTCGCCGGACAGCAGCCAATCCGTCATCGCGGCGACCGGCGAAAGCGCCACATGAACGCCGGCGAGCGGCAACTGATCGATCGATTTGACGAGCAGGCCGCGAACGTCGTCGGCAAGAGCCTGTGCCGCCGCATCGATGACGAGCCAGCCGTTCGCCGTATCGATCCACACGCGGGTATCGCGGCGAATGGTGAACGCGCGCGGCAGCAGTTCGTCGGTAACCTGCTCCTTGAGTTCGCGCAGCTGTTTTCGCCCCACCTTGAAGCCCTGCTGCTCCTCGACTTCAAGCGCCCGGGCCTTGGTCACCTGATTGACGACCGACGCCGGGAGCAGCTTCTTTTCGGCACGAAACATCAGCAGCATCTGCCGGTTGATCGAATACACAAGCGCGCCGTCGTCACGCGGCGACGCCCATCCGAGGCTCTGCATCTCGACGCTGTTGCCCGGCTGAAACGCGTAGGGCGCCAGCCATTTTTCCATCTGATCGGGGGTAACGGCCCAAGGTGCCGGAAGACGATGAAGCTGAAGGTTTTTGAACCACATAGGAGTACGGGCAAAGCGCACCATTCTATATGACGGTGACGCTTCCCGGCCAGGAGGCGACATTCGTCTATGCTGTCACCTGGGCAGTCGGACATCGGCTCGGCCCAGTAAAACCGCCAGTCTGTTGGCGAAGATGCCGCTACCGAAGGCCAGCCATCAAAACTCCATTGGGGACTCGTTTTGGAACGCCCTCCGGGTAACGGCCGAGCGGGATGTTACAGAAATGCAACCTCGTCGAACGGCATTGTCTTGGGTTGAGCAAGGCTTCATAGATCACAAGAAATAAATCAAATCAATCACTTGCTCTGCAATGCGCCCGGAACTTTCCGTGCGGTGATGTTGCGTGCCTGAAACAATTTATACGGAAAAAAACGCAGACCACAAGAATCACCGTGGATGCGTTGCGCAACTCCCCAGATCTTCAGGATTGGCACAATCTGTGCCTCCTATCCCTAAGCCGAATTATTCGGTGCGTGTTCGAAGTAAACGATCCCGCCCTCCGGAGAGGTTTCCGCCACGCGCAGGAGCGGGAAATCAATATATGACGCAATCGGGGTGAACTATGAATACCAAGACCGCGCTGGCAGCGCTCGCTCTCGTCGGGTTATGTGGCTGTGTCACACAGGGCGGGGCTCCCACTGCTATTCGTGTGGAAAAGAGTCGAACATTCGACGCCCCTTTCGACGTGGTATGGCCAGCAATAATCGATAGCATCGCAGAACAAAATTTACCGATCACCACACTCGAAAAGGTAAGTGGTCTAATAGCCATAAGTGGCGTTTCTTATTCCCCAAATGACGCTAACGAGGGGTATCGCGGTTCGGTAATGGGGGTTCCCGACCGGGTAACTGCCCGTGCCGCAAGGTTTAATATTTTCGCGACGTCGCAGGAAGGAGGAAAGACGACCGTCAAAGTAAACGCGAGCTTCACAATGCAAGTGCGCACGGGAAATGGATCCAATATTTTCCCATACAGATACCAAACAGAAGAAGCATTTTCGAATGGAAATTTCGAGAAGCGGGTATTTGGCGAAATTTCTTACCGCGTTAACCGCGGTCCCGGACTGAAGAGGGCGGTTCAAACAGGTTCAGCAACGGATGATTCAAACGACGGTGGAATGCATTGCGTGCAAGGCTTCGGTGGAACAATATGCACACACACCAATCGATGATGCATTTAATTAAAACATGAGGCGCCTTTCCTCGCCCTGATGGCGCACGGCGGCGAGCCTGCAGTCATCAGATACATTCAAGAAGGACGTCACAATGTGCTACCGCCGTTTGCACGGAATTACGTGTCGGCGTGCCGCCCTGCAATTGAGAAAAAAACTGGCGGCGGTCGATGAAAATCATTGCAGCAACGGGGATTTCGCTGATTTCGGCCATCGATAGGTGCGTAGTTAATTGGGCCATCGCAATGGCAGCTCAAAAATGCTAAGAATTACGGAGACCAGCAATGAAGTCGATCGGATTTGTGGTGGCGCTTGCATTCGTTGCAAGCCTGGCATACGCGAAGCAGTACGCAATCGACCCCCAGACGGGTCAGGCATACCCTGTCGTCCAAACCAGGCGTGGCGCGATGGCACAGAACCCGGAGACCGGACAGACATACCAGATAGTTCAGCCCTCGCAGACGTGTGACGATGCGAAATGGCGCCTGCAGGAGAATATGCGTATGGCAGCCGCGCAGGGGCGCCCATTACCCGCAATCTTCATTGCCGCATCCCGGCGCCGGATTGCCCACTTATGCGAGCAGTAACGTCTCCTCCTCCAGCATGGCGTTGTAATTGATGTTCATTGTGATGCGGTAGCGGCCGATCCTCGAAGGGCGAGCGTAGAACTTGGCGTAGCGTTGTGCGCCAGGCCTTATCAGCTAAGACGCAGATGCTGCTGCATCATTGGGGTGACGGCTGCACGCCCGAGTCCCTATACCCTTCGGCCAATCCCCCTCAACTCTCCATTTCTGAGATGCCAGCCCGGTTAGACTGGTCACGAAGCCTTGCTTCTCGATCATCGGATGTTGAACTGAGCACCCTTTGCGCTGATGGTCGAAAAAATCGTCTTGCTCGACAAGACGCAGCGAAGGGGGAGAGAGCGAAGGGGAATTCACGGCAGCAAGAAGCGCGGGCCGCATGGGCGGCAACCCATACGACCCGCTGACCACAACCAACTCACACTAGGAGTCGGAAATGGCTGACGCCAATAGTAAGTCACGTCCCAAGAAGCGCAAACCACTCGATAGGAACGAGAGGTTCCAGCTGGTCCTCCGCAGCACGCCTGACAAGCCCAAACGAGGCTGGCCGTACCTGCCCTGGATGGAGGTCGTCGACAAGCACTTCAAGCTGTTCGGATTTGAACCGGGCGACCGGGTTTTCCTCCAAATCAACTACGACACCCGGCAAATCAACATCACGCCTGACTACGGCCAGCTTGATTTCCGGGAGCAGCCCTACCACGACCCTGACCGGGTAGACCCGTTGGCATAACCAACAAGGGCCGCTTGATGCGGCCCTTGCTGCTGGATTGCCGGCCTTGCACGAACGTGACGGGCCGTCCGAACGCTATCGCCCTGGCCGTTGCGCGGATGTTGCGCTGCGTGTCGACCGTCACCTTTACCAACTGTCATGACGGACGAGCGCTGCCGAGCGCCATACTCGTGCGAAGATTGAGCGCTATGCGCCCGCATAGCGCCGGCCAGCCATTCATCCTGCCCCCATTTCCCCAAACCCCCATGGACCGCTTCGAAAGCATGTCGGTGTTCGTCGAGATCGTCAGCACCGGCAGTCTGACCATCGCGGCCGAGCGGCTCGGTCTGTCGCCGAGCATGGTCGGCAAGCATCTGAACGCGCTCGAAGCGCGTCTCGGCGTGAAGCTGCTTCACCGCACGACGCGGCGTCATCATCTGACCGAGGCGGGGGCGCTGTATCTGGAGCGCTGTCGCGACATCCTCGACCGGGTCGAAACGGCCGACGACGCCACCTCCGCGCTCGGCGGCGATCCGGCCGGCCACCTGCGCATCGCAGCGCCGATTTCGTTCGGCGTCACGCAGCTCGCGCCGGCCGTCGCCGTTTTTCTCACGCAATATCCGCGTGTCGATATCGAGCTCGTGCTGACCGATGCAGCGGTCGATCCGGTCGGCGACGGTATCGATCTCGCGTTTCGCATCGGGCCGCTGGCCGATTCGTCGCTCGTCGCGCGGCCGTTGCCGTCGTACTACCGAATGGTCGTGTGCGCGTCGCCGGACTACCTGTCCCGCCACGGCACACCGACCACGCCGCAGGATCTGCTGAATCACGATTGCCTCGGCCATACGCGATGGGGGCCGCGTTATCGGTGGCGGTTCGATGGGCCCGACGGTGCGATCGAAGTGCCCGTCGCGTACCGGTTGCGCGTCGACAGCGGACCCGCGCTACGCGAGGCCGCGCTGGCCGGCGGCGGCGTGATCCTGCAACCGTTCGGCCTGGTCAAGGCGGACGTCGACGCAGGCCGCTTGCGCCTGCTGCTGACCGGATACGAATCGCGCGGGCGCGATTTCTACTTGCTCTATGCGCGCGATGCCGGCGCGCCTGCCAAGCTTCGCGCGTTCATTGCGTTTGCGCTGGAGCATTTTGCGGTTCCGGAGTCGGAGTCTTGAATCCGTCCGTGTCGGGCGAGGCGGCGAAGACTTCCGCCACGACGCCTCGCGCGTTGTTCACGGCCGCACCACCGACCACGGCGGCAAGGTCGAAACGGGCTCAACGAGCATGCGTTTCGATGGCCGCTTTGTCGCGCACAACGGCGACCATGTCTCGTGTCCGCAGCATCCCGACGTTTCGCCTAATGTGATCGAGGAAGGCGATTCGTCGATGACGGACGATGGCATTTCTATCGCACGACATGGCCACCGAGCTACATGCGGTTGTCGCCTTATTTCCGGCCTTATATAGCTACGGCGCGCGTGACTGATTGACAAAAGAGGAACATCAACGCGCACCATCCCGCGCCTTCACGATCCGCCCGCGCTGCAGCACATAGGCGACGCGCGCGCCTTCATCGGCCACAGCCCCGATATCCTCCAGCGGATTCCCCTCCAAAACGACCAAATCCGCAATCGCGCCCACCGCAACCACCCCAAGCAGCCCCTGCATATTGACGATCTCGGCCGCCACCGTCGTCGCCGATCTGAGCGCTTCCAGATTCCCCAGCACCTCAGCCCGAATCCGAAACTCCCCGCATTGAAATGCGTGCATTTCCCCGAGCAGATCCGACCCGAACCCCATCTTCACGCCGGCCTTTGCATAGATCTCCAGCGACTCGCGTCCTTTCTGCTGCACGGACGCCACCTTCGCTACGGAGTCAGCTGGCATCCCGAACTCGGCCCCGTGTTTGGCAAGCGCGTCATAAGTAACAAGCGTAGGCACCACAAACGCCCCGCGCTCATGCATGAGCTTCGCCGTCGCTTCATCGACAAGATTCCCGTGCTCGATCGTCCGCACCCCGCACCGCACGGCGCGCGCAATCGCCCGCCCCGTATACGCATGCGCCATCACATAGGTATTCGCAGCCTCGGCCTCGTCAACGATGGCCCGAATCTCGTCTTCCGAATACTGCGTATTGGCAATCGGATCGGTCGGCGACGCAACCCCACCAGAAGCCATGATCTTGATCTGCGTCGCGCCTTTCTGAATCTCCTCACGCACCGCGAGCCGCACACCTTCGACCCCATCGACCACCCGAGCAATCGCCCCCGTTCGAAAACAGCATGAACAAGGCTCCAGCAAATCCCCGCGAGGCCGAAAATCCCCATGCCCGCCGGTTTGCGACAACGCCTTCCCCGACGGAAAAATCCTCGGCCCCGAAATGAGCCCCGTCTCGACCGCCTGCATCAAACTCCAATCCGCGCCCCCGGCATCCCGAACACTGGTAAACCCACGCGCCAACATCGCATCGAGAATCGGCAACGACCGAATCGCCGCGAGAATATTCGGCTGCGTTGCATTCGCGCCAAGATTCGCATTCGAAGCCAGCACATGAACATGGCAATCGATGAACCCCGGCATCACGGTCTTGCCGCGCACATCGATCACCTGCGCATTCGGAAAATCCACCGGCCGATCGGTGACTTCGACAATCCGCTCGCCTTCGATCACGACATGATGATGCTCGAGCAACATACCCCGTTCGAGATCGAGCACGTTGCCGCCTTGAAGCACGGTAATGGTCATGGGGAAATTTCCTTATCGAGTCATGGAGGGACCACGCTTCGCATCCTTCACGAAGCGGGTTCCGACGAAGCTGACCGCCGCTGCGAGGATCACGTAGAAGGCGGGCGCCATGTTGCTGCCCGTACGAGCGATGAGCCATGTGATCAGGAACGGCGCGAAGCCACCGAAGATCGTGACCGCGAAGTTGTACGCGACGGAAAGCCCCGTCGACAGCACCTTGGTCGGGAACAGTTCGGCGAACGCCGCGAGGATCGGCCCGGTATAGGTGGCGATCAGCACGCCGAACACGGCCTGGAATACGATCAGCGACGTGAACCCGGGCGCGTGGTTGATCCACGCGAACATCGGCCACGCGAGTACGAGGATGGCGAGCGCCGAGCCGGACAGGAACACGCGTCGTCCCCACACGTCGGCCAGCCTGCCGACGATCGGCGAGCAGCACATGATCATGAACCCGCCGACCATGCCGGCCGCGAAGCCGGTCGACTGCGGCAGATGCAGCGTGCGCACGGAATAGGTCGGCATGTAGAACAGCAGCACATAGGTGCACACCGTCCACAGAATGACCATCGAAAAGCTCGCGAACGTCTCGCGCGGGTAGGTGGACAGCACTTCCTTCAGCGGCGAGCTTTCTTTCGCCTGGGCTTCGACGGCACTGAACGCGGGCGTCTCGTCGATATGGCTGCGGATGAAATAGCCGACCGGACCGACGATGATCCCGAGCAGGAACGGCAGCCGCCAGCCCCAGCTATGCAGCGCCTGCGTATCGAGCGACGTCGTGACGAACGTGCCGGTCGCCGCGCCGAGCAGTACCGCGAAGCCGATGCTCGACTGGATCCAGCTCGAGTAATACGCGCGTTTTTCCGGCGGCGCGTATTCGGTGAGGAACGCGGTGGCGCCGCCCATCTCGCCGCCGGCGGAGAAGCCTTGCAGCAGTCGCGCGACGACGATCAGTAGCGGCGCGGCGATGCCGGCCTGTTCATAGGTCGGCGCGAGCCCGATGAGCGCGGTGCCGGCCGCCATCATCAGGATGGTGAGCGACAGCGCCGCCTTGCGTCCGACCTTGTCGGCATAGACGCCGAGCACGATGCCGCCGACGGGCCGCATGAAGAAGCCGACACCGAACGTCGCAACGGTCAGCAGCACGGACGTCAGTTCGTTACCGGTCGGGAAAAACAGCTTCGCGATGATCACCGCGAAGAAGCTGTAGACGGTGAAGTCGAACCATTCGAGGCCGTTGCCGATCACGGTCGCGACGATGGCGCGGCGGCGCTGCTGCACCGCCGCATCGACGGAAGGCGCGGCGCGCGGGGAAAGCGTTCCTTGCATGGTCTCTTCCTTTGTCAGAAGACGGGACGGCTGCCCCGCGTGAATCCCATGCTAAGGACAGCGGGATTTTTTTCTGAAACGAAAGATTCGCATGCGTGCATGCGCTGCGCGCATGCATCGCGTTCAGGGCGCGGTCTGCTGCTCCGCCTGTTCGAATAGCCAGCGCGTGAACAGGCGCGCGGCCTGGTTCTGCACGCGGTCGTTCGGCGAGATCACGTAATAGCCGCCGCCGTGGCTCGCGGACGCTTCGGTCACGCGCACGAGCAGGCCGGCCTCGATGCACGCGTCGATCATGTAGCGCCAGCCGAGCGACACACCCTGGCCGAGAATGGTCATCTGCACGATCTGCGGATACGAGTTGATCGTGATGTCCTGCGGCTGCGCCTTCTGCCGGTCGACGTCGTTCATGTCGAACCATTCGGACCACGACATCCACTGGCGCTGCCCGTCCTCGAGGCGCAGCAGCGTTTCGTTCGCGAGATCGGCCGCGTCGAGCGTGCGGCCGGCGAGATAGCCCGGCGCGCAGACGGGAAACACTTCCTCGTCGAACAGGCGGCGCGCGGTGTACTCGTCCGGCGCCTGCTGGCGCACGTAGTAGACGCCGACGTCGAACTCCGCCGGCGACATGGAGGCAAGGCTATCGCGCACGATCAGGCGCAGCTTGATGTTCGGGTACGCGGTGCGGAATGCCGGCAGGCGCGGTGTGAGCCACAGCACGGCGACGCCGGACGAGCACGCGATCGTGAGTTCGAGATCGCCGTACGGCTTCATCACGTCGTGTGTGGCTTCCGCGCATTGCGTGAGCAGGTGGTGCACCTGCGCCGCGTATTGCTCGCCGGCGATCGTCAGCCGCAGCGAACGATGCTCGCGGACGAACAGCGAGCGGCCGAGGAATTCCTCGAGTTGCTGGATCTGGCGACTGATCGCGCTTTGGGTGAGATGCAGTTCGGCGGCGGCCTTCGTGAAGCTCGCGTGCCGCACGGCGGCTTCGAACGCGACGAGGCACTGAAGGGGCGGCAGGGGCGTGATGCGCATGGCGGGAACGGGAGTCGATGGCGCTGCCGACATGATACGGGCGGATCGAGCGAAAATCGCAAGCCGTGAAGGGCGCTGTAGATTCGCCGTATTCGTGCGAAGATTGAGCGAAATCACACTGACACTCGCCCGAGAACGACGTGACCCGATCGAACCCTGAGAGCAATCCGGAAGCCGCCCATCCGCCCTGGATGCCCGTCGCCCTGGCCGAACTCGGCATCCGCCGCCACCCGCCCGGCAGCATCAACCCGCGCATCGTCGAATACAACAACCAGACGAACCTGGTCGGCTACGACGACAAGATTTCCTGGTGCTCGTCGTTCGTCAACTGGTGCATGAAGCACGCCGGCATTCGCGGCACGGGCTCCGCACTCGCTCGCTCGTGGCTCGAATGGGGCCGGCCGCTGGAGCGCCCGGTCTACGGCTGCATCGCCATCCTGACGCGCGACGATCCCGCGAGCTGGAAAGGGCATGTCGGTTTCTACCTGCGTCACGACGACGAACACGTGCATCTGTTCGGCGGCAATCAACTGGAAGAAGTGCGCGAACTCGAATACCCGTTGAGCGAAGTGATCGGATACCGCTGGCCCGACGCCGGATGACCACGCAGCGACCGCAGCGCACACCAAACCACCAACACCGCCTTTCCCGCCGCTGCTAATCTGTCGCACACACCGCATTGACCCACCCGGAGTTCGTCGGCGCACCGACCCGCGGTCGCCGACCTCCGCACCCACAAGGAGCCTGCAGTGCAAACCGGTAATCTCCGTCTCTACGCGGATGCGCAATACACGAGCCCTTACGCGATGTCGGCCTTCGTCGCGCTCGAGGAAAAATCGCTGCCGTACGAACTGGTGACCGTCGATCTCGGCAACCGCGCGCATTTCGCACCCGACTATGCGGCGACGTCGCTGACGCAACGCGTGCCGACGCTCGTGCATGACGATTTCGCGCTGTCGGAATCGTCGGCGATTACCGAGTATCTCGACGAGACCTTCCCGGGCACGCGGCTCTATCCGGCCGATCCGCGCCAGCGCGCGCGGGCGCGGCAAGTGCAGGCGTGGCTGCGCAGCGACCTGATGCCGATCCGCACGGAACGGTCGACCGAAGTGCTGTTCTATGGCCCGTCGAGCGAGCCGCTGTCGAGCCTGGCGCAGGCTGCCTCGCAGAAGCTGTTCGCGGCCGCCGACAAATTGCTCGCGCCGGGCGCGGCAAACCTGTTCGACGAGTGGAGCATTGCCGATGTCGATCTGGCGGTGATGCTGAACCGTCTGGTGCTGAATGACGATCCGGTGCCGCAGCGCCTCGCCGACTATGCGCGCGCGCAGTGGGAGCGGCCGTCGGTGCAGCGCTGGGTGAAGCTGAAGCGGCCGCCGCTGTAACTTGAATAGAGTCGCGCCGGCGGAGCCGGGCGGCCATGCTTGCGTAAAGGTGCAGGCCGTCGACGCGGCCTGCATTCGTATCAGATACCCGGCTTCAATTTTTCGCCACGGCCTCCACCTCCGGCCCACCCTCCGCCTCATTCCTGCTCCACCCACTCCCAAGCGACCGATAAAGCGCGACTGCCGCCAGCGCGTGCTCGCGCTTGACCTGATTGAGCGAATCCGAATCCCGCAGATACACCTCCTGCGCCGACAGCACATCGAGAAAATCCGTCGCACCGCCTTTGTAGAGCTGATTCGCCAACCCAAGCGCCTTGTCCGATGCGGAAAGCGCGCTATCGAGCTTCCGTGTCGCTTCATCGGAGCTAACGAGATTCGCACGCGCATCCTCGACTTCCCTCAGCGCCTGCAGCATCGTCTGCCGCAGCCCGAGTTCCGACTCGCGCATCCGGCTTTCGCTCTGTGCGATGTCGGCCGTGATGCGCCCCGCGTTGAAGATCGGGCTCGTCGCGCTCAATGCGGCGCTGAACAGGTTGTCGGTCAACGTCGGCAACCCGAGATACGACGCAGCCAGAATCCCGTCCGTCAAATTCAGTGAAAACTTCGGATACCGCTCAGCTTTCGCAACCCCCACCTGCGCCGCACGCTGCTCGACTCGCGCATACGCCACGAGCACATCCGGACGCCGCAATAACGCCTGCGAAGGCAACGTACCCGGCGACCCAACCGGCGGCGCGGGAATCTCGCCCGCCTGCGCCAACACGAGCCGATCGACCGACTCCGGCGTCCGCCCGGAATACACGGCGATCAGATTGAGCTGATGCGAGATCTGCGCCTGCGTCGGCGGAATCCGCGCTTCGAGTGCATCGAGCTGGTTCTGCGCACGCGTGACGTCGAGTTCCGTCGACAGCCCGAACGCCTGCCGCTTGCGCGTCAGTTCGAGCGCATGCTGCCGGATCTTCGCGTTGTCCTGCAGGATCTTCAACTCCTGCTGCGCCCAGCGCAGATCGACATACGCGGATGCCGCATCGGCCGCGAGCGCGAGCCGCATCGCGTCTTCCGCATGCTTCTGCCCGACGAGGTCGGCCTGCGCGGCGAGCAAGTCGAGCCGTTCGCCGCCGAACACGTCGGGCGACCAGCTCAGCGCGAGCCCCGCGCCGGCCTGCCGCACATAGCCGAGCGGAGGCGGCGTGTTCTGGCGCGCGTCGGCCGCATGCGCGGTCGCGTCGAGTTCGGGCAGCAGCACCGCGCGCTTCTGCACGGTCAGCGCCTGCGCCTGTTTCACGCGTTCGGCGGCGGCCTGCAAGTCGAGGTTGCCGTCGAGCACGGTCGCGATCAGCCGGTCGAGCACGGGATCGTGGAATTGCGCCCACCATGCGGCGGCGTCGCTATCCGCGCGCGGCACGTCGGTATCCCATGCAGTGGGCGCGAGCGATTGAACGGAATCGTGCAGCGCCGGATGCTGCGCGGGCTGCACCGCACACCCTGCGGCGAACGCGCTGACGGCAAGAGCGACGAGTAGCTTCTTCATGATGATGTTCTCAGTGCGCGTCCGGCGGCGGCGCGTTCAACGTAATGGGTTTGGAAAACACGACGGCAATCAGCGCGACGACGAAGCACAGCGACAGCGCGTAGTACGCATCCGCGTAGGTCAGCGTCAGCGCTTCGCGGTAGATCAGGCGATGCAGGTTCGCGAGCCCGGCCTGCGCGGTATTCAGCGTATTGCCGGCGACGGACGTCCAGTACGCGGCCTGGTGATCGAGCAGCGATGCGACCTGCGGCTCGCCGGCGCTCACGTGCTCGTTCAGGCGCAGGTAGTGGAAGTTCAGCCGGTCGTTGAGCATCGTCGCGCTCACCGCGATGCCGATCGCACCGCCGAGATTGCGCATCAGGTTGAACAGGCCGCTCGCCGATTTCAGCCGCGACTGCGGCAGCGAGCCGAGCGCCATCGTCACGATCGGCGGGATGCTGAACTGCTGGCCGATCCCGCGCAGTGCCTGCGGCAGCAGCAGTTCGCGCCAGCCCCAGTCGTGCGTGATCGGCGTGTACAGGTAGCAGCCGAGGCCGAAGCAGATCAGCCCGAACACGAGCAACGCGCGCATGCTGACGTAGCGTGCGGCGAACGCATACGCGCACAGCGCGACGAGCTGGAACACGCCGACCGACAGCAGCGCGATGCCGATCTGCAGCGAGTTGAGCGCGCGCACCTGTGCGAGGAACAGCGGCGTCAGGAACACGGTCACGAAGATCCCGACGCCGGTCACGAACGACAGCAGGCTGCCGATCCCGAAGTTGCGCACGGCGAGCGCGCGCAGATCGACGATCGGGTCTTCGGCGGTCAGCGCATGCACGATGAACAGGAAGCCGCAGATACCGGAGATCCACGCACAGATGACGATCGCGTCGTCGCCGAACCAGTTCTTGCGCGGGCCTTCCTCCAGCACGTATTCGAGGCAGCCGAGGAAGCCCGACATCAGCACGATGCCGAGATAGTCGCCGCGCTTGATGAGGCTGAGATCGGGTTCGTCGATGTGCACGTAGCGCGGCACGAGTGCGGCCACGGCGATGCCCGGCACGAGGTTCAGGTAGAACAGCCAGTGCCACGACCATTGGTCGGTGATCCAGCCGCCGATCACGGGGCCGATCGCCGGGGCGAGCGACGCGAGCGCGCCGATGGTGGTCGACGCGATCAGCCGCTGCTTGCCGGGAAACAGCACGAACGCGGTGGTGAACACGGTCGGGATCATCGCGGCGCCGAGCGCACCCTGCAGCCCGCGAAACAGGATCATCGAGTTGATGTCCCACGCGAGCCCGCACAGCATGCTCGTGATCGTGAAGCCGACGGCCGACGCGACGAACAGCCAGCGCGTCGACATCACCTTCGACAACCAGCCCGACATCGGGATCACGATGATCTCGGCAATCAGGTAGGCGGTCTGCACCCACGACAGTTCATCCTGGCTCGCGGACAGCCCGCCGCCGATATCGCGCAGCGACGATGCGACGATCTGGATGTCGAGCGTCGCCATGAAGAAGCCGACGCACATCAGCGCGAATGCGAACACGCGCTGCCTGGTCGGTTGCGACGCGGGGTCGCCGGAGAATGCGGTGGTCATGATCGGCTCCCGCTCAGTTCGCGTGGTCGGTATGCACGGTCACGACCGCGGACAGGCCGGGGCGCAGCACGTGCTCGATGCCCGGCTGCGGATCGAGATGCACGCGCACGGGCACGCGCTGGACGATCTTCGTGAAGTTGCCGGTCGCGTTCTCGGGGGGCAGCACGCTGAAGGTCGCGCCGGTCGCGGGCGCGACGCTGTCGACGCGGCCTTGCAGGCGCGTGCTCGACGCATCGAGCGACACGTCGACGCGATCGCCCGCGCGCATCTTGCGCAGTTGGTCTTCCTTGAAGTTCGCGTCGATCCACAGCCCCGACGCGGGCACGACCGTCAGCAGCGGCACGCCGACGTTCGCGAGCATCCCGACGCGGCCGGTGCGGTTGCCCACGTAGCCGTCGACCGGCGAGCGGATCGTCGTGTATTCGACGTTGAGCGCCGCAACGCGTTGCGCGGCGAGCGCGGTGTTCACGCGGGCCCGCGCGTCGGCGAGCTGCGCGCCGAGCACGTCGAGCTGTCGCTTCGAGGCGAGCAGCGCGGCGTCGCTGCGTTCGACGGACGCACCAGCCTTCGAATAATCGGCGTCCGCGCGTTCGACGATCTGGTTCGACACGGCGTCGGATTTCACGAGCTCGCGGTAACGCACGCGGTCCGATGCGGCACGCGTCAACTCGGCCGACGATGCGTTCTTGTCGGCCGCGTGCTGGCCGATCACCGCGTATTGCAGTTGCTGCTTCGCTTCGAGTTCGGTCACGGCGGAGCGCGCGCTGTCGACTTCGGCGCTGGCCTGCGCGAGCTTCGCATCGTAGTCGCGCGCATCGAGCCGGACGAGCACGTCGCCTGCCTTCACGCGCTGGTTGTCGGTCACGAGAATCCGGTCGACGAAGCCGTTGACCTTCGGGGCGAGCACCGTGACGTCGCCGCCGACGTACGCATCGTCGGTGCTCTCCTGGAAGCGCAGCACGAACAGCCAGTCGAGCACGGCCGCGACGACCACGACGACGACGGCGCCCACCGCGATCCGCATCCACGGCACGCGGCGGCGCTGCTTCGCGAGCTGTTCGACTGTGGCGGCTTCGCGGGAAACCGCGGTTTGGGTCGTATCCATCGATTCACCTATGTATATGCACTTATTGAATCGATCGACGGCGCGGCGTCGATCGGGGAAAGGGGTTAGCGTTCCGGCAGGTTGTGCGTGATCCGGAACAACTCGTCTCTGAGTCGGGCGGCCTGTTGCGACCCGAACCGCTGCTCGAACGCTTGCTGTGCGGCGAGCCAGTGTGCGTGCGCGTCGGCGATCTTCGTTTCGCCATGCGCGGTCAGCGCGAACGTCTGGCGGCGGTGCGGTGGCTCGATCCGGCCCGCCACCAGCGCCGCACCGACGAGCGGTTTGAGCGCGCGCAGCAGCGCGGTGCGTTCGATCACGAGCACGGCCGACAGCGTCGCCATCGTCAGGCCCGGCCGATCGCGCAGCAGCGCGAGGATGCTGTACTGCGACGCCGTCACGCCCGCCCGCGACAGGTAACGCTCGTAGAACTGCGAGATCCGGCGGGCGGCTTGCCGGACCGCGAAGCAATCGTCGTCGGTGAGCGTGGTCTTGTGCATGTACACATATTAAGTGGCACGACGGCGCGAAGCGATGGCCGGTGCCGGATCAGATTGGTGTCACGGCTGTACCAATCGAATTCAGGCCGCCGCCGGCACGATCCAGCCTTCGCGGTCGCAATAGGCGGCCGTGTAGTCGATGAACGCCTTGACCTTCGCGGGCAGCAGCGCGCGGTTCGCGTACGCGAGCTTGATCTCGACGAATGCGTCGACGAGATCGGCGCCTTCGAGCAACTGCACGAGCGCGCCCGATGCGAGTTCGGCTTCGACGAGCGTTTTCGGCACGACGCCGATGCCGAAGTCGTGCATCACCATTTCGCGGTTGAAGACGGGGCTGTTCGACGAGATGTCGAAACGGAACGGCACGGTCAGCAGGTCGCCGTCGACGCGGAACGACAGTGCGGGCCGGCGCAGCGACGGCGATATCGGCACGAACGCATGGTCGGCGAGGTCGGCCGGCGCGACGGGGCGCTGATGTGCGCGCAGATACGCGGGCGTCGCGACGATCACGACCGGAATGCGCTCGACCAGCCGCACGACAGTCGATTCGCTCGTCAGCATGTACGGCACGACGATGCCGAGGTCGTAGCCTTCGCCGACGAGATCGACCGGGCGCTCGGTCAGCGTGACGTCGAGGCGCACCTTCGGGTGCGCGGCCTTGAAGCCGGCGATCAGCGGCACGAGCCGGTTCAGCGCGGCCGTCGTATGCGCGACGAGGCGCAGCAGGCCTTCGGGCTCGCGCGTCTGCGTTTGCGCTTCCACTTCGAGCGCGTCGAGTTCGTCCAGCACGGCCGCGCAGCGCTCGTAAATGCGCTCGGCCGTCTCGGTCAGCGACACCTGGCGCGTGGTCCGATGCAGCAGCCGGCTGCCGAAGCGCGCCTCGAGATCCGCCACCGCGCGCGACACGACAGGGCGGGCGAGCCCGTGCATGTCGGCGGCGCGCGTGAAGCTGCGCATTTCCACCACCGACCGGAAAATCCGCAGCTTGTCGATGTAGTCCATGTCGGTCTCCTTGGCGCGATGGCGGGGTGCCGGACGCGCTCGGCCGGCCACCGGCCTCGTTACGGCGGAGTGTACATTGACTTTATGCATATGCACATATAAATTGCGGAGCATGGACGACACTCACATTGCCAATGCATGCAATTGCCTCGCGCTTCGACAGGCGACGCGATTCGTCACGCAACTTTACGAACGCCATCTGGCCCCGGTCGGCGTCACGCCCGCGCAGTTCTCGATCATGGCGATGCTGACGCGCCGGCCCGGCACGCTGATGAGCGAACTCGCCGATTGCCTCGTGATGGACCGCACGACGCTGCTGCGCGCGCTGAAGCCGCTGCAGCGGGACGGTTTCGTCGCGACGGCCGCGTCCGAGCACGATACGCGCGCGCATGCGCTGAGCCTCACGAAACTCGGCGAGCGCACGTTCGCGCAGGCGAAAGTCGCGTGGCAGGCCGCACAGGACGAATTCGAGACGCAGTTCGGCCAGGGGCGCGCGAAGGCGTTGCGCGATGAACTGTTCAGCCTCACCGCGCAACGTTAGGCGGGCGGGCGACCGCATCCGGGGTCACGCGTTGCGACGAACTGGAGCGGAATCCGATCCATCGGGCGCTTTGGCGGCTTCGAAGTGCGGATTCTCGATATTCACGAACGAAAATTGGTTTTTAAATTATCCGGATTGACAGTGATCTGGACAGTTTTTATTTCCAGTTGTAGAGTCCTCTGACGGATTTCACGGGCCGGCGCCGCCGGCACGCGTCACGAGGAGCAACCGATGCTGCAGTTGAGTGACCGCGACGACGCCATGTTGCGCGGGGATTTCGGCGACGGCGTCGCGCGCGCGATGCGGATCGTCGCGCGCACGGCGGAAGTGATGTCCGCGCCGCACCTGATCGACATTACGTCGGCGCATATCGACGGCTGTCTTTACCACGGCCAGACCAGTCTCGATTTCGTCGAGTATTTCGTCGACACGGGTGCGAAGGTCGCGGTGCCGACCACGTTGAACGTCGGGTCGCTCGACCTGATCCATCCCGAGCTGTACCACGGCGACCGCACGATCCAGCGCGATGCGCAGCGCCTGATGGACGCGCATCTGCAACTCGGCTGCGAATCGAGTTTTACCTGCGCGCCGTATCAGTTGAAAAACCGTCCGGCAAGGGGCGAGCAGATCGCGTGGGCCGAATCCAATGCGATCGTGTTCGCGAACTCGGTGCTCGGCGCGCGCACGAGCCGGTATGGCGATTTTCTCGATCTGGCCGCCGCGATCACCGGGCGCGCGCCGTATGCGGGGCTGCATGTCGAAGCGAACCGCGTCGCGCGGATCGTGTTCAACGCGCCGGACTTCAGCCGCCTGCCGTCGCGCGATATCTATTTCGCCGCGCTCGGGTTGCTGATCGGCAAGATCGCGGGCGCGGTCGTGCCGGCGATCGTCGGGCTGCCGGCGGACACCACTGAAGACGAACTCAAGGCGCTGGGCGCGGCCGCCGCATCGAGCGGGGCCGTCGCGCTGTTCCATGCGGTCGGCGTGACGCCCGAGGCGCCGACGCTCGACGCTGCATTGCACGGGCACGCGGCGCAACGGACGGTCGACGTCGCGATGGCCGATCTCGACGAGATTCGCCGCACGCTGAACCACGGCGCGGACGGCGACGCGCTCGTCGCGGTGGCGCTCGGCACGCCGCATTTCTCGCTGGCTGAATTCCGCACGCTCGACGCGTTGCTCGACGCATTCGACGGCAAGCCGGCGTGCGATTTCTACGTGAACACGAGCCGGTTCATTTTGTGGGAGCTGGAAGAATGCGGCCTGGCGAGCAAGTTCGCCGCGCGCGGCATCCAGATCGTGGTCGACACCTGCACGTACATCACGCCCGTGATGAAGCAACTGTCGGGGCTGGTGATGACCAACTCGGGGAAATGGGCGTCGTATGCGCCGGCGAACATTGGCGTCACGGTGGCGTACGGCAGCATGCGCGAATGCGTGCGGTCGGCATACGAAGGAAAGGTGCGATTCGATGGCTGAAACGGCGGGCAAGGGTTTGACGGGCGACACGCTTGTGCCGGGCAGCGCGTGCGCGCCCCCGTTCGTGCTCGACAAGCCGCTCAGTTTCTGGGGCGGCTACGACTCGGGCGCGGGCAAGATCGTCGATCGCGGGCATCCGCAAGCCGGCGCGAGTCTCGCCGGCAAGGTGATGGTGATGCCGCATGCGAAGGGCTCGAGTTCGAGCAGCAGCGTGCTCGCGGAAGCCGTACGCAACGGCACGGGGCCCGTCGGGATCGTGCTGAAGGAGCGCGACCTGATCATCTCGATCGGCGCGATCGTGGCCGCCGAGCTGTATGCGATCGCGGTGCCGGTGGTGTGCGTGACGGATGACGTCTACGACGCGATCGTCGCCGCAACCGGAGAGGTGCGGATCGAAGCGGGCGACGGGGACGGCGGCGCGCGGATTTATCTGGGCGACGATGCGCGTTCGGGCGGATCCGGTTTGACCTGAACGAACGGCGCGCGCTGACGGCGAGTCGAGCGGTGACCGCGGCGATGCGATCGGGGGCGTGCAGCCTCGTTCGCCGGCGCAGTGGCCGCGCGTGGCCCGGTCAGATGAAGCGCACGTGCCGGGTTTCTTCCTGCGTGAACGAGAGCGCTTTCGTTGCCGCGTTCATTTCGCGTTTGCCGCCCGGCTGCGCCAGTCTTCTGATTTCGGGCCACACGATCACGCCGAACAGGATGCGCAGGATCGCACTGAGCACGCACAAACCGATTGCACTCGCGCTGATCAGCGCAAACACGTCGAACATCGACTCCGTGCTGAGCGTCACCACGGATACGATCCCGCTGATCACGGCGGCGGCGACCACGCAGCTGAACATGACAACGAGGTCGGCCCGGGCGCTGGCGACTTTGGCGGGGCGCAGCAGATAAGCCGAACCGTCGGTCATGTTGCGGATGCCATAGACGATCGGGTGATCCTGGCCGTCTGCATAGGCGACATTCAATCGATCGCCGTCGGCGATGAACAGGCGCGTCGTCCGGTTGGTCCTGAACACGAGGGGGGACGCGAGCGAATCGAGCTGGAGCGTGATTTCCTCGATACTTTGCGTGGTCGCGCCCAGGTTGTTGCTCCAGACCTTCGTCTCGATCGATTGCTGGCCGATTGCCGTCACGCGGCCGGATGCGGTCTGCATGGCCTGGTTCGTCATGGGCTGCTCCGCTCCATGTCGAGGCCGGACGGTTCGCATGACCAGCTATCCTGGGCTTCGCGTCGCTGCGGCTGGAAGATCAGGTCGGACAAGCCGCCGATGGCGAGCAGGTTGCCCACCAGACTGATGATGGCCGCGACAGTGGACAGTGCCGAGACGAACGCCCAACCGGAATGAAGTGCCGCGGCAGCGATACCCAGGCTCAGCACGAGCAGGCACGACGCCCAGGCAAGAAGCGACAGGTTCCGCCGCTTTTGCGCGACCGCATCGTACGGCGCGACGGCAAGGTTGCCGCTCCTGATCCAGGCGATCCGGCGACGGCCGCGGTGCTCGAATATGCAGGCACGCGCCGACATGCCGGGCCTCAGTTGCCCGATCTGCTTGAACGCTTCCGCGTCGACGTCGCTGGCCGTGACGAAGTAGCAGACGTTCTGCATCGTCAAACGGTATGGCGGGGTGTTCCTGACATCGGCCTTGACTCGGATGAGGTTGGTATCGACGCGGTCGATCGTGGCCTCGATCAGGTTGGTGCGATTGGGCATGGGTCGGAGAGGGCGCCGGTTCGCGCGGCGTGGTTTTGATGTGGCACCGATCATACGCCAACGGTTTCGGCCGATCGTCCGGTATTGCCGGGTGACGGGTTGCCCGGCGCGCGACGCTGAAATCCGCGTGTAGCCGCAGCCGCACCCTGCCGCCGACGGCTCGGCGTTATTCGCGCACCGGTCCTCTGGTCGCCGCCGACACGATCACTCCGGCCGCCGCTTCCCGATACGCGCTCGGCGTCTGCCCGGCCCAGCGCCGGAACGCGCGCGTGAAATTCGCCGGGTCGGTGAATTGCAGCCGCTCGGCGATCGTTTTCAGGTCGAGATCCGACGCGGCGAGCAACTGCTTCGCATCGCGAAACCGCGCTTCGTCGAGCAATTGCCGATAGCTCGAACCGGCTTCCTCCAGCCGGCGCCGCAGCGTGCGCGTCGACACGAGCAGCGCGTCGGCGAGCGTGTCCGGCCCGGGGTAGTCGCCGGCCCGGCGCGCCAGCTCCGCGCGCACGCGTTCGACCAGATCGCCTTCTTCCTGACGCACCTGCGCATATTCGCGCTCGACCTGCACGAGCGCCTGCCGGTGCGCGACTTCGTCGGCGAGCGGCAGCGGCCAGTCGAGCGCGTCGCGCGCGATCCACAGCGCATTCGCCGCGCAGCCGAATTCGACGGGCGGCAACTGGTCGCGATACCGCGCGAAATAAGCAGGCTCCGGCCACGCGAACCGCAACGCGATCGGCGGCGCGTTGCGCCCGGACCACTGCGAGATGTTCTGCGCGAGCCCCGTCAGCACGAATTCGAACATCACGTGATGCTGCAGGATCGGGCTCGCCTGCACGCCATGCAGTTCGAGCGTCGCGCCGTGTTCGTCCTCCGCATACGTCAAGTGGTACTGGCGATTGCGCATCCGGAAGTAGCGATGGGTGACCTGCAGCGCTTCGCGGGTGTCCCGCGCGGTCAGCGTCGCGTAGCCGAGAAAGCCGTGCACGGTCGGCTTCAGCAGCAGCCCGAATGCGAGCCCGATGCCCGGATCGCCGCCGATCTCGATCGCATTGAGCACGAGCCGCCCCCATTGCGATGGCGCGACGCGTGCGTCCGGTTCGGCCAGCACCGCGTCGCGCAGGCCCGTGCCGGCGCGCACGGCGGCCAGGTCGACGCCGCGCGCGGCCAGCGCCTGCAGCAGCAGGCGCGTATAGGCGACCGGAATCGTCGGCCGGCGCAGCCCGAGGCGGTCCTTGGCGGGTGGAGAAGTCATGTCGTTTTGGCCGGAAATGACAAGCATTATGGCTGTTTGCCCCCTCACGTTCAAGGCGGCGTGCGGCCTACGATTCATGCATTGCTTATTGGCAGGCTCATCATGACGACCCCCTTTCCCCATCTGCTCGCGCCGCTCGATCTCGGCTTCACGACGCTGAAGAACCGCGTGCTGATGGGCTCGATGCACACGGGCCTCGAGGACAGCCGCAAGACGCTGCCGCGGCTCGCCGAATATTTCGCCGAACGCGCGCGCGGCGGCGTCGGCCTGATCGTGACGGGCGGCTTCGCGCCGAACGTGGCCGGCTGGACCAAGCCGTTCGGCGGCACGCTGATGACGTCGGCCGCCGCGCTGCGGCATCGCGAGATCACCGGCGCCGTGCATGCCGAGGACGGCAAGATCGCGCTGCAGATTCTGCACACCGGCCGCTATGGCTATCACCCGTTCGCGGTCGCGCCGTCGAAGATCAAGTCGCCGATCTCGCCGTTCGCGCCGCACGAACTGAGCGCGCGTGGCGTCGAGCGGCAGATCCGCGCGTTCGTCCGCTGCGCGCAGCTCGCGCGCGAAGCCGGCTACGACGGCGTCGAGATCATGGGCTCCGAGGGCTACCTGATCAATCAGTTCATCTCGATGCATACGAACAAGCGCGCCGACCAGTGGGGCGGCTCGTACGAGAACCGCATCCGGCTGCCGATCGAGATCATCGAGCGCACGCGCGAGGCGGTCGGCCGCGACTTCATCCTGATCTACCGGCTGTCGATGCTCGACCTGATTCCGGACGGCAGCGACTGGAGCGAGACCGTGCAGCTCGCGAAGGCCGTCGAGCGCGCGGGCGCGACGATCATCAACACGGGGATCGGCTGGCACGAGGCGCGCGTGCCGACGATCGCGACGTCGGTGCCGCGCGGCGCGTTCGCATGGGTGACGAAGAAGATGAAGGGCGAGGTCGGCATCCCGCTCGTGACGACCAACCGGATCAACCGGCCCGAGGTGGCCGAGCAGATTCTCGCGGATGGCTGCGCGGACATGGTGTCGATGGCGCGCCCGCTGCTCGCGGATGCCGAGTTCGTGGTCAAGGCCGCGCAGGGCCGCGCCGACGAGATCAACACCTGCATCGGCTGCAACCAGGCGTGTCTCGATCACGCGTTCAAGAACAAGATCGCGTCGTGCCTGCTGAATCCGCGCGCGTGCCACGAGACGGAACTGAAGTACGCGCCCGCGCAGCAGCCGAAGCGCATTGCGGTGGTCGGCGCCGGGCCGGCCGGGCTTGCGTGCTCGACCGTGCTCGCGCAGCGCGGCCATCACGTCGACCTGTTCGACGGGGCGTCGGAGATCGGCGGCCAGTTCAACATGGCGAAGCAGATTCCCGGCAAGGAAGAGTTTCATGAAGCGCTGCGCTACTTCGGCCGCCAGGTCGAGCTGACCGGCGTGAACCTGCACCTGAACCGGCGCGTCGACGCGAGCGACCTGATCGCGGGCGGCTACGACGAGATCGTGCTCGCGACCGGCGTGTCGCCGCGCAACCCGAAGATTCCCGGGCAGGACGGGCCGAACGTGCTCAGCTATATCGACGTGCTGGCGGGCAAGCGGCCGGTCGGCCAGCGTGTCGCGGTGGTGGGCGCGGGCGGGATCGGCTTCGACGTCGCGGAGTTTCTCGTGCAGGACGGCGTGTCGCCGGCGCTCGATCTGGACGAGTGGAAGGCCGAATGGGGCGTGACCGATCCGGCGGCGACGCGTGGCGGCGTGACGCGCGCGAAGGCCGCGCCGGCCGCGCGCGACGTGACGCTGCTGCAGCGCAAGGCCGCGCCGCTCGGCAAGGGGCTCGGCAAGACGACGGGCTGGATTCACCGCGCGACGCTGAAGATGAAGCAGGTGAAGATGGTCGGCGGCGTGAACTACGAGCTGATCGATGCGCGCGGGCTGCATGTGTCGTACGGCGAGCAGCGCACCGATCATGAGCTGATCGAAGCCGACACGATCGTGCTCTGCGCCGGGCAGGAGCCGCAGCGCGCGCTGGTCGAACCGCTGCAGGCGGCCGGCCGCTCCGTGCACCTGATCGGCGGCGCGGAACTGGCCGCCGAACTCGATGCGAAGCGCGCGATCGACCAGGGCGCGAGGCTCGCGGCGCGGCTTTGACGGGCGGATGCCTGGTGGTGCGATGGCGCGGCGGCGCGTGGCCGCGATGGCATGTGCGGCCCCCGGGAATCGGCGTTTGCACCGGCGCGGCCTGACCGGAAGGGAAGGCCGCGCCGGCCGGCATCACTCCATCTCGACGCGTTGCGTCTCGGTTTCTTCCGCTTCGAGCATCGCCTTGACGATCAGATAGACGGCGGGCAGATCGTCGTCGTCGCGTTTCCAGTCGACGGCTTCGTCGATGTCCGCCGCGACCATCCGGCTGTCGCGCAGCCGGATGAACGCATCGACGACGGTCGGGTCGTTGCGGTTCAGGAAACCGGCGTTCGAGAACGCCAGCTCCTCGACATTCAGCAGCGCCTGCCAGCTCATCGTGCGAACCGCCGCCGGATGGCTGCGCCGCCGCAGGCCGAGCGCCCGCTGCGCGGGGGCGCCGACGACGCGCTGAAGATCGACGACCGCCTGCCGCGCGGCGCGCTCGAAGTGGCTCGGGTTGAAGCCGGGTTGCTCGGGATCGAATGCGGATGACTGGAACATGGTCGCCTCACAAAAATCCGTCCGTCGATGGGTGACGGAATTCGGGTCAAATGGTGCAAAAGCACTGTAAATATATACAGTGTTCGAGGCGGTTTCAAGTCCTGAATGAAGAATCCTGCGGGAGGGCGGGGCAGCCATGGCGAAGCCGATCGAAGCCGGCACCCGGGCGCCGTCCGACACGCCCGTTTCTTGCCGCGCCAAATCCGGCCGCCAGATTCAGCCTACACCGCTGCCGCGATGGTCTCGCGCAGCCACCGGTGCGCCGGGTCGCGATGCACGCGCTCGTGCCACAGCATCGACATCTCGTAGCCGGGCACATCGACGGGCGCCTCGACGACCCGCAGCGCCGGCGTGTCGCGCACCAGCCGCTCGGGCAGCATCGCGACGAGATCCGTGCTGGCGACGGCCGACATCACGAACAGGAAATGCGGGACCGACAGCACGACGCGTCGCGTCGCGCCCGCTTGCGCGAGCGCCGCGTCCGTCACGCCGAAGAAGCCGCCGCCGTCGGGCGACACGATCACGTGTTCGAGCGCGCCGAACTGCGCGAGCGTGGGCTTTCGTTTCAGCTTCGGGTGCCCCGCGCGGCCGACGAGCACATAGCGTTCGACGAACAGCGGCAGGCGCCGCATCCCTTCCGGTGAGCCCTCCGTCGTGTGGAACGCCAGATCGATGCCGCTGCTTGCCGCATCGTGTTCGATGCGTGGCGGCACGAGTTCGACCACCGCGAGCCGCGTGCCGGGCGAGGCTGAGCGCAACGTGTGCAGCGCGGGCAGCACGATCGTCGTTTCGCCGTAGTCGGTCGCGGCCACGCGCCAGGTGTTCGTCGCGGTCGCGGGATCGAACGGCGTGGCCGGGAGCACCGCGCGCTCGACCGCGTCGAGCGCTTCCCGCAACGGCTCGCGCAGCGCTTCCGCGCGCGCCGTCGGACGCATGCCGCGCGGCCCGGGCAGCAGCAGCGGATCGCCGAACACGTCGCGCAGCTTCTGCAACTGCACGCTGACCGACGGCTGCGACATGTTCAGCTTCTCGGCCGCCCGCGTGACGTTGTGCTCGGCGAGCAGCACATCGAGCGTCACGAGCAGGTTCAGATCCAGTCGCCTGAGATTGTTCATCGATATACCTGGAATATCGGAAATTCATTTCCAATATACCTGCGGCAACGGCATCCTGCAGTCATTCAATTCAATCCACGGAGTACCGAACATGAATGTGCTGATCGTTTATGCCCATCCGGAACCGCGTTCGCTGAACGGCGCGCTGCGCGACTTCGCCGTCGAGCATCTCGAAGCGGCCGGCCATGCGGTGCAGGTCACCGATCTGTACGCGATGAACTGGAAGGCCGCGTTCGATGCGAACGATGTGACGGACCGCTCGCCCGACGCACGCTTCGATCCGGCGCTCGACTCGAAGCGCGCGTTCGCGGCGGGTACGCAAAGCGAAGATATCGCGCGCGAACAGGCCAAGCTGAAGTGGGCCGACGCAGTGATCCTGCAGTTTCCGCTGTGGTGGTTCTCGATGCCGGCGATCATGAAGGGCTGGGTCGAGCGCGTGTACGCATACGGTTTCGCCTACGGGGTCGGCGAGCATTCCGATACGCACTGGGGCGATCGCTATGGCGAAGGTTCGCTGGCGGGCAAGCGGGCGATGGTGATCGTCACGGCGGGCGGGTGGGCGTCGCACTACAGCGCGCGCGGCATCAACGGGCCGATCGACGACGTGCTGTTCCCGATTCAGCACGGGATCCTGTATTACCCGGGCTTCGACGTGCTGCCGCCGTTCGTGATCTACCGGACGGGAAAGATGAACGAAACGCGCTTCGAGGAAACGCGCGCGGCGCTCGGCCAGCGTCTCGACGATTTGTGGACGACGCAGCCGATTCCGTTCCGGCGGCAGAACACCGGCGATTACGAAATCCCGGCGTTGACGCTGAAGGCGGAGATCGCGCCGGAGCAGGCGGGGTTTGCGGCGCATCTGGCGGCGTGACGATTGCCCCGCATCCTGATGGCGGGCGACACCGTCAATCGCCGAATGCAAAACGACACGGGCGGCCTGCAAGAACTCGCCGGCCGCCCGCGTCATCCATCTCGCGGCCGCTGGTCACGGCCGCACTCGCCTTTGCTTACCGGTCGTCTTCCCGCACCGACGAAGGATGCCGGCACAGCGCCCGCACTTCGAGCTCCATATACGGAAACAGCGGCAGCTGACTCAGCAAGTCATGCAGTTGCTGCACGCTCTCGACATCGAAAATACTGACGTTCGCATACCGCCCGGCGATGCGCCACAGATGCCGCCAGATTCCTTCGTTCATCAGGCGCTGGCACATCGCCTTCTCGTCCGCCTTCAGCGTCGCCGCCTTGACCGGATCCATGTCCGTCGGCAGACGGACGGTCATTTCCACATGAAACAGCATCCTGCACTCCTTGCGTTGTCGGTTCGTCGAATGAGAGGCCCGCTCAGGCCTGCGCGCGCAGACGCTCGACTTCGCTCGCCGGCACGTCCTGCTTTTCCTTGAGCAGCGAGAAATCGAAATCGATCAGCGCGAACTGCCCGTCGACGCCATACGGCTTGCCTTCCGCGCCTTCGGCCTGCTTGACCGCCGGGATCAGCCCTTCGCGCGTCGCGAATGCGAAGTCGTCCCACAGATGCGGATCGCCTTCGATGTTGATCTGCGTCGTCAGCTTACGATAACCGTCCGCCGAAACGAAGAAGTGAATGTGCGCCGGACGATGGCCGTGGCGGCCGAGCTGGTCGAGCAGCTGTTCGGTCTTGCTGCCCGGCGGCACGCTGTAGCCGACCGGCAGCACGCTACGGAAGCTGTAGCGGCCTTCGGCGTCGGTGCGGATCGAGCGACGCAGGTTGAACGCGGGCTGCGATTGATCGAAGTACGAATAGTTGCCGAGATGGTTCGCATGCCACACCTCGACCAGCGCGTTCGCGATCGGCGCGCCGTCGTTGCCGAGCACCTGGCCGCGCATGATGAGCGTCTGGCCCGGATCGGTGCCGTCGTCGAGACGCGCATGGCCGGCCGATTCCGGTGCGCCGGCGACGTACAGCGGCCCTTCGATCGTGCGTGGCGTGCCGCCCTGGACGCCGGCCTTTTCCTCGGCCTCGTCCATCCGCACGTCGAGGAAGCGCTCGAGGCCGAGGCCCGCGGCGATCAGCCCGAATTCCCGGCCGGCTTCGTTCAGGTAGTTGAGCGCAGTCCAGAATTCGCTCGGCTGCACGTCGAAATCCTCGATCGTGTAGCAGATGTCCTTCACGATCCGGTTGACGATCGCGCGCACGCGCGGGTCGCCGGGTTTCTCGGCGGCGTCGTCGAAGGTTTTCAGCAGTGCGTCGATGGCTTGCTTGTTCATCTGTGTCTCCGGTTTCGGTTGTCGTGTGGGGATCAGCGGGCGTCGCGTCGCATCCGTTCGATGCGGGCCCAGTCGAAGGTGATGCCGAGGCCGGGCGTCGCCGGCAGGTGCAGCTTGAAATCCTGGTAACGCAGCGGCTCGACGAGGATTTCCTCGGTGAGTAGCAGCGGGCCAAACAGCTCGGTGCCCCATTTCAGCGAGTCGAACGTGCTGAACAGTTGCGCGGACGCCATCGTGCCGGCCGCGCCCTCGAGCATCGTGCCGCCGTACAGTTCGATGCCGGCCGCCGACGCGATCGACGCGACGCTCGCCGCGCCCTGCAGGCCGCCCGATTGCGCGATCTTCACCGCGAACACGTCGGCCGCGCGATCCTGCGCGAGCGCGAACGCATCGACGGGGCCGTGCAGCGCCTCGTCGGCCATGATCGGAACCTGCGCGAGCTGCGTGAGGCGTTTCAGTCCCGCGCGGTTGGTCGCGGCGATCGGCTGCTCGACGAGGCTCACGCCGGCGTCCGCAAGCCGCGCGCCGGCCCGGATCGCGTCGGTTTCGGTCCACGCCTGGTTGACGTCGACGCGCACGTCGCCGCGATCGCCGAGCGCGCGCTTGATCGCGATCACGTGCGCGACGTCGTCGTCGACCGCGTTCGAGCCGATCTTCAGCTTGAACGCGCGATGGCGACGCGCGTCGAGCATCGCCTCGGCTTCCGCGATGTCGCGCTGCGTGTCGCCGCTCGCGAGCGTCCATGCGACATCGACGGCATCGGTCCTGCGGCCGCCGAACAACTCGGACAACGGCACGCCGAGACGGCGCGCCTGCGCGTCGAACAGCGCGGTCTCGATCGCGCACTTCGCGAAGCGGTTGCCCTGGAACAGCTTGCGCGCGCGCGCCATCGCGGCGCCCGGGCGTGTCGCGTCCATGCCCTGCAGCAGCGGGGCGAAGTACGTGTCGATGTTGACCTTGATGCTTTCCGGGCTCTCCTCGCCGTACGCGAGGCCGCCGATGGTCGTCGCCTCGCCGACGCCTTCGATACCGTCCGTGCATCGAACACGGACCAGCACGAGGGTCTGGCAATTCATCGTGGCGACCGACAATTTGTGGGGCCTGATCGTCGGCACGTCGACCAGCAGCGTCTCGATGCGTTCGATGGTGGCGGCAGTTGCTATCATGCGATTCCTCCTGTTGGTGCACATGGTAGGAATTCCCGCCCCGCGTCGTCCAACACTCTTTCCGACTACTTCCATACCTTTGAGGCATGAAATGGAATTGCGTCAGCTCCGCTACTTCATCGCCGTCGCCGAGGAAATGAACATCACGCGGGCTGCCGAGCGGCTGCACATGACGCAGCCGCCGCTGAGCCGCCAGCTCCAGGCGATCGAGGACGAGATCGGGCTGCCGCTGTTCGAGCGCGGCGCGCGGCCGCTGAAGCTGACGGATGCGGGGCGCGTGTTCTATGCGCAGGCGAAGCGCCTCGTCGACCAGGCCGACGAGCTCGGCCCGCTGACGCGGCGGCTCGCGCAGTTGTCGGAGCGGATCGTGATCGGCTTCGTGCCGTCGACGCTGTACGGCGCGCTGCCGGATGTGATCCGTGCATTCCGCGAGCAGCAGCCGGCCGTCGAGCTGTCGTTGATCGAAATGTTCACGCTCGAACAGCTCGGTGCGCTGAAGGGCGGACGGATCGACGTGGGGTTCGGCCGCCTGCGTTTCGACGACGACCAGCTCGTGCGCGAGGCGCTGATCGAGGAAAAGCTGATCGCGGCACTGCCGGTCGGGCATCCGCTCGCCGATCCGGCCCGGCCGCTGACGCTCGCGGATATCGCGAACGAGACGTTGATCGTCTATCCAAGCACGCCGCGACCGAGCTTCGCGGACCAGCAGCTATCCGCACTGCGCGACGGCGCGCTCGTGCCGGCGGCCGTTCATGAGGTGCGCGAGCTGCAGACGGCGCTCGGGCTGGTCGCCGCCAAGGTTGGCGTATCGCTGGTGCCGGAGAGCGTGGAGGGCGTGCGCGTGAAGGGCGTCGTGTACCGGCCGTTGCCAGAGCCGGCCGCGACGTCGCCGATCATCATGAGCCGCCGGCTGCACGGCGAAAGCGCGGCCACGGCCGCGTTCTGCGCGATTGCGCGGGAGATGATCACGCCGCTGGCGTAACGGTTGGCGTTGATGCTCGAATCGCAACTAACGGTCTATTTCGGCGTGCCCGGGCGAATTCGGAGCGGGCGGCGCGATGCGATGCCGGTCCGACTCATGTCGCGGCCGGCCGGCACGCTGCGCGGTGCGCCGGCGTAGTCCGGCTAACGCTTCCCGTCGAGCGTCTCCGACGGCGACTCGCCAAACTTTTCCCGGTACGCCATCGCGAAGCGGCCGAGGTGCGCAAACCCGCAATCGAGCGCGACATCGGCGATCCGCCGGGCGGACGCCGTGCCGCGCAGCAGTTCGCGCGCATGGTCGAGCCGCGTCGCGCGCAGGTATTGCATCGGGCTCATCCCGCGGAACTGCAGGAATGCGTCGCGCAGCGTCCGTTCCGGCACGTTGGCAGCCTGGACGATATCGGCGAGCTGCAGCGGCTGCGCGTAGTACGCGTTCACGAACTCCTGCGCGCGCCGCACGAAGCCGGGTGCCGGGTCGTGGCGCGACGCGCTCAGCACGGACGGCGGATGGCCTTCGATCAGCAGATCGATCAGCAGGTGCTCGAGCTGCGACCCGACGCGCGGGTTCGCATACGCGCGTTCGAGCAGTTCGGGCGAGCGCGCAACGAGCATCAACTGCTGGCGCCACGCGGCGAGCGCGGCGTCGCTGATGTGCAGTACCGGGTCGAGCGTCGCGCGCGGATCGCCGGTCAGCGAGCCGACGGTCGCTGCGTCGATGCGCAGCACGAACTGCTCGCAGTCGGCGGACAGCACCGCGTCGAAGGGCTCGCCGGGCGCGCACAGCACGCCGGTCTGGCCGTCGACGCCGAGTCGCTGGCCCATCGCGCGCACCTCGGCCTGGCCGGACAGGCAGAACATCAGCAGGTAATAGCCGTCGACCGCGTCGACCTGCACGCGCATCGCGTCGCCGAACGCGATCGTGCCGATCCCGAGCCCGCCGAGCTTGACGAAATCCATGTGCGACGCACCGTGCACGCGCCCGTTCGGCAGCAGCGCATGGGGCTGCATCACGCGCGAGATCCGCTCGCGCGTCTCGTCGAGATCGCGGGATTCGAACAGCCGGTGCGCGCGCAGCGCGAGCGGCTCGAACGACGTTGGGGACATGGGCATCAGCCTTGTTGGGGGCGCGCGCTTCGATCCGACGAATGGGTCGCGATCAGGTGCGGCGTCGCATGTGCCGCCATGCTAGCGCAGAAATCCGCCGAAAGTGGATATTGCGCCGCCGCAATCGCACTTTCCGGATAGACGGCGAATTGTAGCGACTCAAAAATCCGCTCAAGCAGTCAATGAAACCGGATCGACCAGGAGTCCGACATGGAGCAGACAGAATCGCCCGTCGTATTCGCCGCGCGCGGCGACGCATCCGACGTGACCTTCCCGCACGACGACGGCTCGCGCGTGCCATACAAAGTGTTCAGCTCGCAAGCGGTCTACGATCGCGAGCAGGAACGCATCTTCCGCGGGCCGACGTGGAACTTCGTCGCGCTGGAAGCGGAAATCCCGAACGCCGGCGACTTCAAGAGCACGTTCGTCGGCGACACGCCGGTGGTCGTCACGCGCGCCGAGGACGGCACGCTTGCGGCCTGGGTGAACCGCTGCGCGCACCGCGGCGCGCAGGTGTGCCGCAAGTCGCGCGGCAACGCGAGCTCGCATACGTGCGTGTATCACCAGTGGAGTTTCGACAACACGGGCAACCTGCTCGGCGTGCCGTTCCGGCGCGGCCAGAAGGGGATGAGCGGGATGCCGGCCGATTTCGACCCGAAGCAGCACGGGCTGCGCAAGCTGCGCGTCGACAGCTATCACGGGCTCGTGTTCGCGACCTTCAGCGACGACGTGATGCCGCTGCCCGACTATCTCGGCGAGCAGATGCGCCCGTGGATCGACCGGATCTTCCACAAGCCGATCGAGTATCTCGGCTGCACGCGCCAGTATTCGAAGTCGAACTGGAAGCTGTACATGGAGAACGTGAAGGATCCGTATCACGCGAGCATGCTGCACCTGTTCCATACGACCTTCAACATCTTCCGCGTGGGGATGAAGGCGCGCTCGATTCCGGACGCGAACCACGGGCTGCACAGCATCATCACGGTCACGAAGACGAACGACGACACGTCGGCCGCCTACAAGCAGCAGAACATCCGTTCGTTCGACGAGGGTTTCCATCTGGAAGACGAATCGATCCTCGATCTCGTGTCGGAATACGACGAGGACTGCACGAACCATATCCAGCCGATCTTCCCGCAGCTCGTGATCCAGCAGATCCACAACACGCTGGTCGCGCGACAGATCCTGCCGAAGGGCCCCGACAACTTCGAGCTGATCTTCCATTTCTTCGGCTACGCGGACGACACACCCGAGCTGCGCTCACTGCGCATCAAGCAGGCGAACCTCGTCGGGCCGGCCGGCTATATCTCGATGGAGGATACGGAGGCGACCGAGCTGGTGCAGCGCGGCACGGTGCGCGACGGCGACGCGACGTCGGTGATCGAGATGTCGCGCGGCAATCCGGACCAGCAGGACACGGTGATCACCGAAAGCCTGATCCGCAAGTTCTGGGTCGGCTACCAGAAGCTGATGGGCTATTGAAGCGGGAGCGCGAAATGACGGAAGACATGAAGACGTGGTTCGAGATTTACATGCTGCAGAACCGCTATATCAGCCATCTCGACAACGACCGGATCGAGCAGTGGCCCGGGATGTTCACCGAGGACTGCCTGTACGAGATCGTACCGAAGGAAAACGCCGATCTCGGGCTGCCGGTCGGGATCGTGCACTGCACGAACCAGCGGATGCTGCGCGATCGCGTGGTGTCGCTGCGGCACGCGAACATCTTTGAAGAGCACACGTACCGGCACATGACGTCGGGTCTGACGATCGTCGGCGAACGCGACGGCGAGATCGACACCGAGAGCAACTACGTCGTGGTGCAGACGCGCAGCAACGGCGAGTCGAACGTGTACCAGGCCGGCAAGTACTACGACACGGTCGTGCGCACGCCCGACGGGTTGCGCTACAAGACCAAGCGGGTGATCTACGACACGTCGCGCGTGCAGACGCTGCTCGCGACCCCGATCTGACGAAGCAAGGAACCGACATGACCGAAGCAACGCTCGCCGAGTGGCATCCGCTCGGCGCTTACGACGAGTTCTCCGAAGACGAACCGGCGGCGCGCGTCGCCGGCCAGAAGCCGATCGCCGTGTTCCGGATCGGCGACGAACTGTTCGCGATGCACGACCTCTGCACGCACGGCCATGCGCGGCTGTCCGAAGGCTATGTTGAGGATGGCTGCGTCGAATGTCCGCTGCACCAGGGGCTGATCGACATTCGCACCGGCGCGCCGAAATGCGCGCCGATCACCGAGCCGGTGCGGACCTATCCGGTGCGGATCGTCGACGGGCAGGTGGAAGTCAATGTCGACTGACCCGTTCGTGATCGTCGGCGCCGGCCACGCGGCGCGGCGCACGGCCGAAGCGCTGCGCGAACGCGACGCCGCGGCGCGCATCGTGATGATCGGCGCGGAGCGCGAGCTGCCGTACGACCGGCCCGCGCTGTCGAAGGATGCGCTGCTGAGCGACGGCGGCGAGCAGCGTGCGTTCGTGCGCGATGCGGCGTGGTACGACACGCAGCGCATCGAACTGCGGCTCGGCACGCGCGTCGATGCGATCGAGCGCGATGCGCAGCGCGTGCGGCTCGATGACGGTACGACGCTGCCTTACGCGCGACTCGTGCTCGCGACCGGCTCGCGGGTGCGCACGTTCGGCGGGGCGGTCGACGAAGCCGTCGCGCCACACTACGTTCGCACGGTTGACGATGCGCGCAAGTTGCGCGCGCAACTTGTGCCGGGCTGTCGCGTGGCGGTGCTCGGTGGCGGTTTTATCGGCCTCGAGGTCGCGGCCGCGGCGCGCCAGCTCGGTTGCGACGTGACGGTGATCGATCCGGCTGCCCGATTGCTGCAGCGTGCGTTGCCGGCAGTCGTCGGCGCGTATGCGCGTCAGTTGCATGACGCGCGCGGCGTGGCCTTTCAGATGGCGACGCTGCCGCGCGCGATCCGTCGTGCGCCGGCCGGCGGAGCGATCGTCGAGACCGATCGTGGCGACGTGCAGGCCGACATCGTCGTGGTCGGTATCGGGGTGGTGCCCAACATCGAGCTTGCGCAGGCGGCCGGGCTCGACGTCGACAACGGAATACGCGTCGACGCGGGCTGCCGCACGGCCGATGCCGCGATCTTCGCGGCGGGCGAGGTGACGATGCACTTCAACCCGTTGCTCGGGCGTCATGTGCGGATCGAATCGTGGCAGGTTGCCGAAAACCAGCCGGCCGTCGCGGCGGCGAACGTGCTCGGCGCCGACGAGACCTATGCCGAGCTGCCCTGGTTGTGGTCCGATCAGTACGACTGCAACCTGCAGATGCTCGGGCTGTTCGGCAGCGAACGCACGATCGTCGTGCGGGGCGATCCGGCGAGCGGACCGTTCACGGTGTTCGGGTTGGGCGACGACGGCAAGATCGTCGCGGTAGCCGCGGCGAACCTGGGGCGCGACATCGGCGCATCGCGCCGGCTGATCGCGGCGGGGGCGGTGCCCGATCCGGTGAAACTTGGCGATCCGGCGGTGAACCTGAAGACGTTCCTCTGACGGCGCGACGCTGACGGCCGGTGGACGTCACGGCCGGCGGCGATGCGTGCCACACGGGCGGCGGCGGTATCCGGCTGACTCGTGCACGGGTTTGTCGCCGACTGGCGATCAGGGCATATTATCGGCATCGTTTGCCCGATCGCTTGCCCATGACACCAGACAAAGCCCTCGAACTGAAACGAAGCAAGCGCCGCGCGCTGTGGCTGCTGCTGGCCGCGGTCGCGGTGTTCGTCGCGACGATCCTGCTGCCGCGCGGCCCGTGGGTCGACGGCGTCAAGGCCGTGGCCGAGGCCGCGATGGTCGGTGCGCTCGCCGACTGGTTCGCGGTCGTCGCGCTGTTTCGCCGCGTGCCGATCCCGTTCGTGTCGCGCCATACCGAGATCATTCCGAAGAACAAGGACAAGATCGCCGACAACCTCGCGGTGTTCGTGCGCGAGAAGTTCCTCGGCCCCGACGCCCTCGCCGCGCAGATCCGCCAGCACGATCCCGCGCAGAAGCTCGGCGCGTGGCTCGGCGAGCCGGCGAATACCGACGCGCTCGGCGGCTATGTGACGAAGCTGATGAGCTTCGCGCTCGACATGACCGACGACGCGCGGATCCAGTCGTTCGTCCGCGACGCGTTCCGCGCGGTGATCGACCGGGTCGACCTGTCGCAATCGGCCGGCGCGATACTCGACACGCTGACCAAGGACGGCCGTCATCAGGTGCTGCTCGACGACGCGATCGAACAGGTGGTCGACGTGCTCGACCAGGAGGAGAACCGCGAGGTGATCGCGGGCTTCATCGTCGAATGGCTGAAGACGCAGTACCCGAAGGTCGAGAAGATCATGCCGACGCAGTGGTTCGGCGAGAACGGCGCGCGGATGCTCGCGAGCGCGGTGAGCCGCGTGCTGGAGGGCGTGGCGGCCGACCCCGAGCACGAATTGCGGCAGCGCTTCGACCGGACGGTCGTGCGGCTGACCGAGCGGCTGAAGCACGATCCCGTGTTTATCGGGAAGGGCGAGGAGATCAAGCGCTATATTCGCGACGGCGATGCGTTCAACGAGTATGTGCGCGACTTGTGGGACCAGTTGCGCGCGTGGCTGAAGGCCGATCTCGCGCGCCCCGATTCGGCGCTGCACCGGCAGGCCGCGACGCTCGGCGGCTGGCTCGGCGCGCGGCTCGCGGAGAGCCCGGCGCTGCGCGCGTCGCTGAACGAGCACGTCGAGAAAGCCGTGCACGAAATGGCGCCGGATTTCGCCGATTTCCTGATGCGTCATATTCGCGACACGGTGCGCAACTGGGATGCGCGCGAGATGTCGCGGCAGATCGAGCTGAACATCGGCAAGGATCTGCAGTACATCCGCATCAATGGCACGCTGGTCGGCGGGCTGATCGGGCTCGGCTTGTATCTGGTGTCGCTGGTGCCGCGCTGGGCGGCCGGGTGGCTGCATTGACGCGGCCACGGGCATCGCGCAGCGGGCACGATGGCGCGCGCCCGCACATTACGCGTGCGCTTTCGAGCCGTGCAGTTGCAGGCCGAGTGCCTTGATGACCTTCAGGATCGTGCCGAAGCTCGGGTTGCCGTCGTGCGACAGCGCCTTGTACAGCCCTTCGCGCGACAGTCCCGCATCGCGCGCGACCTGCGACATGCCGTGTGCGCGCGCGATCACGCCGAGCGCGTGCGCAATGAAGGCCGGATCGTCGCCGGCTTCCTGAAGGCACGCTTCGAAGTAGTCGGCCATGTCGTCTGCGGTTTTCAGGTGTTCGGCCGAATCCCACGGCCGGGTTTTGATCTTGTCCATCGGTTACTCCATGTCGAGATGCGCGAGCATCGCGTGCGCGGCGCGTATGTCGGCCTGTTGCGTCGATTTATCGCCGCCGCAGAGCAGGATGACCCAGATCGTTCCACGCCGGACGTAGTACACGCGATAGCCGGGGCCATGGTCGATACGCATTTCGACGACCGGTGAGCCAGCGGATTTCCAGTCGCCCGGATTGCCCATCGAGAGACGGTCGATGCGTGCCTGGATACGGCGCTTTGCGACGCGATCCGGCAGCGCGCCGAACCAGGCGTCGAACACGTCGGTGGTTCGGATGCTGAATGCTGGAGCACTGTATGTCATCGATAGCAGCTTGTCAACCATGGTTCACAGTCGTCGGTCGGTTTCCATGACGCTCACCATAAGGCCGCGCGCGCCATTTGTCGGCTCAATGGCCGTCAGGCCGATGTACGTGCGGCACGCGAGCCTGGGGGGCGATGAAAGTCGGCATTTCCCGAATCCGTCTACAATCAAAAACGTCTTTGCCGCCCGTGCGTGCTTACTGCGCGCGGGCGAGTCCGTTCGTCCTTCGGTATCCGGAGGCGCCGCCGCGCAGCGAGCATCGCGCGGCGGGTAGTGCCGTGGTTTGTGTCCAGTAGGTAAAGCGTCCGCGTGCCGTAGGCCGGCGCGCGTTCTGAACGCCGCGCGTCCGTAGGCCGGGCAGGCGGCATCAACCGAGAGTCCCCCATGAAAGCATCGGATCTGTTCGTGAAGGCGCTGGAAGCCGAAGGTGTCGAGTACGTGTTCGGCATTCCCGGCGAGGAAAACCTCGATCTGCTCGAATCGCTGCGGCGATCGAAGATCAAGCTCGTGCTGACCCGGCACGAGCAGGCGGCCGGGTTCATGGCCGCCACCTACGGCCGCCTGACGGGCCGCACCGGCGTGTGTCTCGCGACGCTCGGGCCCGGCGCCACGAACTTCGTGACGGCCGCCGCGTATGCGCAGCTCGGCGGGATGCCGATGCTGATGATCACCGGGCAGAAGCCGATCAAGTCCAGCAAGCAGGGCCACTTCCAGATCGTCGACGTGGTCGACATGATGCAGCCGCTCACGAAGTTCACGCGGCAGATCGTGTCGATCGGTAATATCCCGTCGGCCGTGCGCGAGGCGTTTCGCCGTGCGGAGGAAGAGCGCCCGGGCGCCGCGCACCTCGAACTGCCGGAAGATATCGCGCACGAGGAAGGCGACGGCAAGCCGATCCCGCGCAGCTTCAGCCGGCGGCCGGTGGCCGAGGAGAAGGCGGTTGCGCATGCGGTCGACGCGATCCAGGCCGCGCGCCATCCGCTCCTGATGATCGGCGCGGGCGGCAACCGCAAGACGACCCGCAAGATCCTCGTCGAATTCGTCGACAAGACGGGCATCCCGTTCTTCACGACGCAGATGGGCAAGGGCGTGATCGACGAGTCGCACCCGCTGTGGCTCGGCAACGCGACGCTGTCCGACGGCGACTTCGTGCACCGCGCGATCGAGCATGCGGACTGCATCATCAACGTCGGCCACGACGTGATCGAGAAGCCGCCGTTCTTCATGCGCGCGGACGACAAGACCGTGATCCACGTGAACTTCCTCGGCGCGCAGGTCGATCCCGTCTATTTTCCGCAGATCGAGGTAGTCGGCGACATCGCGAACGCGGTGTGGCAGATGAAGGAGGCGATCGCGCCGCAGCCGCACTGGGATTTCGTGCGTTTCGCGATGATCAAGGAGCATTTCGACGCCCATCTGGAGAAGGGCCAGCACGATCCGCGCTTCCCGATGTACCCGGTGCGGATCGTCAACGACCTGTACACCGCGCTGCCGACCGACGGGATCGTGTGTCTCGACAACGGGATGTACAAGATCTGGTTCGCGCGCTACTGGCGCGCGCACGAGCCGAACTCGCTGCTGCTCGACAACGCGCTCGCGTCGATGGGCGCGGGCCTGCCGTCGGCGATCGCGACGAAGATCGTGCATCCGCAGCGCAAGGTGATCGCCGTGTGCGGCGACGGCGGCTTCATGATGAACTCGCAGGAGCTCGAAACGGCCGTGCGGCTGAAGCTCGACCTCGTCGTGATGATCCTGCGCGACGACGCGTTCGGGATGATCCGCTGGAAGCAGGAGAACATGAACTTCCCCGATTTCGCGATGACGCTGCAGAACCCCGATTTCGTGTCGTATGCGCAAAGCTACGGCGCGCACGGGCATCGCGTCGAATCGGCCGACGATCTCGAGCCGCTGCTGCGCGAGTGCTTGTCGTCGCCGGGCGTGCACGTGATCGACGTGCCGATCGACTACTCGGACAACGAGCGCGTGCTGAACCGCGAGATCAAGCGCCTGTCGGCGCAACTTTGAATTCCCCGTTCACAGGAAGGAGTCGTTCCATGTTGAAGGAAACCTATCCGTACTACCTCGCCAACGAGGCGGTCTACGCGAACACCGATCTGGACGTGACGGACAAGTTCAGCGGCAAGGTCGCGACGCGCGTCGCGCTGGCGGACGCGAAGGCGATCGACGCGGCGATCGGTGCGGCGGTCGACGCCGCGAAGCCGATGCGCGAGCTGCCGGCCTACAAGCGGCAGGCCGTGCTCGACCATTGCGTCGCGCGCTTTCGCGAGCGCTTCGACGAGCTGGCCGAGGCGCTGTGCATCGAGGCCGGCAAGCCGATCAACGATTCGAAGGGCGAAGTGACGCGGCTGATCGACACGTTCCGTGTCGCATCCGAGGAATCGGTGCGCATCGACGGCGAGATCATCAACCTCGAGATCTCCGCGCGTGCGCAGGGCTATACGGGCTATACGAAGCGCGTGCCGGTCGGCCCGTGCTCGTTCATCTCGCCGTTCAACTTCCCGCTCAATCTCGCCGCGCACAAGGTCGCGCCCGCGCTCGCGGCCGGCTGTCCGTTCGTGCTGAAGCCCGCGAGCCGCACGCCGATCGGCGCGTTGATCATCGGCGAGGTGCTCGCGGAAACCGACCTGCCGAAGGGCGCGTTTTCGGTGCTGCCCGCGCATCGCGACGGCGCCGATCTGTTCACGACCGACGAGCGTTTCAAGCTGCTGTCGTTCACGGGCTCGCCGGCGGTCGGCTGGGCGCTGAAGGAGAAGGCCGGCAAGAAGAAAGTCGTGCTGGAACTCGGCGGCAACGCGGCCGCGATCGTCGATGCGGACCAGCGCGACCGGCTCGACTACGTGGTCGAGCGGCTCGCGTTCGGCGCGTACTATCAGTCGGGCCAGAGCTGCATCGGCGTGCAGCGGATCCTCGTGCATGCCAATCTTTACGACGCGCTGCGCGAGAAACTGATCGCGAAGACGCGTTCGCTGAAGATGGGCGATCCGAAGGATCCGTCGACCTTTGTCGGGCCGATGATCTCCGAATCCGAATCGCGCCGGCTGTCGGGCTGGATGGATGCGGCCGTCGCGGCGGGCGCGAAGATCGTCGCGGGCGGCAAGGTCGACGGCGCGATGTTCGAGGCGACGCTGCTGGAAAACGTCGGGCACGAGCAGGACCTGTACCGGAAGGAGGCGTTCGGCCCCGTGGCGATCCTCGAGAAGTTCGACCGGTTCGACGACGCGCTCGCGCGCGTGAACGACAGCGACTTCGGGCTGCAGGCCGGCGTGTTCACCGATTCGCTCACGCATGCGCAGCGCGCGTGGGACGAGCTGGAGGTCGGCGGCGTCGTGATCAACGACGTGCCGTCGTTCCGCGTCGACAACATGCCGTACGGCGGCGTGAAGGATTCGGGTCTCGGCCGCGAAGGGATCCGCTACGCGATCGAGGACATGACCGAGCCGCGGCTGATGGTCGTGCGGCGCCGGTAGCGCGCGGCAGGCAGCGCGTTGCCGCGACGGCACGCGGGCGGGCGATCGTGCCGGCCCGCGTGCCGTTTTTCATGCCGGCGGGCGCCGGCGCGGCCGACGCGAAACCCGGCGGCCGCGTTGCACACGTTCGCCGCGCGCGCGGATGACGGGGCCGCGCGCCGAACCGCTCGACTGTCCGCATCGCCTCGTGATGTAATCGCGCCAAACTGCCGACCGGGGTACGACACCGGAAAGCGCGAATTCATTCTTCACGAGGTCGATTCATGTCCCCCGTCTCGGCATTCAAGCTGGTTTTGTTGTCACTCCTGGCGATCGTCGCGCTCGAATACGTCGCCAAACGGCTGCGATTGCCGCCCGCGGCCGCGCTGCTGGTCGGCGGCATCGGCATCGCGTTCATCCCCGGCCTGCCGCCGATCAACCTCGATCCCGATCTCGTGCTCGTCGTGTTCCTGCCGCCGCTGCTGATGGACGGCGCGTATTTCTCCGTGTGGGAGGAGTTCAAGCGCAACGTCGGCGGCATCCTGCTGCTCGCGATCGGCGCGGTCGTGTTCACGACCTTCGCGGTCGGCTTCGCGGTGCACTGGGCCGTGCCGTCGCTGCCGTGGGCCGCGTGCTTCGCGCTCGGCGCGATCGTGTCGCCGCCGGACGCGGTCGCCGCGAAGGCCGTGCTCGAACGCGTCGCGCTGCCGCGCCGGCTGATGGTGCTGCTCGAAGGGGAGAGCCTGCTGAACGACGCGGCCGGCCTCGTGCTGTTCCGCTTCGCGGTCGTCGCCGCGTTGTCGGGCACCTTCAGCCTGGGCCACGCGGTCGTGGGCTTCGCGGAGCTCGGGCTCGGCGGCGTGGTGGTCGGCTTCGTGGTCGGCAAGCTCGTCGTGTGGTTCCTGAAGCTGCTCGACGACGACTACCTGGTGATCACCGTCGCGGTAATCGCCGGCTGGATCGCGTATATCGCGGGCGAAATGGTCGAAGTGTCGGGCGTGATCGCGACCGTGACGGCCGGCATGATCATCGGCTGGCACCAGCACGAGGTGTTCTCGGCGGCCGTGCGCACGCGTGGCACCGCGTTCTGGCAGGTCATCGTGTTCCTGCTCGAAGCGCTGGTGTTCGTGCTGATCGGGCTGTCGCTGCGCGGCGCGATGCAGCGCCTCGGCGGCGTCGAGCAGGTGCTCGCCACGATGCTGCCGCCGGTGTTCGCGGTGCTGGCGGCGGTGATCCTGTCGCGCTTCGTGTGGATTTACGCGGTCGAGGCGCTGAAATGGCCGGTGCACGGGATCGTGCGGCGCGGCGACGCGCCCGACTGGAAGGCCGCGACGATCATGAGCTGGGCCGGGATGCGCGGCGTCGTGACGCTGGCGATCGCGCTGTCGTTGCCCGACGCGATGCCCGGCCGCGACCTGATCCTGGTCGCGTCGTTCGCGGTGATCCTCGTCACCGTGCTGCTGCAGGGCACGACCATCGGGCCGCTGATCCGGCTGCTGCGCCTGCCGCAGCGCGAAGCGCGCGCTGCGCATCACCTGACCGAGCCGCAGACGTGGGCGTACATCGAGGCCGCGCAACTCGCGGCGATCCAGCCGCTGGTGCGCGACGAGAACGGAGCCGTGATCCATCCGCGCCTGCTCGAGCAATACACGTATCGCGCGGAACTGACCGAGCGGGCGAAGAACGAACCCGCGTATCCGGCGGAAGTGCGCATGGCGCATTACGACGTGGTGTTGGCCGCGATCCGGGCCGGGCGCGCGGAATTGTTGCGCCTGCACCGTTCGAACCGCATCCACGACGAGATGCTGCACATGCTCGAACGCGACCTCGACCTGCAGGAAGTGTCCGCGCAGCACGCGCGCGGGTAAGCGGCCACGCGCCTTCATCACGCGGGCCGGCTACCTGCCGGCCCGATGCGCGCGCGATTCGATCCTTGCCCGGCGCGCTTTTTCTCTTCGTCCCGCCCGTCGATCCGGCGCATTTCCATCCTGCCCCCAATGCGACAGGCCGCCAGCCTTGCAGCGCATGCAAACCTGATGGCGCCGGTCGAGCAAACGTTATCGTCCTTCGAATCCGGAAATGATCTGATTTATCTGATTCCGGCTCTTTCTGCATATTTGGCAAAACTAAACCGGAAGGAGATAGATGCTGTGTTCTAATTTCATTTAGAATCAGCCGGTTATGTTTATTGAGAGAAAGAATGCGGAGGTAATGCGGCCGTCGACGGGGGAAAATCGGCGTCCGAAGCCCTGCATGGCAGTGCCGACAGGCCAAATCGGCAGAATCAGGCGGGGTTTTCAACCGCCAAATTAAGATAGCGTCCAAGTCGGATAAACAACTCCTATGAAAGAATCGATTGGAGATTCGGCGTTTGAAACTGTATTTATGAAAGAATCGAGCGGTGATAATGCCTTGGATTGTCTTGAATCGGGGTTATCGGTCCTTCTCGTCGACGATCAACCGTTCGTCGGCGAGGTGATCCGCCGCGCGCTGCGCAGCGAGCACGACATCGACCTGCACGTGTGCACCGATGCGCACCGGGCGATGGCGGCCGCGCGCGACGTGAAGCCGACGGTCATCCTGCAGGATCTCGTGATGCCGGAGATCGACGGCCTCGATCTCGTCCGCGCTTGGCGCGCGGACGCCGGCACCGCACGCGTGCCGATCATCGTGCTGTCCGCGAAGGAGGAGCCGATCGTCAAGCGCGAGGCCTTCATCGCCGGTGCGAACGACTATCTCGTGAAGCTCCCCGACGCGATGGAGCTGACCGCGCGCATCCGCTATCACTCGAATTCGTATCTCATGTCGCGGCAGCGCGACGAGGCGCTCGATTTCCTGTCGCACGACATGCGTTCGCCGCAGACGTCGATCCTCGCGCTGCTCGATGTCTACCGGACCGAACATGGCGACTTGCCGGCGATCATGGAACGCATTGCCGGCCATGCGCGGCGCGCGCTCGCGCTCGCCGACGGCTTCATCCACCTGACCCGCGCGCAGTCCGAGCGCCGCGCGCACGAGGTCGTGAGTCTCAACGAGATCGTGCTCGACGCCGTCGACCAGCTTTGGGAGAAGGCGGCCGGGCTCGGCAGCCGGGTCGTCGCGCACGTGCCCGATACCGAGTGCGTGACGATGGGCGACCGCATGATGCTCACGCGCGCGGTCGCGAACCTGATCGACAACGGGCTGAAGTACGGCCCGGCCGGCACGGACGTGCACTGCACGCTGAGCGGCGACGACGGCGCATGGCTGATCGGCGTCGAGGATACCGGCGCCGGCATCGCGCCGGCGCAGCGCACGGCCGCGACCGAGTCGTTCGTGCAGCTCGAATCCGCGCACGGCGCGGCGCGCAGCGGCTTCGGCCTCGGGCTCGCGTTCGTTCGCGCGACGGCGGCGCGGCATCGCGGCCAGATCCTGATGCGCAATACGACGCGCGGCTTCATGGTCGCGCTTCGGCTGCAGGCGCAAGCGGAGCGGTGATTTCGCGGCGCGGCCTGCCGGCGCCGCGCCGTCCGCATCCGACCCCGATGCGCTCGTGGCGCGCCGTCCGGCGCGCAGGCGAGCGCGGATTTTTTCAACGCTGATTTTAGAAAGCCCATAACGAACATGGCCACCGTGACGCCCCGCGCGACCAATGAAAGCCTGCATCCAACGATCGGCGCTGCCCGGCTGACGCTCGGCAATCGCATCCTGCTCAGCTTCGGCGTGCTGTTCGTACTGATGCTGGTGACAGCCGGCGTGTCGTACGAGCGACTGCGCGCGATCAACAGCGAAGCCGTCAGCATCGAGCGCGACTCGCTGCCCGGCGTCTACATCGCGTCGTCGCTGCGCGGGTCGGTCAACGAATCGTTCACGCTGCTGCAGCAGGCGACCTTCGTCGACACCGAGCCCGAATCCGAGCAACGCGATCTCGCGAAGATCTCCGACGTGCTGAAGGACATCGAGTCGCTGTCGGTCGACTACCAGAGCACGACGTTTCGCGACGACGACCGGCAGCGCTTCGCGGCGTTCCGCGGCGCCTACGATCGCTACGTGCCGCTGTTGAACGAAGCCGTGCAGAAGAACCGCGTGTCGCGTGAAGAGGCCGTCGCCGCGTACGCGAAAACGCTGCCGGCGTGGACCGAGGTCGTACGCAACGCGAACACGCTGGTGCAGGAGAACCGCAAGTTCGCCGAGCAGTCCGCGAAGCTGATCCGCGAATCCGTGCAGGACACCGAGGTCGTGCTCGCGACCGCGCTGGCGTTCGTGCTGCTGTCCGCGCTCGGGCTCGGCTTCGGGCTGTACCGTTCGGTCACCAAACCGATGGCGCGGCTCGTCGAGGTGCACGACGTGATGCGTACCGGCAACCTGACGCGCCGCCTCGACCTGCGCCGCCGCGACGAATTCGGCACGCTCGAGACGGGCTTCAACCGGATGGCCGACGAGCTGACCGAACTCGTCGCGCGCGCGCAGCAGTCGTCGCTGCAGGTGACGACGTCGGTCGCCGAGATCGCGGCGACGTCGCGCGAGCAGCAGGCGACCGCGAACGAAACCGCGGCGACGACGACCGAGATCGGCGCGACCTCGCGCGAGATCTTCGCGACGTCGCGCGACCTGCTGCGCACGATGAACGAGGTGGCCGGCGTGGCCGAGCAGTCGGCGACGCTCGCGGGCGTGAGCCAGGGCGGCATCACGCGGATGGGCGAGACGATGCGCAGCGTGATGGACGCGGCCGGCTCGGTGAACGCGAAGCTCGCGATCCTCAACGAGAAGGCGCTGAACATCAACCAGGTGGTCGCGACCATCACCAAGGTGGCCGACCAGACCAACCTGCTGTCGCTGAATGCGGCGATCGAGGCTGAGAAGGCCGGCGAGTACGGCCGCGGCTTCGCGGTCGTCGCGACCGAGATCCGCCGCCTCGCCGACCAGACGGCCGTGGCGACCTACGACATCGAGCAGACGGTGAAGGAAATCCAGTCGGCCGTGTCGGCGGGCGTGATGGGGATGGACAAGTTCTCCGAGGAAGTGCGCCGCGGGATGCTCGACGTGCAGCAGGTCGGCGGGCAACTGTCGCAGATCATCTCCGAGGTGCAGACGCTGTCGCCGCGATTCCAGATGGTCAACGAGGGGATGCAGACGCAGGCGAACGGCGCCGAGCAGATCACGCAGGCGCTGTCGCAGCTGTCGGAAGCCGCGCAGCAGACGGCCGAGTCGCTGCGCCAGTCGTCGCAGGCGATCGACGACCTGACGCTCGTCGCGAATCAGTTGCGCACCAGCGTGTCGCGCTTCAAGGTCGACGCGTGACGCGCGCCGACACGCAGAACGGCGCACACGCGCTGTTCCTGATGTTCGAGCTCGACGGCGAGCGCTATGCGCTCGATGCGGCCGGCATCGAAGAAGTGCTGCCGCTCGCGATCACGAAGGCGGTGCCGGGCGCACCCGAATGGATTGCCGGGCTGCTGATGCGCGGCGGCCAGCCGGTGCCGGTGATCGACGTACCGATGATGGCGCTCGGGCGGCGCGCGCAGGCGCTGCGCTCGACGCGGCTCGTGATGGTCCGCTACCGCACGGGCCAGGCCGACGTCGAGCGCGTGATCGGCCTGATCGTCGAGCGCGCGACGCAGACGATGCGGATCGACCGCGCGGCGTTCCGCGCGAGCGGCATCTCGACCGCGCGCACGCGCTGGCTCGGGCTCGTCGCGAACACGCCCGACGGCGTGGTGCAGCAGGTGTCGGTGTCCGACCTGATCGACGACGTTGCGCGCCTGTATCTGTTCGACGGCCAGCCGGGCCACGGGGGGGAGTCCGCATGAAAGAATCCGAAGCACGATTTCGCGGCTGGCTGCTGCGCGAGACCGGCATCGACCCCGATTCGCTCGGCAACGATTTTATGACCCGTGCGCTGACGGAGCGCGTGCATGCGCTGCAGGCGGACGGCGAGCGCCTGCCGTCGGCAGCGCGGCCGCCCGTGACGCAGGAAGCGCTCGACGCGTACTGGCAGCAGCTCAATGCGTCGGCCGACGAGCGGCGCGCGCTGATCGAGCTGTTCGTCGTGCCCGAGACGTGGTTCTTCCGCGATCGCGAGGCATTCGCGACGCTCGCGCGGCTCGCGGCCGAACGGGTCGCCGCGATGCCCGGCCGCGTGATCCGCGTGCTGAGCGCGCCGTGTTCGACGGGCGAGGAGCCGTATTCGGCGGCGATGGCGCTGCTCGACGCGGGGCTCGAACCGGCCAGCTTCACGATCGACGCGATCGATCTCAGCGCGCGCGCAATCGAGTTGGCCCGGCTGGGCTGTTACGGGCGCAACGCGTTCCGCGGCACCGCGACGGAGTTTCGCGTGCGGCACTTCACGCCGGCCAGCGACGGCTGGCTGCTCGACGAGCGCGTGCGTGCGCGCGTGCAGTTCCGGCACGCGAACCTCGTCGAACCGATCGCGGATCCGGGCATTCGCTACGATTTCGTGTTCTGCCGCAACGTGCTGATCTACTTCGACCGCGACGTGCAGGATCGCGTGATCCGCTCGCTCGACGAGCGTCTCGCCGACGACGGCATGCTGTTCGTCGGGCCGGCCGAAACGGGCGTCGCGATGCGGCACGGGATGCGCTCGGCGCGCGTGCCGCTGGCGTTCGCGTTTCATCGCGAGCCTGCCGGCGCGGTGGCCGACGCAAGCGCGGCTTGGCCGGCTGCGTCGCTGTCAGCTGCAGCGCCGTACCGGCGCACCGAGCGCATCACGGTCGCGCCGCTCGCGGCGACGCGCCCGGTGCTGGCCGTCGCGGCGCCGGCCTGGCCCGGTGACGGGCTGCAACCGTTCGCGGCGACGCCGCCCGCCGTGCACCCGGCCGCGTTCCACGCACGGGCCGACCGGTCGGTGGCGACGGCCGATGCGGCCGCGCCGGTCGCCGAAGGCATCGCGCCGACGCTCGAGGATGCGCAGGCGCTCGCGAACGCGGGTGCGTTCGACGAGGCCGAGCACGTGCTCGCGCAGTTCTCGGCGCGCGTCGGCCCGCATGCCGATGCGTTCTACCTGAACGGACTGATCGCGGATGCGCGCGGGCGCGCCGCAGAAGCGGGCGACTTCTACCGGAAGGCGCTGTACCTGCGGCCCACGCACCATGAGGCGCTGACGCACCTCGCGACGCTGCTCGACGTCGGCGGCGATCGCGCGGGCGCGCAATGGCTGCTGGAGCGCGCACGGCGCTCGGCGGGCTGAAACGAATACGGGTTGGGGACCGACACCGCGATGACCAGAGGAACGAATGAACCGCGACGCCGCTGCCACTGACGACACGACGATCGACGTCGACGATTGCTGGAACCGGATCGGCACGCACGGCGACCGCTCGTGCGAGCGGCTGGCCGACTGCCTGCGCTGCCTGAACTGCCCGGTCTACGCGTCTCACGCGGCGAAGCTGCTCGAGCGTCCGCTCGGCGACGCCGAGATGGCCGACGCCACGCGCCGGATCAGCGCGTTCGGCGCGACGCACGGGCGCGACGACGACGGCGATACGCACCAGGCGGCGCTGGCGTTCCGCGTGGCCGACGAATGGCTCGCGCTGCCGATCGGCGTGCTGCGCGAGATCGCCGGCACGCGCCCGATCCATTCGCTGCCGCATCGCCGCAATTCGGCCGTGCGCGGCGTGGTCAACATCCGCGGCACGCTGCGCATCGCGATCTCGATCGGCGCGCTGCTCGGCCTCGATGCAGGCAAGGGCGGCAACGGTGGCGGCGACGGCCGTTTCACGCGGCTGCTGGTCGCCGCGCATCAGGGCGACCCGGTCGTGTTTCCGGTCGACGAAGTCGAAGGCGTGCTGCGCTTCGGTGCTTCCGACTGGGTGCCCGTGCCGGCGACGGTCGGGCGCGCGAGCGCCGGCCTGTCACGCGGCGTGCTGTCGTGGCGCGGCAAGTCGGTGGGCCTGCTCGACGACGATCGCCTGTTCGACGCCGTGACACGGAGCATGCGATGAGCGGCGATGACGATCTGAGCCACCTGTCGCTGCTCGAGCTGTATCGCGAGGAGACGCGCACGCAGACTCAGGCGCTGTCCGAGCGGCTGCTCGCGCTCGAATCGGGCGAGCCCGATTCCGTCGCGCTCGAAGCGTGCATGCGCGCCGCGCATTCGCTGAAGGGCGCCGCGCGCATCGTCGGCGTGCCGCTCGGCGTCGACATCGCGGGGCGGATGGAAGAATGCTTCGTCGCCGCGCAGGCCGGCACGATCGCGCTGACGGCCACGCACGTCGACGTGCTGCTCGCCGGCGTCGATCTGCTGGTGCGCGTCGGCGATCCGCAGGGGCCGCCCGTGACGCCGACCGAGATCGACGTGTTCGCGGCGGCGCTGACGGGCGCCGACGGTGCGCGGACGATGCAGGCGCCGGCCGTCGTGCCGCCGCCGGTCGTGCCTTATCGCGAGCGCGACGGCGCCGCGAACGAGCCCGTCGGGGCCAGCGCCACGGTGCCGCCGCTCGCCGTGTCGGGCACGGTGCCCGATCCGGCCCAGGCCGGCCGCGTGGCCGGCGCCGGCGCGATGCGCCGCGTGCGCGCCGATACGCTGAACCGCCTGCTGAGCCTGTCCGGCGAATCGCTCGTCGAATCGCGCTGGCTCAAGCCGTTCGCCGAATCGATGCTGCGCGTGAAGCGCGCACAGCGCGACGCGGCCCGTTCGCTCGATTTGATGTACGAACAATTCGCCGACGATCTCGACGCGGGCATGCTCGCGTCGATGAACGAAGTGCGGCACATGCTCAACGACCTGCAGCGTTCGCTTGCCGAGCGCATGGACGAGTTCGACCGCTTCGAGCGGCGCAGCACGCATATCGCGGAGCAGTTATACGACGAGGCGCTGCAATGCCGGATGCGGCCGTTCGGCGACGCGACGCGCGCGTATCCGCGCATCGTCCGCGATCTCGCGCGCTCGCTCGGCAAGCAGGTGCGCTTCTCGATCGTCGGCGAGGGCACGCAGGTCGACCGCGACATCCTCGACCTGCTCGACGCGCCGCTCGGCCACCTGCTGCGCAACGCGCTCGACCACGGCGTCGAATCGCCCGACGCGCGGCGCGCGCGCGGCAAGCATGCCGAGGCGAGCGTGACGCTGGAGGCGCGCCACAGCGCCGGCTCGCTGCTCGTCAGCGTGATCGACGACGGGCCGGGCGTCGACATGGACGCGCTGCGCGCGGCCGTCGTGCGCCAGCGCCTGACCGACGACGAGACGGCCGCGCGGCTGTCCGATCCCGAGCTGCTCGAATTCCTGCTGCTGCCGGGCTTCTCGATGCGCGAGGCGGTGACCGACGTGTCGGGTCGCGGCGTCGGCCTCGACGCGGTGCAGGAGATGGTGCGCGGCGTGCGCGGCGCGGTGCGGATCTTCAACGAGCCGGGCGCCGGCATGCGCTTCGTGCTGCAGTTGCCGCTCACGCTGTCGGTGATCCGCAGCCTGCTCGTCGAGGTCGGCGGCGAGGCGTATGCGTTCCCGCTCGCGCATGTGCGCCGCACGCTCGAGCTCGCGCACGACGATATCGACGTGCTCGAAGGGCAGCCGCATTTTCCGTTCGACGGACGGCGCGCGGGCCTCGTCGCCGCGCACCAGTTGCTCGATGCGGGCGAGCCCGACGTCGCGCGCGCGAGCACCGCGGTCGTGGTCGTCGGCGCCGAGCCCGAGCTGTATGGCGTCGCGGTCGACCGCTTCCTCGGCGAGCGGATGCTCGTCGTGCAGCCGCTCGACAGCCGCCTGAACAAGATCCAGAACATCGCAGCCGGCGCGCTGCTCGAGAACGGCGATCCCGTGCTGATCGTCGACGTCGAGGACCTGATCCGCTCGGTCGACAAGCTCGTGCGCGGCGGGCAGCTCGCGCGACTCACGCGCGACCCGCAGCTCGCGCTCGCCGACCGGCGCCGCCGCGTGCTCGTCGTCGACGATTCGCTGACGGTGCGCGAGCTCGAACGCAAGCTGCTGGAAAAGCGCGGCTACGACGTGACGGTCGCGGTCGACGGGATGGAAGGCTGGAACGCAGTGCGCAGCGACGCGTTCGACCTCGTCGTCACCGACGTCGACATGCCGCGCATGGACGGCATCGAACTCGTCACGCTGATCAAGAACGATCCGATGCTCAAGCGCTTGCCGGTGATGATCGTGTCGTACAAGGATCGCGACGAGGATCGCCGCCGCGGGCTCGATGCCGGCGCCGACTACTACCTCGCGAAGAGCAGCTTCCACGACGAGGCGTTGCTCGATGCCGTGCACGACCTGATCGGGGGCGCGCACGGATGAACATCGGCATCGTCAACGACCTGCCGCTGGCCGTCGAGGCGCTGCGCCGCGTGATCGCGCTGCGCACCGACCACCGCGTGCTGTGGGTCGCGACCGACGGCGACGAGGCGGTGGATTTCTGCATCGCCCATCCGCCCGACCTCGTGCTGATGGATCTCGTGATGCCGAAGGTCGACGGCGTGGCGGCGACGCGGCAGATCATGGCGCGTGCGCCGTGCGCGATCCTGATCGTGACGGTCAGCGTCAGCGCGAACACGTCGTCGGTCTACGAGGCGATGGGCGCCGGCGCGCTCGACGCGGTCGACACGCCGACGCTCGCGCTCGGGCTGCCGACGGATCATTCGCCGCAGCAACTGCTCGCGAAGATCGACCAGATCGGCCGGCTGCTCGAGAGCCGCACCGTGACGCTCGTGCCGCCGGGGCCGGCGCCCGATCGCGGCCAGCCGACGCTCGTCGCGATCGGTGCGTCGGCGGGCGGGCCGACCGCGCTCACCGCGCTGCTGCGCGCGCTGCCGGCCGATTTTCCGGCCGCGATCGTGATCGTCCAGCATGTCGACCAGGCGTTCGCGGTCGGGATGGCGGAATGGCTCGACGGCTACACGCGGCTGCCAGTGCGCGTCGCGCGGCAGGGCAGCGTGCCGCAGGCAGGCGAGGTGCTGCTCGCGGCGACCAACGATCACCTGGCCCTGTCGCCGCGCGGCGTGCTCGGCTATACGCGGCATCCGGTCGAGACGCCGTACCGGCCATCGATCGACGTGTTCTTCAACAGCGTCGCCGACGGCTGGCAGGGCGACGCGTTCGGCGTGCTGCTGACGGGAATGGGGCGCGATGGCGCGCTCGGCCTGCAGGCGATGCGCGCGAAGGGCTGCTACACGATCGCGCAGGACGAGGCGACCAGCGCCGTCTACGGGATGCCGAAGGCGGCCGCGGCGATCGGCGCGGCGTCGGCGATCCTGCCGCTCGAGCGGATTGCGCCCCAGCTGATCTCGCGCATCACGCGCCCGCTGCGGGACTGACGGCGCGCCGGCGTCCGCATGGTGTGCGATGCGCGGCGTCGCGTACAATTGCGGCCTGCGGAGATGGCATGCCTCCCTGCGGTCGTTCCCGGCGCGTTGCGCGCGGCGCGGCCCTCAACCGCCGGTTTGCCCGGCTGATGATGCCTGCGTGTTCCTGGGTTGTCAGGAGGTCGCAGGCCGTCCATGCGGTATTCTGCCGCCCAGGTTTTGATGTTCCGTCGAATCTGGAAATCATGTTTTTCACGACTTCTGCCGATCTTCTCGCGACCGTGCGCTACGTATGCCGCTGGCTCGCGCTCTCGGCCCTGCTCGGCGCGCTGGCCGGCACGGCTTCCGCGCTGTTCCTGATCGCACTCGACTGGGCGACCGGCACGCGCGTGGCGCATCCGTGGCTGCTGTGGGGGCTGCCGGCCGCCGGTTTCGCGACCGGGTGGATCTACCATCGTTTCGGCCAGCCGGTCGCGCGCGGCAACAACCTGCTGATCGACGAGATTCACGACCCGAAGGCGCTCGTGCCGAAGCGGATGGCGCCGCTCGTGCTCGTCGCGACTGTCGTCACGCACCTGTTCGGCGGCTCGGCCGGCCGCGAGGGGACGGCCGTCCAGATGGGCGGCGCGCTCGCCGATCGCGTCACGCAGGTGTTCCGCCTCGATCGCGAGTATCGGCGCGTGCTGCTGATGGGCGGCATCGCGGCCGGGTTCGCGTCGGTGTTCGGCACGCCGCTCGCGGGCGCCGTGTTCGGGCTCGAGGTGCTCGCGATCGGGCGCGTGCGCTACGACGCGCTGCTGACCTGCGTCGCGTCGGCGATCGTCGCGGACGTCGTGTGCCGCGCGTGGGGCGTGCATCACACGGCCTATGCGATTCCGTTCGTGCCGGCCGTGTCGGCGACGGGGCTGGCCGTGACGGTCGTCGCGGGCATCGCGTTCGGCGTCGTCGGGCGACTGTTCGCGTATGCGACGCATGCGCTGACCGCGTGGTTCCGCCGGGTCGTCCGCTATGCGCCGCTGCAGCCGATGCTCGGCGGCGTGCTGGTCGCCGTGGCAGCCACCGTGCTGAACGTGCCGCAGTATCTCGGCCTCGGCATCCCGACGATCGAGGCTGCGTTTCACGGCCCGCTGCCGCTCTACGATTTCGCGGGCAAGTTCGCGTTCACCGTCGTCACGCTCGCGTCGGGGTTCAAGGGCGGCGAAGTGACGCCGCTGTTCTACATTGGCGCGACGCTTGGCAACGCGCTCGGCCAGGTGCTGGCGCTACCGGTGCCGGTTCTCGCGGGGCTCGGCTTCGTCGCGGTATTCGCGGGCGCGGCCAACACGCCGATCGCATCGACGATCATGGCGATCGAACTGTTCGGCGCGGATATCGGCGTGTATGCGATCGTCGCGTGTGTCGTCGCGTATCTGTTTTCGGGGCACGCGGGGATTTATCGCGCGCAGCGCGTGGCGGTGGGGAAGGGCGCGCAGGCTGAAGCGGATTGAGGCGGGCGCGGGCGGATGGCATGCGCTGGCCCGACGACGACGGGGACGAACTGATCGGCCTCGATCTCGTACTCTGGACGCTTGAGGAATCGGAACCGTGGGTCGAGGTGTTTTCCGACGGGAGCCGATACTCGGTGATCCAGCGGATCACCTGGCATGCCGGCATCCGTTACTTCTTCGGCAGTCGCGCGACGTTGCGGGCCAGCAGTTCCTCGATATCGATGCCCTTTTCCGCCAGCAACGTCGTGACGACGCCGGTCAATTCGCCGAGCGTTTCCTTGACCGCTTCCCGGATCGTATCCACGACGACCTGGGTGCTGCGCTCGATCTCGATGTTGACCTTGTCGTTGACGCCCTTTGCATCGAAGGTGGTTGCGCGTCGCGTTTCCGGAATCAGCCAGATTTCAAACCAGCCTTCGTCGCGATTGACGTCCGAAACGGTGAGGCTGCAGCCGTTGATCGCGATATAGCCCTTCGCGAACACATATCGTTTGAAATCGGCAGGCACGCCGATGCGAATCATCCGGTTGTGTTCGGACGACGCGATGTGCAGGATGGTCCCCGGGAAGTCGACATGGCCGGACAGCGGATGCCCGCCGATTTCCGCGCCGTCCTTCGCGGCCCGCTCCACGTTGATCCGCGCGCCTGTCGCCAGGTCGGCCAGCGTGGTGATCTTCAGGCTCGGCAACATCACGTCGAAGTCGATCAGCTCCGGCGAATGGATGGTCGTCACCGTCAGACATACGCCGTCGACCGAGACGCTGGCGCCGATCTCGATGTCGTCGGTAAAGCGCTCGGGGAATTCGACGCTGAAGGTTCTCAGCTCCCCGTGATCCTTGATGGTCTTGATGACGCCAACACCCTGGACAATTCCTGTAAACATGGTCGATCCCTCGTCGCTAATTTCCTGGCCGACATGATAAGTGATCCCGGCAGAGGCGACGCCGCGGCGCGCGACTTCAGGGTGGCCGGCGCGATGCACGGAAGCAAAAAAAGGCCGTGCACCCGGCACGGCCACGATCCGAACCCGATTGTCGATGCGGCCCGGCGGTCGTGACCGCACCGCGGGGCCGCATCGCAACGCGTTGGCGTCATGCCTCGGCCGGCTCGCCGAGCGGCCCGGCGTCATCGTCCGCGGTGCGCCGCGGCGAATCGGCGAGCCCCTTCGCGAGCTCCAGCGCCTGCCGCTCGAACAGCCGGCGGTAGATGCCGCCGTCGATGCGGATCAGTGCGTCGTGGCTGCCTTCCTCGATCACCTTGCCGCGATCGAGCACGAGCAGCCGATCGAGCGCGCGCACGGTCGACAGCCGGTGCGCGACCACGAGCGTCGTGCGGCCGACCATCAGCCGCTCCATCGCCTGCTGGATCAGCAGCTCGCTTTCGCTGTCGAGGCTCGACGTCGCTTCGTCGAGGATCAGGATCGGCGCATCGGCGAGGAACGCGCGCGCAATTGCGACACGCTGGCGCTCGCCGCCCGACAGCTTGATCCCGCGTTCGCCGACGAGCGTGTCATAGCCGTCCGGCAGCGCGACGATGAAGTCGTGCGCGCTGGCGAGACGCGCGGCGCGCTCGATGTCCGCGCGGCTCGCGTCGGGGCGCGCATACGCGATGTTTTCCGCGAGCGTGCGGTGGAACAGCACGGGCTCCTGCTGGACGATCGCGATCTGGCTGCGCAGCGACTCCTGCTGCACGCGTGCGATGTCCTGGCCGTCGATCGTGATGCGGCCACCCGACACGTCGTACAGGCGCTGGATCAGCTTGATGAACGTCGTCTTGCCCGACCCCGAGTGGCCGACCAGGCCCACACGCTCGCCGGGCGCGATACGCATCGAGAAGTCGTCGTACAGCGGCACCGGATGGTTGCCGTAGCGGAACGTCACGTGCTCGAAGCGGATCTCGCCTTGCCCGATCCGGATGGCCGGCGCGTCGGGATGGTCGTCGATGCCGAGCGGCTGGCGTTCGAGCGCGACGAGTTCTTCCATGTCGTTCACCGAGCGCTGCAGGTTGCGGATGTGCATGCCGACGTCGCGCAGGTAACCCTGCAGCATGAAGAACATCGTCAGCGCGAACGCGATGTCGCCGACGCTTGCCTCGTCGTTCGCCCACAGCCGCAGCGCGACGCCGATCATCGCGGCTTGCATCGCGACGAGCATCGCGCCCTGCAGCCCGCCGTTGAACGTGCCGCGCACCCACGTGCGACGCGTGCGCTGCCGCCACTTGCCGATCACGCGCGCGAGCCGCGCTTCCTCGCGCGTTTCCGCGCCGAACGCCTTGACGACCGCGTTGCAGCTCACGGCATCGGCGAGCGCGCCGCCCATGCGCGTATCCCACAGGTTGCCGAGCCGTGCGGCCGGCGCGACGATGCCGAGCGATACGGCGACCGTCACCGCGATGTACAGCAGCGAGCCCGCGCCGACGACGAGCCCCATCACGGGCCAGTGCGAGCCGAGCAGCGCGGTTGCGCCGACCAGCATCGTGACCGACGGCAGCAGCGCGATCAGCACGGTGTCGTTCAGCAGGTCGAGCGCCCAGATCCCGCGCGTGATCTTGCGCACGGTCGAGCCCGCGAAGCTGTTCGCGTGCCAGTCGGTCGAGAAGCGCTGCACGCGATGGAACGACGCGGCGGCGATCTCGCTCATCATCTTCAGCGTGAGCGTGATGATGTTCAGGTAGACGCCTTGCCGCAGCACCGTCGCGCCGATGCCGAGCGCGGCGAGCGTGCCGAATGCGACGATGGCCGAATGCCACGCGGCGGCGCGGTCGGTCAGGCCGGTCGACAGCGCATCGACGAGGCGGCCGGCGAACAGCGGCGTGAGCACGTCGGCGAGCGCGGCGAGCAGCGCGAAGGCTGCGACCGTGGCGATGCGGGCCGGCTGCTTGCGCCAGTAGCGGAAGGTGAAGCCGAAGACGGCCTGGAATGCGTGGCCGCCCGGACGGGAGGTTTTTTGGGTCATGTATCGTTGCCCGGCGCATCGCGCGACGGGACTTTCCGGTTCGGAGAACGACGAAAACGCAACAGCCGGCGCCGCGCGGAAAACGCGGGCGGAACGACACGGGCTGTCGGGAAAAGCGCGGCTGACGGGTTAGCGGAAAACTCGGGAGCCTGCGCGGACGGCGGGCTGGATCAGCAGCGCCGTGGGACCACGTTCGGGAAGGTGGCTGGCATTCGGAACATCTGCACCTCCCCTGAAGTGAACGGTTGAAAGGACGCCGAAAAGACGTGTAAAGATTCTATCAGCAGTGTCCGGCGCGCTGCAACGTCTGACGAATGCGGCGTTGCAGCGTCGATACGGTTAGTATTCAGGGTTTCGGCCCTTCTTTCGCGGGCGTTCCGCAAAGCGGCGGCGCGTGGGCCGGCGAGCGCGTCGATTACACTTCGGCGTCCGCGGCACGCGACGGCGCGCGCGTCCCGGCGCGGCCCTCACAGATTCACCCCGAACCATTCCTGAGGAAACGATGAGCGACGTTCAGCAAGGCATTCTGGCTCCGATCGACACGGCGGCCCGATACCTCACTTTCACGATTTCGAATGACGGCAATGTAGCGGCGGCGCTGGCCGCGCTGCGCGAGATCGTCGACGGGCGCGACACGGTCGTCGGTTTCGGACATGCACTGGCGGCGCACCTCGGGCACCCGGTTCCGGGCCTGACCGATTACCCGGCGTTCGCGGTGAAGGACCGCACGCTGCCGGCGACGCCGGCCGACGTGTGGGTCTGGCTGCGCGCCGACGACCGCGGCGAGATCGTGCTGCGCGCGCGCGCGATCGAGCGCGCGCTGGCGCCGGCGTTCGCGCTGCAGGACGCCGTCGACGGCTTCCGCTATTCGAACGATCGCGACCTGTCCGGCTACGAGGACGGCACCGAGAACCCGACCGGCGGCGACGCGGTCGACGCGGCGATCGTGACGGGGCAGGGCGCGGGGCTCGACGGTTCGAGCTTCGTCGCGGTCCAGCAATGGCTGCACGACTTCGACCAGATGGAGCGCATTCCGTCGGGCGACATGGACAACATCATCGGGCGCCGCCGCTCGGACAACGAAGAGCTCGACGATGCGCCCGAGTTCGCGCACGTGAAGCGCACCGCGCAGGAAAGCTTCGAGCCCGAGGCGTTCATGCTGCGCCGTTCGTCGCCGTGGTCGGACGCGCGCCGCGCGGGCCTCTATTTCGTCGCGTTCGGCTGCTCGTTCCGCGCGTTCGACGTGCAGATGCGCCGGATGAGCGGCGCGGACGACGGGATCGTCGACGGCCTGTTCCGCTTCACGCGGCCGCTGACGGGCGCGTATTTCTGGTGCCCGCCGATGAAGGACGGCAAGCTGGACCTGTCCGCGCTCGGACTGTAAGCGCCGGGCTGGTTCGATGGACGGGCGGGCCGCGCATCATGCGCGGCCCGCCCGTTCTGCTTTTCAGGCGGCGATTTTATGCGCGCTCGCCGCTCTCGTCATTTCAACGTCGTTTCGATTCGCGTGCCGCGCTTGATGAACTGCGTCACCGGCGTCTTCTCGCAGATCTCCGCGAGGCGCTGGCGTTGCGCGTCGTCGAGCGGGCCGTCGAGCGTCACGACGCGGCGCACGTATTGCGCGCCTTCGCGATCCGCATGCAGCTCGGTGCGCACGTCGATGCGCGCGGCCGGCCACGACTTGCGCTGCATGTACATACGCAGCGTCGCGGCCGTGCATTGTGCGAGACCGGCAAGCACGAACTCGTACGGCGCCGGCCCGCGATCCTGGCCGCCTTCGCGTGGCGCTTCGTCGCCGGTCAGCGCGTGCGTGCCGGCCTGCAGCTGGACGACGTAGTCGGGCGCCTCGGCGTCGAGGACGGCGGCGGCATGGATGAGCGACATGGCAAGTCTCCGGTAAGCGGGAAGAAGGAAGCGTGCGCCGCGTGGCGGCGTGAAGCCGTCAGCATACCGTCCCGATCGCACCGGCGTGCGCCGCGCGGCTACGCGTCGGCGACGCCGGCGCTGCTGCGCACGAGCGCGGCGATGCGTTCGCGCACCCACTGGTGCGCGCGATCGGCGTCGCGCGATTCGTGCCAGTACGCGAGGAGCGGGAACGGCTTGAGCCGCAACGGCAGCGGCCGCACGACGATCGGCAGCATCGCGGCCATCCGCAGCGCATAGGTGTGCGGCAGCGTGACCAGCAGGTCGCCGGTCGCGGCGATCTGGCACGCGGCGAAATAGTGCTGGCAGGTGAGCCGGATATCGCGGATGCGTCCGTCGTTGCCGAGCAGCACGTCGAGCGATTGCGGTTCGCCGAACGACGACACCGCGATATGCTGCGCCGCGAAATAGTCGCCGCGCCGCAGCGGGTCGCGCGCCAGCGGATGATCGCGGCGCAGCGCGATGACGAGCGAATCGTCGAGCAGGTGTTCGGTGGCGATGCGCGGGCCCGTCGGCACGCGACGATCGACGACAAGATCGAGATTGCCCGATGCGAGCTCGCGCTCGATGTCGGGCACCGCGATGCGGCGGCTCACGAGCCGCAGGCCCGGCGCTTCGTCGGCGAACGCGGCGACGATCCTTGGCAGCGCGATCGATTCGAGCACGTCGCGAATGCCCACCGCGATGCTCAAATCGAGCGTTGCGGGATCGAATGCCGACGGGTCGCGCGCGGTGCCTTGCAGGCCCTTCAGGTGCAACTGCACGTCCGCGATGATCGAACGCGTGCGTTCGGTCGGCACGACGCGGTTGCCCTGGCGCACGAACAGCGGATCGTCGAAATGCGCGCGCAGCCGGTTGAGCGCATGCGTGACGGCCGGCTGCGTGAGATGCAGCGCGCGGGCGGCCGCGCCGATGCCGCCGTGCACGTAGACGGCGTCGAGCACGCGAAACAGGTTCAGGTCGAGGCGGTGATCGGCGGGCACGGAGCGCGGACGGCGTGGTGAAGGATGGATCGATTCTAAAGGATGCGCAGGCAACGGATGCGCGGGTTGTCGTGCGCGGCGATCGATGGCGTTCGGTGCATGTCGATGCCGTTCGAACCGATATGCGACCACGGCTTGGTCCGATGCGCGGCGCAACAAAACGCACGCGCCGCGATGCATGACGGCCGCAACAATCGGCTGCATCGAGCGCACGATTCCGTGCCGGCATACCCGCGGCTCGTGACAGCCTGTAGTAATCCGCCATCATGCTGTCCACGTCGGCCATTTCGCGCCAAAGGCGCTACCCGTTCGGCTAAGATGCCGTCGCTTCATATTTCGGGATAGCCGTCCTGTCGCACGCATTCAAACCAAATATAAGCCTGACAGTTCGACGGTATTAGAAGAAGTCGAAACGAGTCGGGGGCTTGGCCAGTGAATGCAGCAGATCAGAGGTGGGTCGTTATCTATTTGAGTACGGGGTTTTCCTTGGCCCAGGCCGCGCGTCTCGGCGAGGCCTTCAATCTGGCGAATCGCCTGCATGCGTTCAGTGCGGATTACCAGTTGAAGTACGTATCCGAAAGCGGGGGACTGTTGCAGTCGTCGTCCGGCGTGAGAATCGCGGCCGATCCGTTCGGCGACGAGCACGGCCGCCGTGCGCTCGCGTTCTTTCATCTTCACGGCGACCGCGCGGCCGTCAACTGGGACGACGCATTGCAGCGGCGCCTGACCGACATTCGCCATCATGCGCGCTGGATCGTCGACGCGATGAACCTGCCCGCGCTCGCGGCCGCGCAGCGGCCGTCGGCGACAATCGGCGTGCGGCCCGGCAGGGCCGGGCGCCGTGCCGCCACGACGGTCGAACTGCAGGCCGGCGAGACCGACGTGTTTGCCGCCGCGCTCGACATGTTCCGCGACGATCTCGGTGACAGCGCCGCGCAGGAGATCGCCAGCAACATGCTGCGGCCGTTCGAGCAACGCTATGCGCAATCGATGTGGGCGTTTCGCGAACTGAGCGCGAGCCCGTCGATCCGGATGTCGGCGCAGCGGCTGCGCGCGCAGAGCGTGAACCGCATCTCGATCGCGAACGCCGCGCAGGCCGCCGCGATGAGCGAGCGCAATTTCCTGCGGCGCTTCAAGAAGGAGATCGGCGTGACGCCGACCGAGTTCGTCCAGCACGTGCGGCTCGAGCGCGCATGCCACATGCTGATCCATACGACGCTGCCGGCCGACAAGGTCGCGCGCCGCACGGGGTTCGGCAGCGGCGAGCGGCTCGCGAAGCTGTTTCGCCAGCGCCTGCTGATGTCGCCGACCGAATTTCGCGTCGCCGAGCGGGAAAAGATCCTCACCCGCGGCGTCGCGTCGCCCGATGCGGACGACGGGCCCGCATCCGCGTTTTGCGATGGCGATGGGGCAGTTTGCGGCGCGTGCGCCGACGCGCGGGAGAAAACGGGGCGGATACCCGTAAAATCGTCCTGTCGCGATCTCGATCCCCGGTTTCCATGCCCTTCCTCCCCACTACCGCTACCGCCCCTTTCTGCCCGTCGGAAGTAAAGGGCAGCATCACGATCGACGCCGGCGCGCCGCGCTGGCAGAAGCTCAAGCGTTTCTTCGGCCCCGGCCTGCTCGTCGCGATCGGCTACATGGATCCCGGCAACTGGGCGACCGATATCCAGGCCGGCTCGCAGTTCGGCTATTCGCTGCTGTGGGTCGTTGCGTTCTCGAGCCTCGCGGCGATCTTCCTGCAGATGCTCGCGGCGCGGCTCGGCCTCGTCGCGGGCAAGGATCTCGCGCAGGCCAGCTACGACCGCTACGGCCGGTTCGGCCGCATCGTGCAATGGGTGACCGCCGAAGTGTCGATCATCGCGTGCGACATCGCGGAAGTCCTCGGCTGCGCGCTCGCGTTCAAGCTGCTGCTCGGCGTGCCGCTCGCGTGGGGGATCGTGCTGACCGCGCTCGACACGGTGATCGTGCTCGGCCTGCAGGGCAAGGGGGTCCGGCAGATCGAGGCGATCGTGCTCGGGCTGATCGCGACGATGGCGTTCTGCTTCGTCGCGCAGGTCGCGATCACGCCGCCCGACTGGCACGCGGTGGTCGGCGGGCTCGTGCCCGGCGATCCGGGCCACGACCGCAAGGACGCGATCGTGCTCGCGCTCGGCATCGTCGGTGCGACGATCATGCCGCACAACCTGTATCTGCATTCGTCGGTCGTGCAGACGCGGCATGTCGTCGGCGGCGCGCGCGGCCTGGTCCGCGACACGCTCGCACTCGTGCGCATCGATACCTGCGTGTCGCTGTTCGTCGCGATGCTCGTCAATGCGGCGATCCTGGTCGTCGCGGGCGCGGCGTTCCATGCGACGGGCCAGCACAACGTGACCGACATCGAGCAGGCCTACAAGCTGATCACGCCGATCGCCGGCGGCGCGGCCGCGCTGCTGTTCGGCATCGCGCTGCTCGCGTCGGGGCAAAGCTCGACGCTGACCGGCACGATCGCCGGCCAGGTGATCATGGACGGCTTCCTGCATACGAAGATCCCGTGCTACCAGCGCCGGCTGATCACGCGCGGGCTCGCGCTCGTGCCGGCGCTGATCGGTGTGCTGTGGCTCGGCGACGGGTCGGTCGGGCAGTTGCTCGTCTGGAGCCAGGTGCTGTTGAGCCTGCAACTACCGTTCGCGATGTGGCCGCTGATCCGGTCGGTCAGCGATCGCAACACGATGGGCGAGCACACGATCGGCCGCGGGATGCAGGTTGCCGCGTGGGCGCTGTTCGTCGTCATCACCGGCACGAACCTGCTGCTGATTACCGGTGTCGCGGGCTGATACAGCCTGAAACAGGCTGAAACAGAGGCGTCGCGGGCGTGCGGTAAACTGCGGCCTTTCAGCCCCCTTTTGAAGTGCGTCATGTGGAGTGAAATCAGCAACATCGGCGATGCCGCGCTGACCTTGCCGATCGCGGTGACCTGCGCGGCGTGGCTCGCGCTGACCGACTGGCGCCTCGCCGTCCGTTGGGGCGTGCTGCTCGCCGCCGGCATGGGCCTGGTCGGCGCAACGAAGATCCTGTATGCCGGGTGCGGCATCGAGATCCCGCAATTCGATTTCCGCGTGATCAGCGGCCATACGATGCTGTCGACGTCCGTGTGGACGGTCGCGCTGTCGATGCTGTGGCAGGCGTTCCGGCCGGGGAAGGCGCCCGGCATCGTGGCCGGGCTGGCCGTCGGGGCGGTCACGGCGGTTGCGCGCGTATTCGATCACTCGCACACCATGCCGGAAGTCGTCGTCGGCTGGATGCTCGGCGCACTGGTCGCGCTGGTGTTCCTGCGCGGCTACGACGGCGCGCGGCAGCGCGCGTTCTCGCCACGCGTCGCGGCGGTCTGCCTGTTGCTCGTGTCGGGCATCGCGTACGGCCACCGTGCGCCGTTCCAGCAGATGATCGACACGCATTCGCCGCAACTCTGCGCGTTCGTGCGCGCACCGTCGGGCGACGGATTCTGACGATTGTTCATGGCGGCGCTCCCGCGCCCTGTGTCGCCGCCGGCGATCGCCCGGCGGCTGCCCGATTCTTCTTCCCGATCGCTTCCTGCCCGCCTCGGAACGCAACGCCCGTCATTCCCCCAAGTCAACGAACCTGCCTGCCCACGGGATCGGCCGCGCTGGTTTGCGCATTGGTGCAGGTACGCGAAGGTCATGAACGAAATCTATGACCGGGCATAACGAATATTCATTTCATCGATTGGCGGCATTCGCGTACGCTGGCTGTCGTTCAACCGGGCCGGCTGCCCGGCGCGCGTCACGTTCATCTCGATATACTCGCGGAAACCGTCCGGCATCCCGTCACGTCGAGGCGCCGCCAACCGGCATGCGTCGGCCGGGATAGGCACGGACAACCCGTCGCAGCAGCGTTCCGCGACGACGATTCACGACAGGAGCCGTTCACATGACAGCCGTTTCTTCGCGCCTCGCCGGCAAGTGCGCATACATCACGGGCGCCGCGGGCGGCCTCGGCCGCGCGATCGCGCGCCGGATGGTCGAACAGGGTGCGCGCGTGTTCGTCACCGACATCGCCGAAACGGCGGTGCTCGACGCCTTCGCGCAGGAACTCAACGCGGGCCACGCGACGCCGGTCGCGTTCGCCGCGACGCAGGACGTGCGCGACGAAGCGCGCTGGCAGGCGCTGCTCGCGCAGGCGAACGATGCGATGGGCGGGCTGTCGGTGCTCGTCAACAACGCGGGCGTCGGCTCGATCGGCTCGCCCGCGCAAATCGAGCTCGACGAATGGCGGCGCGTGATGGCGATCAACGTCGAAAGCATCGTGCTCGGCTGCAAGCATGCGCTGTCGTACCTGGGGGCGAGCCGTCCCGCCTCGATCATCAACATTTCGTCGGTGGCCGCGTTCAAGGTCGAGCCGGATTTCACCGCGTACAACGCGTCGAAGGCGGCGGTCGCGTCGCTGACGAAGTCGGTCGCGATCGACTGCGCGCGCCGCGAGCTCGACGTGCGCTGCAACTCGATTCACCCGGCGTTCATCCGCACGGGGATCGTCGAGCCGCTGTTCCAGACGCTCGGCGAACGCGACGCGACGCGCAAGCTCGCGCGCGGCATTCCGCTGCGCCGGCTCGGCGAGCCGGACGACGTCGCGCATGCGGCCGTGTATCTCGCGTCCGACGAGAGCCGCTTCGTGACGGCCGCCGAACTCGTGATCGACGGCGGCATGTGCGCGGTCTGACGCACACCCTGCATAACAACTACCGGAGGAGAGCATTGTGTCGACACCCGTGAACCGCCAGTTGCTGTTGAAGACGCGCCCGGAAGGGCGGGTCGGCCGCGAACATTTTTCGCTCGTCGAGGCGCCGGTGCCGGCGCTCGCGGACGGCGAGGTGCTCGTGCGCGTGCTGTACCTGTCGATGGACCCGACCAACCGCGTGTGGATGAGCGATGTGCCGCAGTACCTGCCGCCCGTCGCGATCGGCGAGGTGATGCGCGCGCTCGGCATCGGGCGTGTGGTCGCGTCGCGCCATGCGGGTTTCGCGGAAGGCGATCTCGTGCAGGGGCTTGTCGGCTGGCAGGATTACGCGGTCGTGCCGGCCGACCAGGCCGCGCAGATCGTGAAGCTGCCCGCGCAGTCGGGCCTGCCGCTGCCGACGCTGCTCGGCGCGTGCGGCATGAGCGGGCTGACCGCGTACTACGGGCTGACCGACATCGCGCCGGTGCAGCCCGGCGAAACGCTCGTCGTGTCGGCGGCGGCCGGATCGGTCGGCTCGATCGCCGGGCAGATCGGCAAGATCCAGGGCGCACGCGTGGTCGGGATCGCGGGCGGGGCGGACAAGTGCCGCTACCTGACCGAGACGCTCGGCTTCGATGCGGCCGTCGACTACAAGGCCGACGATTTCCGTCAGCAACTGAAGGCGGCGACGCCGGACGGCGTGCACGTGAACTTCGAGAACGTCGGCGGCGAGGTGATGCGCGCGGTGTTGTCGCGGATGGTGATCGGCGGGCGCGTCGCGCTGTGCGGCGTGATCTCGAACTACAACAGCGGACGCGCGGCCGACGACGTCGGCGTGCTGATCTCGAAGCGGCTCACGATGCGCGGCTTCCTGATCCTCGACTACCGCAAGAGCCGCGAAGCCGTGCAGACGCTCGCGGGCTGGCTGCGCGACGGCCGCCTCAAGGCCGACGAGACCGTGGCCGACGGCCTCGAAAATGCGCCCGACGTGCTGAATCGCCTGTTCGACGGCGACCATCGCGGCAAGCTCGTGCTGCGCGTCGATCCGGACGCGTGACCGGTTTGCGATGCCGGCCGCAGGTGGCCGCGAGGGGTGGTCGAATGCGGTGAGTTCGATCAACCGGGCCTCAATTTAGGACTTGTCCCATATATTGTCCCGGCCTCTCTCCCTAAAGTGATTGCCAGCAGACAGGCGGCGTGACCGACGCGTCACGCCGCCTTTTTTTCTGGTCACGCGGCAGAGGAGAGGGAACATGCAGAACGACGCGAAGCGGGTGGCATCGGCATCGGCAGCGATGCGCAATCGAACGGTGTGGCGCGCCGACGCGGTGCGGATGATGGCGATCGGGCTGGGCGTTGCGTTCGCGATGTCGAATGCGATGGCGGCCGGGCAGGCTGCGACGGACGGCATCGTGCGGTTCACCGGCGCGCTCGTCGATCTCTACGACGTGACGTTCGACGCACCGTCAGGCGCGGTTGTCGAAGGATGGGAGGCCACGGGCAGCGGGGCGGCGGCGACGCTCCGGTTCGATGCGCATGGCCGGCGTTTGCCGGGTGCGCATGTGGCGCTGGTCGGGCCCGACGGTACGCCGTTCGCGCCGGCGGCCGGTGCGGGCGTGCGCGCAACGTGGCGCGATGCGCACGACGATCGAAGCGTGCCGCTGGTGTCGGGCCGCGCTTATCGCGTGGGCCCGTATGGCGGCGTGATGACCGTTGCGGCGGATGACGCGACGGGCGCCGCGGCGCCCGTCGTGATCCGCATTCGTCATCCGTGACCGAGGGTTTCGGCAGGTGTGCCGATCACCGGCCGTCGGACGCATGGCACGTGGCCGCGCGCCGCGTCATTCGGCCTGTTCGGCGCGTGCGTAGATGTCCCAGCTCGCCATGAACAGCGCGGCGACGAGCGGCCCGATCACGAAGCCGTTGATGCCGAACAGCGCCATCCCGCCGAGCGTCGAGATCAGCACGACCCAGTCGGGCATCTTCGTGTCCTTGCCGACGAGGATCGGGCGCAGCAGGTTGTCGACGAGGCCGATCACGCCGACGCAGAACGCGACGAGGATCACGCATTTCCAGATCTCGCCGGTCGCCAGGAAGTAGAGCGCGGCCGGTATCCACACGAGGCTCGCGCCGATCGCGGGCAGCAGCGACAGGAACGCCATCAGCGCGCCCCACAGCACGACGCCCTGGATGCCGAGGATCCAGAAGATCAGGCCGCCGAGCGCGCCCTGCACGAGCGCGACTGCGATGTTGCCTTTCACGGTCGCACGCACGACCGTCGTGAATTTCGCCAGCAGCAGGATCTTGTGTTCTTCGTCGAGCGGCAGCGCGCGGCGCACGCGGCGGCCGATCTCGCCGCCGTCGCGCAGCAGGAAGAACACCATGTACAGCATCACGCCGAAGCTCACGACGAACTGGAACGTGTTCTGGCCGATGCTGAGCGCCTGGGTCGCCGCGAACTGGCTGATCTGCGCGGCGCCGTCGGTCAGCTTCTTCTGGATGCCGGGGATGTTGGTCAGCCCGTATTTCTGCAGCAGGTGCTGGATCGACGACGGCAGCGCGTGGATGATGTCCTGGAAGTATTGCGAATAGTTCGGCTGCGCGGTCTTGATTTCCTGGTACACGTACGCGATTTCCTGCACGAGCGTTGCGGCGACGAACACGAGCGGCAGGATCACGATCAGGATGATCAGCGACATCGTCACGAGCGCGGCCAGGTTGCGCCGCTTGCCGAAGCGCGCGGCGAGCCAGCGCTGCACGGGCTGGAACAGGATCGCGAGAATGGTGCCCCAGAACACGGCGCCGGAGAACGGCGCGAGAATCCCGCACATGCCGACGGTGACCGCGAACAGCAGGAAATAGAAGAATTTTTGGTGATCGTGGTGTCCGCTATCCATGGGTGGCATTCGCGCAGATTGATGCTTGGTTTGACTGAATTTGGTTGCTCCGGCCGCGATCGGTTCGCGAACGTTGCGGGTTCGCGGTGAAACGCGCTGCGGGGCGGCCATCCGCCGGGCGGCGCATCCGGAGTATGCCCGCAAAGGTGCCGCCATCATAGCCGCTGCGTGCGACACATGCGAAAACGCCGCGGCCGGGGCCGCGGCGCTGCCGGGAGGCGGGCACGGCGAAGGCCGCGCGCCGCATCGTCAGATATGGAGCTTCGTGACCTTGGTGCCGTTCACCGACAGGTCGCCCATCAGGCCCGCGTTGGTCAGGACCAGCACCTCGACCGGCGCGGTGGCCGTGGTGGTGTCGACCGCGCCGTTCGCGCCGACCTTCACGACCGCGACCGATGCGTCGGCGCCGGCTGCCCAGCCTTCGGACTTGCGGAACGAGTCGAGCGCATCCTGCGTCATGAACAGGAACACGATCGCCTTCGACTGCGCGCCGGCCTGCAGGCCGACCGACAGCGACGACGTGTTGTAGTAGCCGACCGTGCTGCCGCCGACGCGCAGCGAGCCGTTGCCGGACTGGCCGCCGACGATGAAGCCGGCCTGCAGCACGTTCGGGAACACGAGCACGCCGCGCGATTTCGCGACGAGTTCACGCGAACCCGGCACGGTCGAATAGAGGCGCGACAGCGTCGCGTTGACGCTGGCGTCGATCGACTGGCGCTTCGACGCGCTGGTCGACGCGTTTTCGGGTTTGTCGGGCGTGGTGGTGCAGCCGGCGAGCGCGAGGCTGCCGAGCATGACGGCGGCGGCGGCTTTCATGGCGAGGGACTTCTGCATGGCGGTTCTCCTTCGTTGTCTGATTGAGGACGGACGGTGCGGGCAGCGGTGCGGGCAGCCCCGTTCAACGGCGGGCAAGGAGCAGGCCCGCAACGAACGCGAGGCCCGCGACGACGCCGGCGGTTTGCCACGGGTTGTCGTGCACGGCCTGCGACACGCGTTCGGCCGAATCGCGCAGCCGGGCGGCCGCGCTGCCCGACGCGTAGTCGAGCGCGCTGCGTGCTTCATCGAGTCTGGATTGCACGCGCTTGCGCAGCGCGGCGATATCGCCGTCGCCATCGTTTTTCAGCAGGTCTTCCAGTTCGTCGACCAGCCCGCGCAGATCGTCGGTCACGTCGGCATGCAGGTCACGGGCGGCCGAGCGCGTCGTGCGTCCCACGCGCCGGCCGGTGCGACGGATTTCGGACAGACCGCGGTCCAGCTTGTGTTCGATCGAGTCGGTGAGCGCCATGATGTTTATCCTCCTTCGATTCAAGGCCAATTTGAAGATAAGACGAATCCCAGCAATCAATGTGATTCACTTGCCCCAATTGAGTTTCGAGACAATTTTTCAATTCGTTGGCAGGATCGCCGCGGAGCCCCGTCGCGCGGGGCGGTGCGGCGGTTGAAAAAATTTCGCGCTGCGGGCGAAGCAGCGTATCGGGCAGCGGTACGAAGTGATGGCCCGGTAAATATGGCGTCGCCAGGGTCGCCAGGTAAATAGTGCCGTTGCACGCGTTGTGCTGATGCAAATGCACTAGTCCACGCTGTGTCGACGAGCAGGGTTTGTGCCCGGGGCCGGTAATGTGCCGCTATCGTCAAGCGCGATGTCGATCACGACGGGATCGTGGTCCGACGAGCGGTATGCGTCGGGTGCGTAATAAGACGACCGTTGCGCGGACGTTTTGTAATCGGGCACGGGTTGCAGTGCAAACGGTTCATCGGCGTTGATGTGCCATATGTGCACGCCCTTCACGCGCGCGGCGAGCGTCGAGGTGGCGAGCGCGTGGTCGAGGGCGCCGGCTTCGCCGCGAAATACGTAGCTGTACGCAGCATCGCCGACGAAGCGGGCAACCAGGTTCGCATAGCCGCGCGCTTCGAGTGCGCGGACCGGATCTTCCTTCGCATAGCTGTTCAGGTCGCCGATCAGCAGCACGCCGTCGGCCGCGGCGCCCGTCGGCGACGCGGCGAGCCAGTCGGCGATGCGCGTGGCCGCCCGCGTGCGGGCCGCGTTCCAGCAGCCCTGGCCGTCCGACTGGTCGAGGTCGGCGCCGGTCGCGTCCGGGCAGTTCTTCGACTTCAGGTGATTGACCGAGACCGTGAACGCGCGCGTGCCGCCGATGCGCCGGAAGGTCTGCGCGAGCGGCGGACGGTGCCGGCCGCCGAGCGCGATGGTTGCGGCGCGCCCGACCGGCTCGACCGTGCGGCTGTCGTACAGCAGCGCGACCATGATCGCATCGCGGCCGAGCCGCGCGGTGCCCGGATCGACCGCGCGCCAGCCATCGCCAAGTTGCGCGGCGAGACGTCGCACGGCGCTCGCGTCGCCGTGGCCGTTGTTCGCGATTTCCATCAGCCCGATCACGTCGGCGCGCTGCGCACGCAAGGCCGCGACGATCTTCGCTTCCTGCCGCGCGAACACGGCGCGTGTTTTCGCGCCGCGGCCAGCCGGAGCGTCGAATCCGCCGCCATGGCCGTCACCGTTGAAATAGTTGAATACGTTGAACGACACGATGCGCACGTCGGCGTCGGGATGCCGGGCCGGCGCATCGGCACGGGGATTCGCGGCGGCGTCGAACCTTGGCGCCGCGCCGGCGGTCGGTTGCAGCCGCCACGTGCCGTAGCGCAGTTCGAGCACGCCTTCGACGCCGCGCACCGTGTAGCCCGCGCGCAGCGTGTTGGCGGCGCTCAGCGCGGGCGGCGGATAGCGGACGGTCGCGGGGTCGCGGCGGTTCGAGCCGTCGTCGAGCACGATGCGGTTGCGCGCGTTGGCCGCCGCGTGCGCGGCGGCTTCGGGCGGCGCCGCGACGTGGGTCGGGATGCGCAGCCGGCCGTTGCTGAGGACGACGCTGCCGTAGCGGCCGAGTTCGTGCGTGTCGCTGACCGTCAGCGTTTGCGGCAGGCGCACCAGCATGCCTTCGTGCGCGGCCAGCACGGCCGGCGTGTCGACCGGCAGCGTGAGCGTCGCCGGTGTGACCGTCTGCCCGTGTGCGCAGACGGCAATGTTGCCCGACAGCGTGAACTGCGTCCGGCCGTATTGATCGTCGACCCTGCCCGTGAGATGCACGAGATCGCCGGCTTTCGCGCGCGCGTCCGGCGCGTACACGAACACGCCTTCCGGCACGCCCGGCCTGCGCTGCCGCTGCGCGTCGGCCTGCTGGACGAAGAAGCCGCCGAAGCCGTCGGCGCCGCCGAACGCCGCGGTGACGACCGCTTCGATCGATGTGGTTTGCCCGGCCAGCGGCGACGGGCCGCCGGCGCTGCGGAGGTCGGCAATCGACGTGGTTGCGTTGCCGCAGCCGGCGCTGACCGGCGGCGTGGCCGGCCGGACGGAGAGGGTGGCGAGGGCGGCGAGGGCGAGCGACAGCGCAACGGCAAGCGACGGAAGCAGGCGTGACATGGGGTGGTCCACAGGAAGAAAATCCGAAAGTTCGGGAAGGCATCTTGACGGCAAAATGTCAGGAAGCGGCCGAAATGGCCGTTCGGCCAGTGCCGGTCAGCCAACGATGCAGGCAGGCCGCTCCGCGGCTGTTACGCTTTCGCACCGGGCGCCGCATCCCGTTCCCACAGGAGAAGTCCATGTCTTACATGCTGTTGATTGTCGAACCGACCGACCAGCGCGCCGAGCGCACGCTCGACGAAGGTCAGGCGCTTTACGCACGGATGGTCGATTTCGCCGGGACGCTGAAGGCGCGCGGCGTGCTGCGCGGCGTCGAATCGCTGGAGCGCTCCGAGCGCGGTACGCGCGTGCAGGTTCGCGACGGCGAGACGCGCCTGCTCGACGGCCCGTTCGCTGAGGCGAAGGAGATGGTCGGCGGCTTCTTCCTCGTCGACGTCGACACGCGCGAAGATCGAGATCGCGCGCCAGTGTCCGGCCGCGCAATGGTGCACGGTCGAGGTGCGCGCAGTCGGCCCGTGCTTCCTGTGAATGCCGCGACTCGGTATTTACCCTGATTTGTCGTGGCGCGCGTCGATCCGGCCGGGTCCCGCCCGTCGTCCGGATAAGGCGCCGATGAACGGGCGCCTCTTTCCATCGACGACAAGGAGTGAACGATGCGATTCATGATCATGATCCGGGCGAACGCCGTCAGCGAATCCGATGCGTTGCCGGACAACCGGCTGGTCGAGGCCATGACCGTCTATCACGAGGAACTGGCCAACGCAGGCGTGCTGCTCGACGCGAACGGGCTGAGACCGAGCGCGCGTGGCTGGCGCGTGCGCTATACGGGCGGCAAGGGCACGGTGGTCGACGGCCCGTTCACCGAAACGAAGGAGCTGATCGCCGGCTATACGCTGATCCAGGTGCGTTCGCGCGACGAGGCGCTCGAATGGACGCGCCGGTTTCCCGCGCCGTTCGGCGCCGAGATGGATTGCGAGATCGAGGTGCGGCCGCTGTTCGAGCTCGACGACCTCACGCCGAGCGACGCGGTCGAGCGGTTCCGCGAACTCCACGTTGGCCGCAACAACGCCGCCTGAATCCATTACCACCGGGAGCACCCGTCATGCACAAAATGATCTTCGTCAACCTTCCCGTGACCGACCTGCCGCGCGCGAAGGCGTTCTACCAGGGGCTCGGCTTCGAGGTCGTGCCGGCTTACACGAACGACCAGGCCGCCTGCCTCCGGATCAGCGACACGATCTTCGCGATGTTGCTCGTGCGGCCGTTTTTCCAGACCTTCACCGACAAGACCATCGTCGAACCCGCGACGCACGTGCAGGTGTTGTCGTGCCTGTCGTGCGAAAGCCGTGCCGAAGTCGACGAGGTCGTCGCGAAGGCGCGTGCGGCCGGCGGCACCGCGCCGCGTCCTCCGCTGGAGTATCCGGGCATGTACGGCCACGGGTTCACCGATCCGGACGGTCACGCGTGGGAGCTGATGTACATGGAGCAGGACGCGTCCACCCAGGGGCCGGCGTCGTGACGCATGAGGCGACTCATCGTGCGATCGAAGCGGTCTGGCGGATCGAGGCGCCGAAGATCATCGCGCGCGCCGCGCGCGTGGTGCGCGACGTCGGCGTGGCCGAGGAACTGGCGCAGGACACGCTCGTCGCGGCGCTCGAGCACTGGCCCGTCGACGGCGTACCCGACAACCCGGCCGCGTGGCTGATGACGGCCGTGAAGCGTCGCGCGCTCGATCGGGTCCGGCAGGAGTCGCTCCACGCGGCGAAGCGCGACCGGCTCGGCCACGAGATGGATGCGCTCGAAGCGCATGTCGTCCCCGACATCGCGGATGCGCTCGCCGACGCGAGCGAAGACGACATCGGCGACGATCTGCTGCGGCTGATCTTCACGTCGTGCCACCCGGTGCTGTCGACCGATGCACGCGTCGCGCTGACGCTGCGGCTGCTCGGCGGATTGACGACGGGCGAGATCGCGCGCGCGTTCCTGACGCCCGAGCCGACAATCGCGCAGCGGATCGTGCGGGCGAAGCGCACGCTTGCGGCGGCGCGCGTGCCGTTCGAGGTGCCGGCCGCCGATGCGCGGCCCGCGCGGCTCGCGTCGGTGCTCGAAGTGATCTACCTCGTGTTCAACGAAGGCCATGCGGCGACGGCGGGCGACGACTGGACGCGTCCGGCGCTGTGCGACGAGGCGCTGCGGCTCGGTCGCGTGCTGGCCGGGCTCGCGCCGGACGAGAGCGAAGTGCTCGGGCTCGTCGCGCTGATGGAACTGCAGGCGTCGCGCATGCATGCGCGCACCGATGCACAGGGCCGGCCCGTGCTGCTGCTCGACCAGGACCGGAGCCGCTGGGATCCGTTGCTGATCCGGCGCGGTCTCGCGGCGCTCGAACGGGCGACGAAGCTGGGCGGCGTGCGCGGGCCGTATGCGCTGCAGGCCGCGCTGGCCGCCTGCCATGCGCGCGCGCGTCGCGCGTCGGACACGGACTGGGCGCAGATCGTCGCGCTGTATGACGCGCTCGTCGAAGTCGCGCCGTCGCCCGTCGTCGAGCTGAATCGCGCGGTGGCCGTGGGGATGGCGTTCGGGCCGGCCGCAGCGCTCGAAATCGTCGACGTGTTGCGCGCCGATCCCGCGCTCGCGCGCTATCACTGGCTGCCGAGCGTGCGCGGCGACCTGCTGGCGAAACTCGGCCGCGCCGACGAGGCCAAGCTCGAGTTCCGCCGCGCGGCGGAGCTGACGCGCAACGAGCGCGAACGCGAGTTGCTGCTCAAGCGCGCGACGGATGCGTGACGCCTGACACGCGCGCGAGCGCGCTGCCCGGCGCGCCGAACCCGCCCTCCCGACGATCCCCGCTTCCCGTTTCCCGCCCGGCACTATCGCGCGGATTGAAAAAGTCTATTGGGGGATGCGAACGCGAGCGCCTAGATTAAAGAGCACGATGCGCGCGCCCCCGGCAAACGCATCGCTCCCCACATATATCATCGGCCCGGCTTCGCACGCGGCTGCGCCGACTCGAACGGAGGCGCAAATGGCTCAACTCAAGGGCAGCAAAACCGAAGAGAACCTGAAGGCCGCATTCGCGGGCGAATCGCAGGCGAACCGGCGCTATCTGTATTTCGCTTCGAAGGCCGACGTCGAAGGCCAGAACGACCTCGCCGCGCTGTTCCGCTCGACCGCCGAAGGCGAAACCGGCCATGCGCACGGCCATCTCGAATATCTGGAAGCTGTTGGCGATCCGGCCACGGGCTTGCCGTTCGGCTCGTCGCGGCTGAATCTCGAATCGGCGATCGCCGGCGAAACGCACGAATACACCGACATGTATCCGGGCATGGCGAAGATGGCACGCGACGAAGGCTTCGACGAAATCGCGAACTGGTTCGAGACGCTCGCGAAAGCCGAACGCAGCCACGCGAACCGTTATACGAAGGCGCTGGACAGTCTCGTCGATTGACGGGCCGCCGCAGGCCGCACGGCACGACCGTGTGACCGGCAAGCGGCCGGCTATTCGTTCATCGCTGCCCGCATCGCGCGGGCGGCGTGCTCGCGCGCATGCGCGCCACGCTGGAGCGCCCCATGCCCCACAAGGAAGGCAGTCTCGAAGCCCCGACCCGGCATCCGCTCGACTGGCAGTCCGATGCGTTCTACGACCAGGCCGCGATCGATGCGGAAATGACGCGCGTGTTCGACATCTGCGCCGGATGCCGGCGCTGCGTGTCGCTGTGCGGCGCGTTTCCGACGTTGTTCGATCTGGTCGACGACACGTCGATGGGCGACATCGAGGAAGTGCCGAAGGACGCGTTCGGCAAGGTCGTCGACCAGTGCTATCTGTGCGATCTCTGCTACATGACGAAATGCCCGTACGTGCCGCCGCACGCGTGGAACGTCGACTTCCCGCACCTGATGCTGCGCGGCAAGGCCGCGCGCTACCAGCGCGGCGAAGCGCCGCTGCGCGACAAGCTGCTGTCGAATACCGATGCGCTCGGCCATTTCGCGGGCATTCCGATCGTCACGCAGACGGTGAACGCGGTGAACCGCACGCCGCCCGCGCGCCATGCGCTCGAAGCGGCGCTCGGCGTCGACCGCAACGCGTGGCTGCCGGAGTTTGCGCCGCGCAAGTTCCGGCGCGCTGCGAAGCGCTCGGACAACCCGCCCGTGCGCGACGGCGAACGCACGCCCGGCAAGGTCGCGATCTACGCGACGTGCTACGTGAATTTCAACGAACCCGGCATCGGCCACGACCTGCTCGCGATTCTCGCGCACAACGACATCCCGTACGAACTCGTCACGCGCGAAGCCTGCTGCGGGATGCCGCTGCTCGAGCAGGGCAACCTCGCGGGCGTCGCCGCGAAGAAGGCCGTGAACATGCCGGTGCTCGAACGCTATGCGCGCGAAGGCTATGCGCTGATCGGCGCGATTCCGAGTTGCGTGCTGATGTACAAGAGCGAACTGCCGCTGATGTTCCCCGGCGACGAAGCCGTGCGCGCGGTGGCCGACGCATTCTGGGATCCGTTCGAATACGTGATCGCGCGGCATCGCGACGGGCTGCTGAAGACCGATTTCAAGACCGGGCTCGGCACCGTGTCGTATCACGTGCCGTGCCATGCGCGCGTGCAGAACATCGGCCGCAAGACGGCCGATGCGCTGTCGCTCGTGCCCGATACGCGCGTGAATGTCGTCGAGCGCTGCTCGGGCCACGCGGGCACGTTCGGCGTGAAGAAGGAATTCCATGCGGCCGCGATGCGGATCGGCGCGCCCGTGTTCAAGGCGATGGCCGAGCCGAAACCGGATTTCGTGTCGTCCGACTGCGCGCTGGCCGGCCATCACATCGTGCAGGGCATCGACGAGAAGGGCCTGCCGTCCGCGCCGCTCGCGCATCCGCTCACGCTGCTGCGTCGCGCCTACGGCATCTGAGCCGATGCCGGCCGACCCACGAGGACATCCCATGACGCTGACCCGCGACTCCCTGCTGACGCTCGAAGCGTACGCGAAGATCCGCAAGACCGAACACGCGCGGCTCGTCGCGTACAAGCGCCGCCGTGCGGTGGCGCTCGGCAACCACCTGCGTTTTTTGTTCGAGGACGAGACGACGATCCGCTATCAGATCCAGGAGATGCTGCACATCGAGAAGATCTTCGACCAGGCGGGCATCGAAGGCGAACTGGAAGCGTATTTGCCGCTCGTGCCCGACGGCACCAACCTGAAAGCGACGATGCAGATCGAATACGAGCACGAGATCGAACGGCGCGCGGCGCTCGCACGGCTGATCGGCGTCGAGGATCGCGTGTACCTGCGGGTCGACGGGCATGCGAGCGTCTATGCGATCGCCGACGAGGATCTCGAGCGCGACACCGCCGAGAAGACATCGGCCGTGCACTTCGTGCGCTTCGAACTCGACGCGCCGATGCGCGCGGCGCTCAGGGGCGGGGCGGCGCTGTCGATCGGCTGCGATCACCCGGCCTACGCGATGCCGCCGCAGCGCGTGGCGGCGGACGTGGCCGCATCGCTGGCCGGCGATCTGCACTGACGCAACCGTTGCGCGTCCTGCGCGCCGGTTTCTGCTTTTCCGTTCCGACCCGAAACAGGATTTCCGCACGCGATGCGGCGCGTGTGCTCGCCGGTCGCCGCGAAGATGTAACAGACGTCACGAGTTTGCATGCAAGGAAATAATTGCATCGCACGTCACCATGCTTTCATCACTCGCAGAGAAACAATAAAAAGATTGTGCACGGAGATAATCGGGTTGAACGGAAATCGAACGATTTACCGATTCGTGAATATATTGTTACGAAATTTCCCCTGATTTACCGATTTTAGGCAGCGATTCACGGGATTGTTTCGGCAAGGGTCGGAGCAGCCCGCAAAGGCCCGCCGGATGGCATTCTTCAGACCCTGCGGAGCCCCGCCAGACGGGGCTTTGCAGCGACAGGCATAAAGATCTCGCAAAAAAATTCAAGCGTAAATGGATTACGCATTCATGGCAGGTTGTTTCAGTGCGTAACATTAAGTCATTGTCATATTGAGATAAACCCTGAGGATGGTATGCTTCGTGCACAAAAATTCCCACATTGGAGTGAGACCGCGATTTGTGCGCCATTGCCGGGAATTGCGGCACCGTGAAAGTGCGGTGTCGTCCGGCATGCACAACACCGGATAACCATAATGTGCAACCTGGCCGCCCCGCGACGCGATGAGTCGCGACGGCGCCGCCAATCGCAGCCCCGGCCTGGCTGCGTGGAGAGATCTACTATGTTCTTCGATGAGCTTAACGATGAAGAGTGGTTTCGTCTTTCAACGCTGATCGCCGATGAACCCATCCGGCTGAACCGCCGTGGGCGTCCACGAGCCGAACCGCGCGTCGTTGCCAACGCGGTGCTCTGGATCCTGACGACCGGCGAAGCGTGGTCCAAGCTGCCCGGTCGCTATCCGTCCGGGCCGACGTGCCGTCGCCGCTACGAAGAGTGGCTCGCGACCGGTACGCTGCTGCAGATGATCGACGTGCTGACCCAGTTCAGCGGGCGCACGTTCGCGTATATTCCGCCGCCGCCGGTGCCGGTCGTTCCCGCGCGCCGCGCGGAGCCCATGCCTGACAACGATCGTTTGCGCGGCGTGTTCTGGCAGAACCCCGAATCGTGGCAATTGCCGGTTGCGCAGGCAAACGTTTGGGACGGCGAGGGCGCGTCGCTGACCGCGATGCCGGGCGAAGAAGCGGTCGTCCCGTCGGACGCGTCGTTCGTGGTGCCCGGTGCGCCGGCGGCGGAGCTGCGCCATGCGCATGCGCCGTCGGCGAGCTTCGCCGCGACCGAACCGCAAGTCGACGAGTATCGCGGCTATACGATCAGCGGCATTGCGCAGCCCGTGCAGAACCTGATGTATCGCGCATGGGCCGAGATTTCGCAGGGCGACCGGCGCGTCGAGCGCTCGGGCCTCATCGGTCCGCGCTTCACCGATGCCGAGGAAGCCGAGCAGTTCGCGCTCGACTGGGCGCGCCAGTGGATCGATCGCCACGGTGCGAGCGACGCGCCGGCGCGCGAGCCGCAAAGCGAGGTGCTGGCCGGCCTGTCCGCGCTGGCGCGCGCGGAGTCGGACATCAAGCGCTTCATCGCCGAGCGTCGCACCGGCGCGCTGTCCGAAAGCCGCAACGATCCCGTGCAGTCGGAGCGTCACGAATACGCGTACCGCGTAGGCTGAGCGCCGTTCCGATGTAAGGCGCGGGCTGTCGTGTGCCACGACGCCCGCGTGGAAATCCCGTCTCTTCATGTCTGCCTCGCCGGGGGCGCCGCAGTGGTTGCGGCGCCCCCGGCGCATGATGCGTTACTGCCGGCCGTAGGTATCGTCGAAGCGGACGATGTCGTCCTCGCCGAGATAGGCGCCCGATTGCACTTCGATCAGCTCGAGCGGCATCTTGCCCGGATTCTCCAGGCGGTGCGATACGCCGAGCGGGATGTACGTCGATTCGTTTTCGGACAGCAGGAACGTTTCGTCGCCGCGCGTGATGCGCGCGGTGCCGCGCACGACGATCCAGTGTTCGGCGCGGTGGTGATGCATCTGCAGCGACAGTTGCGCGCCCGGCTTCACGACGATGCGTTTCACCTGGAAGCGCTCACCCATGTCGACCGAGTCGTAGTGGCCCCACGGGCGATGCACCTTGCGGTGATCGGTCGCTTCCGCGCCGCGTTGCGCCTTGATGCGCCCGACGATCTTCTTCACGTCCTGCACGCGCGATTTATCCGCGACGAGCACGGCGTCGGGCGTTTCGACGACGACGAGGTTCTGCGTGCCGACGCAGGCGACGAGCCGGCTTTCCGAATGCGCGAAGGTCGATTCGGCGTCTTCGAACAGCACGTGGCCGCGGCCGACGTTCTTGGCATCGTCCTTCGCCGAGATCTGCCAGATCGCGTCCCACGAGCCGACGTCCGACCAGCCCGCGTCGAGCGGCACGACGACGCTCTCGCACAGTTGGGGCAGGCTCGCGAGCGGCTCCATCACCGCGTAGTCGATCGAGTTCGACGGCGACGCGGCGAACGCGTCGCGATCGACGCGGAAGAAGTCGCCATCGCCCTTGCCCTGTGCGACGGCCTGTTCGCAGGCCGCGTAGATCGCCGGTTCGAGCTGACGGATCGCATTCAGCCAGACCGATGCGCGAACGATGAAGATCCCGCTGTTCCACCAGTATTCGCCCGATGCGACGTACTGCTGCGCGAGTTCGAGATGCGGCTTCTCGACGAAACGGTCGAGGCGGCGCACGTCGAGGCTGCCCGTCGCGGCGTCGCCGAGCGGCGCGCCGACGCGGATGTAGCCGTAGCCGGTTTCCGCATGCTTGGGCACGATGCCCATCGTCGCGATCTTGCCTTGCGCCGCGCAGTGCACGCCGGCCGCGACGGCTGCGTGGAAGCGCGGCAGGTCGGCGACCGCATGGTCGGCCGGCATCACGGTCATCACCGCATCGTTGCCGTCGGCGACGAGCCGCAGTGCGGCGAGCGTCAGCGCGGGCGCGGTGTCGCGGGCGAGCGGCTCGAGCATGATCGTCGCGCGCTTGGCCGTCAGGCGCAGCTGTTCGGCGGTCGTGAAGCGGTGATCCTCGCCGCACACGATCAGCACGTCGTCGTTCAGCGGATGGTCGGCCGTCAGGCCGTCGAGGCGCAGCGCGGTCGATTGCAGCAGCGAATGATCGCCGAGCAGGCCGATCAGCTGTTTCGGAAAACGTTCGCGCGACATCGGCCACAGGCGCGTGCCGGAACCGCCGGCAAGGATCACCGGCTGCACGGCGAGGCGCGTGCCGGCGGCGGGTGCGGCGGAAGAGGAATGGCGCGTTTCGGCTGCCACGGCCGGAGCATTCATGATGACACTCTCCATGGTTGAAGTCAGTGCCTGACGTTGTAGCATGAAGTAAATCGACAATAAAACCTGGCCGATTGGCTGAGATTCGCCAGGCATTCATCTGGAAGAATTTTCAGCGATAGCATTGGATGCAAATAAAAAAGTAAAAAATAATTCCGATCGCCAACCGGACATGACCGCCCGCAAAGGGTGAGCGGGAAGCGTAAAGCTTCCGAAAACCTCTCGATTTCCGGTCGATTCGGGAAAACGTGCCGATTTAATTAAAAAAGATCGCGGCAAGATTTTCCGATTATTTTTCGAAATACTTGTGCGCTTGAGGACGAATTTTCTTACCGGTTCAATAGCGTCATGCAACGTTTGAATCGAATGTGCGGCACGGGTCGCGCAAGGAGCTGTTCGGCAAACGCCTGTTCAAAGAGGAAGCAGACATGTTGAGCGTGCTGGCGAGAGTCATCGATATCGCGATGGTCGTGGCGGGGGCGCTGATCGCCGCCGCGCTGCACGGCGGCAGCATCTGGCTCAACGACCTGCAGCGCACGACGGTGCTGTTCGACTGCCTGCTCGTCGTCGTGTTCTTTCCGGCCGTCGGCATTTACCAGTCGTGGCGCGGCAAGCGTCTCGTCGGGCTGGTGGGCCGGGTTGCGTTCGCGTGGCTCGTGGTCGAGCTCGCGGGCATCCTGATGAGTTTCAGCTTTCACCAGTCGGGCGAATTGTCGCGGCTGTGGCTGGGTTACTGGGCGCTCGTGACGATGGCGCTGCTCGCCGGCTCGAAGGCCTGCGTGCACGTCGTGCTGCGGCAACTGCGCCGCGGCGGCTACAACCTGAAGGCGGTCGCGATCGTCGGCGGCACGCCGGCGGCGCGGCGGCTGATCGCGCAGATGCGGGCGCGGCCGGAAGCGGGCTTCAACCCGGTGTGCGTGTACGACGAAAGCGAGGCGCCGGGCGAAGTCGCGCTCGACGACGTGCGCATCGAGCGGCAGTTCGAATCGCTGGTGTGGCTGGTGCGCAGCCGCGCGATCAGCGAGCTGTGGCTCACGCTGCCGGTCTCGGAGGAGCGCCGGATTCACCAGATCGTGACGGTGTTCCGCCACGACTTCGTGAATATCCGTTTCATTCCGGACGTGCGCACGTTGTCGTTCTTCAACCAGGAAGTGGTCGAGGTGCTCGGCGTGCCGGCGATCAACCTCGCGGCGTCGCCGATCACCGACGTGCGGATCCTGCCGAAGTTCGTGTTCGACCGGCTGTTCGCGCTGGCGGCGCTCACGGCGCTCGCGCCCGTGATGCTGCTGATCGCGGGCCTGATCAAGCTGACGTCGCGCGGGCCGGTGTTTTTCCGCCAGAAGCGCAAGGGCATCGACGGGCACGAGTTCGAGATCTACAAGTTCCGCTCGATGAAGGTGCACCAGGAAGCGGTGGGGCAAGTCACGCAGGCCACGAAGAACGACACGCGCGTGACGCCGGTCGGCCGGTTCCTGCGCCGCACGAGCCTCGATGAGCTGCCGCAGTTCATCAACGTGCTGAAGGGCGAGATGTCGGTCGTCGGCCCGCGCCCGCATGCGCTCGCGCACGACGACATCTACAAGGATCTGGTCAAGGGCTACATGTTCCGCTACCGGATCAAGCCGGGCATCACCGGGTGGGCGCAGATCAACGGCTTTCGCGGCGAGACCGACCAGATCGAGAAGATGATGGGACGCGTGAAGCTCGATCTGTACTACATGCAGAACTGGTCGTTCTGGCTCGACATCAAGATCGTCGCGCTGACGCTCTGGAAAGGCTTCACCGGCAGCAACGCGTACTGAACGTACTGAAGCATCGCCGCGCAGACATTCCGGTTTTACGAATTTCGAATCATTGGTCAAGGGGTCCGACACATCATGAATCTGACTATCATCGGCAGCGGTTACGTAGGTCTTGTCACCGGCGCCTGTCTCGCCGACATCGGGCACGACGTGTTCTGTCTCGATGTCGACCAGGCAAAGATCGACATCCTGAACAACGGCGGCGTGCCGATCCACGAGCCGGGCCTCAAGGAAGTCATCGCGCGCAACCGCTCGGCCGGCCGCCTGCGCTTCTCGACCGACGTCGAGGCGGCAGTCGCGCACGGCGACGTGCAGTTCATCGCGGTCGGCACGCCGCCCGACGAGGACGGCTCGGCCGACCTGCAATACGTGCTCGCGGCGGCGCGCAACATCGGCCGCTACATGACGGGCTTCAAGGTGATCGTCGACAAGTCGACGGTGCCGGTCGGCACCGCCGAGCGCGTGCGTTCGGCCGTTGCCGAGGAGCTCGCGAAGCGCGGCGGCGACCAGATGTTCTCGGTCGTGTCGAATCCGGAATTCCTGAAGGAAGGCGCGGCGGTCGACGATTTCACGCGGCCGGACCGCATCGTGATCGGCTGCGACGACGACGTGCCGGGCGAGCGCGCCCGCGAGCTGATGAAGAAGCTGTACGCGCCGTTCAACCGCAACCACGAACGCACGCTGTACATGGACGTGCGCTCGGCCGAATTCACGAAGTACGCGGCGAACGCGATGCTCGCGACGCGCATCTCGTTCATGAACGAGCTGGCGAACCTCGCCGACCGCTTCGGCGCGGACATCGAGGCCGTGCGCCGCGGGATCGGCTCCGATCCGCGCATCGGCTATCACTTCCTGTACGCCGGCTGCGGCTACGGCGGCTCGTGCTTCCCGAAGGACGTCGAGGCGCTGATCCGCACGGCCGACGAGCACGGGCAATCGCTGCAGATCCTGAAGGCCGTGTCGTCGGTCAACGCCACGCAAAAGCGCGTGCTCGCCGACAAGATCGTCGCGCGCTTCGGCGAAGACCTGACGGGCCGCACGTTCGCGATCTGGGGCCTGGCGTTCAAGCCGAATACCGACGACATGCGCGAAGCGCCGAGCCGCGAGCTGATCGCCGAGCTCCTGTCGCGCGGCGCGCGCGTCGCCGCGTACGACCCGGTCGCGCAGCAGGAGGCGAGCCGCGTGATCGCGCTCGATCTTGCGGATCACCCGAGCTGGCTCGAGCGCCTGAGCTTCGTCGACGACGAAGCGCAGGCCGCGCGCGACGCCGACGCGCTCGTGATCGTCACCGAATGGAAGGCATTCAAGAGCCCCGACTTCGTCGCGCTCGGCCGCTTGTGGAAGACGCCGGTGATCTTCGACGGCCGCAACCTGTACGAGCCGGAGACGATGAGCGAGCAGGGCATCGAATACCACCCGATCGGCCGGCCGGGCTCGCGCCAGGCCGTCGCCGCCCGCGTGCCGGGCACCGCGCGCGCGAGCGCGTAACCCGTTTCCCGTCACTCGTTAAGAGACGCCATGTTCCGGAACATCCTGATCGTCTGCCACGCCAACGTCTGCCGCAGCCCGGCAGCGGAAATGCTGTTCAAGTCGCACGCCGGGTCGCGCGGCGGCCCGCGCCCGACGTTCCACTCGGCCGGCGTGCATGCGAACGACGGCGACGGCATCGATCCGGTGATGCGACAACTGCTCGCCGAGCGGGGCGTCGATGCGACGCCCCACCGCTCGCGGCGGCTGTCGCGCCGGATCGTGCGCGACGCCGACCTGATTCTCGTCAGCGAGCGCCGACAGATCACGGCCGTCGAATCGGTCGATCCGTTCGCACGCGGCAAGGTCCACCTGCTCGGCAAGTGGGAAGGGGCCGAGATTGCCGATCCGCACGGCGGCCCCGAGGCCGATTACCGCGAGAGCTACTCGCAGATCGAACGTCTGGTTCAAGGATGGCTACAGAAATTATGCTGAAACGCCCGATGCGCCCGGTGGCGCTTGCCGTCGCGCTGACGACTTTCCTGTCAGCCTGTGCAACCGCACCCGGCAACTACCTCGATTCGTCGAACCTGAAGGACGAAGGCCGGAAGGAAGCGGCCGAGACCTATCCGGTTCATTTCATCGACGCCAAAGTGGTGATGGACCAGTTGCAGAAGCAGCAGGTCGACCATCCGCTGCCGCCTGGACGTTATACCGATCCGTCGCAGTACGTGTACCGCGTCGGCCCGCAGGACATCCTCGGCGTCACCGTATGGGACCACCCCGAGCTGACGACGCCGCAGGGCCAGTCGTTCTCGAGCGGCGGCAACACGACGCAGTCGGTCGCGGGCGCGCTGCAGCAGCCGTATACGACCGCGCTGCCGGGCCAGGCCGATCCGTACGGCCAGACGGTGGCCGCCGACGGCACGATCTTCTTCCCGTTCGTCGGCCGCGTGCGCGTGGCGGGCAAGACGGTCGCGCAGATCCGCGAGCAGATGGCGTCCAGTCTGTCGCACTACGTGAAGAATCCGCAGCTCGACGTGCGCGTGCTGTCGTTCCGCAGCCAGAAGGTGCAGGTGACGGGCGAGGTGAAGCAGCCGGGCCCGCTCGCCGTGAGCGACGTGCCGCTGACGCTCGTCGACGCGATCTCGCGCTCGGGCGGCTCGACCAGCGAGGCCGACCTGCAGCGCGTGCGCCTGACGCGCGACGGCAAGCTCTATACGCTCGACGCGAACGGCGTGCTCGATCGCGGCGAAGTGCGGCAGAACGTGATGCTGCAGCCGGGCGACATCGTCAACGTGCCGGACCGCAGCGACAGCCGCGTGTACATCATGGGCGAGGTCAAGACGCCGGTCGCGGTGCCGATGCTCAAGGGCAGGCTGACCATCGCCGACGCGCTGACCGCGGGCGGCGGCATCCTCGACACCGATGCGAACCCGCGCAAGATCTACGTGATGCGCGGGATGCGCGACAACCCGACGAAGCCTGAAGTGTTCCGTCTCGACATGACGCAGCCCGATGCGCTGATGCTGTCGAGCCGCTTCCCGCTTCAGCCGCTCGACGTCGTCTATGTCAGCACGGCCAGCTCGGTGCAGTTCAACCGTGTGCTGCAGCAGGTGCTGCCGACGATCCAGACGATCTTCTTCATGCGGCAAATCACGCGCTGATAGCCCGCCGGGGCGGCGCCTCCGCCCCGGCACCACTCAAGCGGGAATGAATGGTGAACACGCAAGCGAAACACTCCTACGCGGATCTGACCGCCAAAACCGAGGAAGAGGACTTCGTCCTCGGCCAGTTGCTCCAGGTGATCATGGACGACATCTGGCTGCTGTTCGGCATCGCGGTGACGGTCATCGCGCTCGCCGGTCTTTACTGCTACATCGCGAAGCCGGTTTACCAGGCCGACGTGCATGTGCGGGTCGAAGGCAACGACAGCACGTCGCAGGCGCTGACGCAGACGCAGACGGGCGCGACGATCAACAGCGGTCCGCAGCAGGCGCCGACCGATGCGGAAATCGAGATCATCAAGAGCCGCGGCGTCGTCGCACCGGTCGTCGAGCAGTTCAAGCTGAACTTCTCGGTCGTGCCGAAGACGCTGCCGGTGATCGGCAGCTTCGCCGCGCGGATTGCGACGCCCGGCGATCCGGCGCGGCCGTGGCTCGGCCTGAAGTCGTACGCATGGGGCGGCGAAATCGCCGACATCGACACGATCAACGTCGCGCCCGCGCTCGAAGGCAAGAAGCTGACGCTGACGGCCGGTCCGGAAGGCACCTATGCGCTCTCCAGCGAGAACGGCGGCCGGCTGCTGTCGGGCAACGTCGGCGAATCGGCACAGGGCGGCGGCGTGACGCTGTTCGTGAAGAAGCTCGTCGCACGCCCCGGCACGCAGTTCACGGTGGTCCGCTACAACGATCTCGACGCGATCAGCGGCTTCCAGACCGGCATCCAGGTGACCGAGCAGGGCAAGCAGACGGGCGTCGTGCAGATCTCGCTCGAAGGCAAGGATCCGGACCAGACCGCCGCGATCGCGAACGCGCTCGCGCAGTCGTACCTGAACCAGCACGTGGTCGCGAAGCAGGCCGAAGCGACCAAGATGCTCGACTTCCTGAAGGGCGAGGAGCCGCGCCTGAAGGCCGACCTCGAACGCGCGGAAGCCGCGCTGACGCAGTACCAGCGCACGTCGGGCTCGATCAACGCCAGCGACGAGGCGAAGGTCTACCTCGAGGGCAGCGTGCAGTACGAGCAGCAGATCGCCGCGCAGCGCCTGCAGCTCGCGTCGCTTGCGCAGCGCTTCACCGATTCGCACCCGATGGTGATCGCCGCGAAGCAGCAGCTCGGGGAACTGCAGGCCGAGAAGGACAAGTTCAGCAACCGCTTCCGCAGCCTGCCGGCGACCGAAGTGAAGGCCGTCCAGCTCCAGCGCGACGCGAAGGTCGCCGAGGACATCTACGTGCTGCTGCTGAACCGCGTGCAGGAGCTGTCGGTGCAGAAGGCCGGCACGGGCGGCAACATCCACCTCATCGATTCGGCGCTGCGTCCGGGCGATCCGATCAAGCCGAAGAAGGTGCTGATCCTGTCGGCCGCCGTGTTCCTTGGGCTGATCCTCGGCACGGGCGTCGTGTTCCTGCGCCGCAACATGTTCCAGGGCATCGAGGATCCCGATCGCATCGAACGCGTGTTCAACCTGCCGCTGTACGGGCTGGTGCCGCAGAGCGCCGAGCAGGTGAAGCTCGACGCGATGGCCGAGAAGGGCGGCGGCCGCGCGCGGCCGATCCTCGCGAGCCTGCGTCCGAAGGATCTCAGCGTCGAGAGCCTGCGCAGCCTGCGTACCGCGATGCAGTTCGCGATGATGGACGCGAAGAACCGCGTGATCGTGCTGACGGGCCCGACGCCCGGCATCGGCAAGAGCTTCCTGACGGTCAACCTCGCGGTGCTGCTCGCGCATTCGGGCAAGCGCGTGCTGCTGATCGACGCCGACATGCGTCGCGGCCTGCTCGACCGCTATTTCGGTCTCACCGCGCAGCCGGGCCTGTCGGAGCTGCTGAGCGACCAGTCGCCGCTCGAGGATGCCGTGCGCGAGACGCCGGTGCAGGGCCTGTCGTTCATCGCGGCCGGCACGCGCCCGCCGAACCCGTCGGAACTGCTGATGTCGACGCGCCTGCCGCAATACCTCGAAGGGCTCGGCAAGCGCTACGACGTCATCCTGATCGATTCGCCGCCGGTGCTGGCGGTGACCGACGCGACCATCATCGGCCGCATGGCCGGCTCGACGTTCCTCGTGCTGCGCTCGGGCATGCATACCGAAGGCGAGATCGCCGATGCGATCAAGCGCCTGCGCACCGCGGGCGTCGATCTGGAAGGCGGGATCTTCAATGGCGTGCCGCCGAAGGCGCGCGGCTACGGCCGCGGCTATGCGGCCGTGCATGAATACCTGAGCGCCTGACCGCATTGCACGCAACCGGGCCGGCGCAAGCGGCGCCCGCCCGGCCGACTGGAGAACCATCGATGAAAATTTCCGTGCTCGTTCCGACCTACCGGCGTCCCGCCGACCTCGCGCGTTGCCTGCTGGCGCTGCAGCGCCAGCAGCGGCTGCCCGACGAGGTGATCGTCGTTGCGCGCCCGGAGGACGACGCCACGCACGAACGACTCGCCGATCCGTCGGTCGGTGGCGCGCTGCCGCTGCGCATCGTGCCGGTCGACGTGACGGGGCAGGTCGCCGCGCTCAACAAGGGGCTCGACTCCGCGAGCGGCGACATCGTCGCGATCACCGACGACGATGCGGCGCCGCATCCCGACTGGCTCGCGCGCATCGAGTCGGTATTCCAGGCCGATCCGCGCGTGGGTGCGGTCGGCGGGCGCGACTGGGTGCACGAGAAAGGCCGCGTGCTCGACGAATCGCGCGAACTCGTCGGCCAGCTCACGCTGTCCGGCAAGATCGTCGGCAATCATCACCTCGGCGTCGGCGGCGCGCGCGAAGTCGACATGCTGAAAGGCGCGAACATGAGCTACCGCCGCGCCGCGATCGAACGGCTGCGCTTCGACACGCGGCTGCGCGGCACCGGTGCGCAGGTGCACAACGACATGGCGTTCAGCATGCACGTGCAGCGCGGCGGCTGGAAGCTCGTCTACGACCCGGCGATCGCGGTCGATCACTATCCGGCCGAACGCTTCGACGAAGACCGGCGCGATGCCGCGTCGCTGAACGCGATCAGCAACGGCGCGTACAACCTGCAGCTGACGCTGCGCGAGCATCTGCCGCCGGTACGGCGCGAGATCGCGTGGTGGTGGTGGGCGCTGGTCGGCACGCGCGTCTACCCGGGCTTCGCGCATGTGCTGCTGTCGCTGCATACCGCACGGCGCGGCCGCGTGCTCGCGCACTGGCGCGCGGTGCGCCGCGGCGCGCGCGATGCCCGCCGCACGAACCTTGCCCCCCACCGTGCGGCGATGCCGCCGGTGACGTCTTGAACGGGCTGCGCGCATCGCGCGCGGCCACCCCAGGAGGGCTCGCATGACTGCAACGAAAGCTGCAACGAAAGTTCACGTTCATCTGTTTTACGGCGCCGATCCGCGTACCTACCGGAAAGGCGAGAACATCGGCTGCCTGTATGGCTATCACCATGCCGAATCCGACGAATTCCGGCTGACCTATTCGCAGGACGGCGGCGAGAACCGCGTCGCCGGCCTCGTACGCCGCGCGCTGAAGGCGGCGCTCGGCTTCGACGTCGTGCATGCGTGGCGCAACCGCGCCGCGCTTCTGAACACCGACGTGATCTGGACGCACACCGAGCAGGAGCATCTTGCCGCTTCGCTGATCCTGAAGTTCGCCGGCTCGCACGGCAAGCGCCCGCTGCTGCTTGCACAGAGCGTGTGGCTGTTCGACAAGTGGGGCAGCTTCGGCGGCCTGCGCCGCTGGCTGTACCGCAAGCTGCTCGCGCGCGCCGACGCGCTGACCACGCTCGCCCGCGACAACGCCGAGCTGTGCCGCCGCTACCTCGGGCGCGATGCCGAGTTCGTCTACTACGGGCTGAACACGCAGGACTTCCCGATCACCGAGCCGCAGCAGTGGCAGCCGAACCGGCCGCTGCGGATCGCGGCGATCGGCAATGACCGCGACCGCGACTGGCGCACGTTCCTCGCCGCGTTCGGCGGCGACGAGCGCTACGAGGTGCGGCTCGCGACGCGGCGCCGCGTGCCGCGCGAGTGGCATGCGCCGAACGTGAAGATCGGCTCGGCGTCGGGGCTCGCGAAGCAGCACGAACTGTACGCGTGGGCCGACGTGATCGTCGTGCCGCTGCGGCCGAATTTCCACGCGTCGGGCATCACCGTGATGCTCGAGGCGGCAGCCGTCGGCAAGCCGATGATCGTGTCCGACGTCGGCGGGCTCAGCGATTATTTCCCGCACGATACGGCCGCCTATGTGCCGGCGTTCGACGCGCAGGCGATGCGCCAGGCCGCCGACCGCTTCGCGGCCGATCCGGTTGCGGCGCTCGATTGCGCGCGGGCTGCCGCCGCGTGCCTGCGCGAGCGCGACCTGACCACGCAGGCGTTCGCCGAGCAGCACGTGCGGATCACGCGCGACATGCTGCGCCGGCGCCGGACGCCGGCGGCCGCGGGCGTGACGATGCCGCTCGCGGATTCGCGTCCGTCGTCGCGGTGAGAGCGGATCGATGAGTACGATTACCGCCGAACGCGCATCGTCGCGCAACCGCAGCTGGTTCGCCGACCCGAAGCACTGGGCCGGGCAGGCCGGGCTGTGGACGTTTACCGCCGCGCTGATCGCCATCCACCAGGGCAAGGTGCTGACGCTCGCGTTTCCGGTGCTGGCCATCGGGGTCGGCATCTGGCTGTATTTCAAGAGCCCGGCGCGCTACGTCGGCTTCATGTGGTGGGTGTGGTTCCTGAGTCCGGAAGTGCGGCGTCTCGCCGACTGGTCGAAGGGCGCGTTCACGCCGACGAGCCTGATCCAGGTCGCGCCGCTTGCGGTGACGATGATCGCCGGCTTCGGGCTGATCCGGCATTACCGCGTGCTCGCGCAGCGGCGCGGGATACCCGTGCTGCTGATGCTGTTCGGGCTCGCGTACGCGTACCTCGTCGGGATCGTGTCGAGCGGCGTGATGGCCGCGACCTACGACCTGGCGAACTGGGTGTACCCGGTGCTGATCGGCTTTCACATCATGGTCAACGCGCGCGACTATCCCGAGTACCGCGACGTGCTGCTGTCCACGTTCATGTGGGGCATGCTCGTGATGGGCGTATACGGGGTCGTGCAGTACTTCGTGATGCCGCCGTGGGACGTGCTGTGGATGATCGGTTCGGACATGGGTTCGCAGGGCGAGCCGGTGCCGTATGGCGTCCGGGTATTCAGCACGATGAACTCGTCGGGGCCGTTCGCGTTCGCGATGATGGGCGCGCTGGTGTTCGTGCTCGCGGCGCCGCAGAAGATTCGCTGGTTCGCCGGTGCGGCCGGCTTCGTGTCGTTCGCGCTGTGTCTGGTGCGCTCGACGTGGGGCGGCTGGGTGATCGCGCTGGCGATCCAGCTCGCGCAGTCGAACAACCGCGTGCGGATGCGGATCCTTATCAGCGGCGTCGTGCTGGTCGGGCTATGCGTGCCGCTCCTGACCGTCGGGCCGGTTGCCGACCGTCTCGGCCAGCGTCTCCAGTCGATCACGAACCTGAAGGACGACCGCAGCTACGACGACCGCAACAAGTTCTACGCGACCTTCGCGCAGACGGCGTTCACCGACGTCGCCGGCGAAGGGATGGGCGCGACGGGCGCATCCACGAAGCTGTCGAGCGATAGCGGCGAGCTCGGCAAGTACGGCAGCTTCGACAGCGGCGTGATGAACGTGCCGTTCGTGCTCGGCTGGCCCGGCACGCTGCTGTACCTCGCCGGCGTCGTGATGCTGTTCGGCCGCACGCTGCGCGCGGCGTTCAAGCTGCGCAAGGACAAGTTCGTCGGCGCCTGCCTGAGCCTGTGCCTGTCGACGTTCGCGATGCTCGTGTTCACGAACTCGCTGATCGGCACGGGCGGCCTGCTGATGTTCACAGCCATTTTTTCGATTCTTTCCGCGGCGCACTGGCAGAAGGCACAGCGCCTGCTGGCCGCCGCGCGTTTACGGGGAGGCGACCATTGAGAATCGCTATCGTCACGCACGTCGTGCGACATAACGACGGGCAAGGCCGCGTCAATTACGAAATCGCGCGCGCGGCGCTGGCCGAGAACTACGAGGTCACGCTGGTCGCGTCGCACGTCGCGCCCGAACTGCTGGCCGACCCGCGCGTGCGCTGGGTGCCCGTGAGGGTCGGCGGCTTCTGGCCGTCGAATCTCGTCAAGCAGCAGGTGTTCGCACTGAAGAGCGCGTGGTGGCTGCGCGCGCACCGCAGCGAGTACGACGTGCTGCATGTGAACGGCTTCATTTCGTGGATCAAGGCCGACGTGAATACCGCGCACTTCGTGCACGGCGGCTGGTTCAAGAGTCCGTACTATCCGTTCGGGCCCACGAAGGGGATCTGGTCGGCTTACCAGTATGTTTATACGCGCGTGAACACCGTGCTCGAGCGCTGGGCGTACCGGCGTTCGCGTGCGATTACCGGCGTGTCGCAGAAGGTGGCCGACGAGATCGCCGGGCTCGGCATCGACAGCCGCAAGATCAGCGTGATCTACAACGGCGTCGACGGCAGCGCGTTCGCGGGCGCGCAGGCCGACCGCGCGGCGTTCAAGCTGCCGGACGACGCGTTCCTGCTGCTGTTCGTCGGCGACCTGCGCACGCCGCGCAAGAACCTCGGCACGGTGCTGAAGGCGCTGACGAAGCTGCCGGCGAACGTTCATCTGGCGGTGGCCGGGTATCTGCCCGGCAGCCCGTATCCGGAAGAGGCGCGCGCGCTCGGCATCGATTCGCGCGTGCATTTCCTCGGGCTGGTAAAAAACATGCCGACGCTGATGCGCTCGGTCGACGCGTATGTGTTTCCGTCGCGCTACGAAGCGATGAGCCTGTCGCTGCTGGAGGCGATGGCGGCCGGGCTGCCGGTCGTCACCGCGCGCACCGCGGGCGGCGCGGAAATCATTACGCGCGAATGCGGGATCGTGCTGGAGGACCCGGACGATCCGGCCGCGCTCGCGCAGGCGATCGGCTCGCTCGCGGCTTCGCGCGACACCTGCCGCGCGATGGGCGACGCGGCCCGCGAACTGATGACCCGTTTCGGCTGGGCGCACATGGGTGCCCAGTACGTCGCGCTGTATCGGCGCATCGGCCAACCCTCGCAGCCGTCCGCTTTCGAGCGGGTCGAGCATGCGGTCACGCAGGAGCAATCGTGATGTCTCAATCTTCCCGGCCGATCAAATCGTTGCAGATCGGCATGCACTGGTTTCCCGAACGCGCGGGCGGCCTCGACCGGATGTACTACTCGCTCGTCGGCGCGCTGCCGGGCGCGGGCGTCGAGGTGCGCGGGCTCGTCGCGGGCTCGCCGAAGGTCGCCGACGACACCGGCGGGGCGATCCAGGGCTTCGGTCCCGCGTCGCAGACGCTCGCGCGCCGGATGCTCGCCGCGCGGCGCGCGCTGCGCGAGGAGATCCGCAGCGAGCGGCCGGACGTGATTTCGTCGCACTTCGCGCTGTACACGTTCCCGGGCCTCGATGTGACGCGCGGGATTCCGCAGGTGTCGCACTTCCAGGGGCCGTGGGCCGACGAAAGCCAGGTCGAGGGCGCCGCGTCGCTCGGGCAGCGCGCGAAACGCTATCTCGAACAGGCCGTCTATACGCGCTCGTCGCGGCTGATCGTGCTGTCTCAGGCGTTCGGCCAGATCCTGACGAACCGCTACGGAATCGATCCGTCGCGCGTGCGCGTGATTCCCGGCTGCGTCGATACCGCGCAGTTCGACACGCCGCTCACGCCCGGCGAGGCGCGGCACAAGCTGCAACTGCCGCAGGACCGGCCGATCGTGCTGGCCGTGCGCCGGCTCGTGCGGCGCATGGGGCTGGAGGACCTGATCGACGCGATCGGCCTCGTCAAGCACCGTCACCCGGACGTGCTGCTGCTGATCGCCGGCAAGGGCAAGATCGGCGAGGAACTGCAGCAGCGCATCGACGCGGCGGGGCTGCAGGACAACGTGAAGCTGCTCGGCTTCGTGCCCGACCATCATCTCGCGGCGCTATACCGCGCGGCGACGGTCAGCGTCGTGCCGACGGTCGCGCTCGAAGGCTTCGGGCTGATCACCGTCGAATCGCTCGCGTCCGGCACGCCCGTGCTGGTCACGCCGGTCGGCGGGCTGCCGGAGGCGGTCGCCGGGCTGTCCAGCGATCTCGTGCTGCCGTCGACCGGCGCGGACGCGATCGCGGAAGGGCTCGGCGGCGTGCTGTCGGGCGCGATCGCACTGCCCGACGAGGCCGCGTGCAAGCGTTATGCGCGCGATCATTTCGACAACGCGGTGATCGCGCGGCGTGTCGCCGGCGTGTACGAAGAGGCGATCCAGGCAGCGGGCTGAGCCCCCCGCGGCGCGCAACCGGCGTGCCGCAGCGAAGGTCGAACCGCCGCGCGTGCGCGGTCGGTTCGCGCGCCGGCCACCCGAAGCGGGCGAGCCGGCTTTCCCCGTCCGATTCGCGTCGCCGGCACGCTTCACGCGCGCCTGAGCGTCGCGGCCCACCAGCCGAGCGCGGCCACGCTCACAGCCGCGCCGAGCACGCAGACGCCCGTCCATCCGGCGCGCGCATACATCATCGTCGACGCAATCGCACCGAGCCCGCTGCCGGCCGAGTAGAACAGCATGTAGCAGCCGACGAGGCGCGCATGCGCATCGGGCCGCGCGGCGAGAATCATGCTCTGGTTGACGACGTGGACGGCCTGCCCGCCGACGTCGAGCAGCACGATGCCGACGATCAGCAGCGCAATCGACGTATCGCCGAACGCGAGCGGCAGCCACGAGCACGCGAGCAGCGCGAGCGCGGCGCCGGTCGTCGCTTCGCCGCGCCCGCGATCCGCGAGCCGGCCTGCGCGCGCGGCAGCCGCCGCGCCCAGTGCGCCGACGAGGCCGAATGCACCGATCTGCGTATGCGACATCGAATGCGGCGGTGCGCTGAGCGGCAGCACGAGCGCGCTCCAGAAGATGCTGAACGCCGCGAACATCAGCAGCGCGATCGCGCCGCGCACGCGCAGCACGCGTTCATTGCGCAGCAGCGACACCATCGATCGCAGCAGTGCCGCGTAACCGAGCCGTTCGCGCGGTTCGTTCGTGTCGGGCAACAGCCGCGACAGCACGGCAAGCATGGCGATCGCGAGCGCACCCGAGACGAGATAGACCGCCCGCCATCCGGCGATATCGGTGACGACGCCCGCCAGCGAGCGCGCGGCCAGCAACCCGATCACGACGCCGCCCTGCGCGGCGCCCACCACGCGTCCGCGTTCGCCGGCGCCCGCGAGTGCGGCCGAGCACGCGATCAGCCCTTGCGTCATCGCGGTGCCGAGCAGTCCGACCGCGACCATTCCCGCCAGCAGCGCGATGCGCGTCGACGACGCGGCCACGCCGATGCAGGCCGCCGTCAGCAGCAGAAGCTGCACGGCGATCAGGCGCTTGCGGTTCAGCAGATCGCCGAGCGGCACGACGAACAGCAGCGCGAGCGCACAGCCGAGCTGCGTGGCGGTGATGACGCCGCCGACCGCGGCCTGCGACACATCGAAATCGCGCGCGATCGAATCGAGCAGCGGCTGCGCGTAGTAGACGTTCGCGACGCTCGCCGCGCAGCAGATGGCCAGCAGCGCGACGCGCGCCGCGGACAGGCGGCCGCCGTCGCCAGGATGCGCCGCGCGCGATGCATTCGACGGGACGGTGCTTGAATGACAGGAAGACGCCATGGGTTTCCTCACGCAAAGTAGTTGCAATTTGAAACTGGTGTGAGTGTAGGAAAAGTAGTTTTAAAATGCAACCTGTTGTGCGGCGGGCGACGGGCCTGCGCACGGATGGCTGGCGCGGCCGCGAGCGCGGCCGGCACGATTGCGGAGAGGAACATGGCCAGGCAGAAAAGTCTTGCGGATTCGCCGTGCCCGGTGGCACGGGCGACCGATATCGTCGGCGATCGCTGGGCGTTGCTGATCGTGCGCGATGCGTTCGATGGCGTGCGCCGCTTCGGCGATTTCCGCGCGAGCCTCGGTGTCGCGAGCAATATCCTGTCCGACCGACTCAGGATGCTGGTGGACGCCGGCGTGTTCGACGTCGTGCCGGCGTCGGACGGCACCGCGTATCAGGAGTACGCGCTGACCAAAAAGGGCGAGGGGCTGTTTCCGGTCATCGTGATGCTGCGGCAGTGGGGCGAGGCGAACCTGTTCGCGCGCGGCGAGCCGCATTCGGTGCTGGTCGACCGCGGCACGGGGCGCGCGATCCGCAAGCTCGCGCTGCGGCACGACGATGGCCGGCCCGTGAAGGCGGCCGACACGCTCGTGAGGAAGGTCGGCGACGAAGCGGGCGCGGCGCGGCGGTGAGCGCGGTGCGCGACGGCCGCGCTTCAAGCTCGACGTCTTTCCGTGGCGTCATCTGATCCAGCGCGATCCCGGCGAAGCATGACCGCACACGGTCAATCGGTAGCCCGCACCACCTGGCGGGCGGGCGATGCGCCGCGATGCGCATCGGGCCGGACCAGCGTCGCGAGCAGCGCGGCCGTGACCAGCAGCGCGACCGACACGGCCGTTTCGATCCGCAGCCCGTCCACGACCTGCCACGCGCCGCCGCCGCCGGCGAGCGCGCCGAACGCTGCGACGCCCATCGCGCCGCCGGCCTGTCGCGCGGTATTCAGCACGGCCGACGCGATACCGGCCCGCTCGGGCGCGACCGACGCGAGCACGGCGGTCGTCATCGCCGGCACCGCGAAACCCATGCCCGACGGAATCAGCAGGAACGGCACGAGCAGGGCGGCCAGCGGCGTCGACGCGTCGACGAAATGTAGCGACCCGTAGCCGAGTGCGGCGACCAGCGCGCCTGCCAGCATCGGCCCGCGCGAACCGTGACGCGCGACCACCCGGCCGCTCGCGAGATTCGACAGCAGGAAGCCGCCCGTCAGCGGCAGGAACGCGAGGCCCGCCTGCAACGCCGATTCGCCGCGTGCGCGCTGCAGGTAGAGCGCGAGCACGAACACGGTGCCGTAGTACGTGAGGTTCACGCAGATCCCGAACAGCACGGCCGCGCTGAACGTGCGGTGGCGGAACAGCGACAGCGGCAGCATCGGCGTGGCCGTACGCGATTCGACCGCGACGAACGCGAGCGCGGCCAGCGCCGCCATCGCGAAACCGCCGGCCACCACCGGATGCGCGAAGCCGAGCGGCCGCCATTCGATCACGGCGCCGGTCAGCGCGGTCAGCATCGCGATCGCGATGAGCTGGCCGCGCAGGTCGAGTGCGCGGACGGAACGGGATGGCGCGGCCGGCGCAGCCTTCCCGCGGTGCGCGGGCACCCACGCGAAGGCGGCCGCGAGCCCGGCCGCGCACAGCGGCAGGTTCACGAGGAAGATGCCGCGCCAGCCCCACGCCGCGATCAGCAGGCCGCCGACGACCGGGCCGGCCGCGATCGAGATCGAACCGGCCGCCGTCCACCAGCCGACGGCCCGCGCACGCAGGTGCGGGTCGTGCCGGCACGCGTCGTTGAGCAGCGCGAGCGAATTGGGCAGCATCGCCGCGGCGCCGACGCCCTGCAGCGCACGGGCCGCGATCAGCATCGCGGGTGCGACCGCGGCGCCGCACGCGAGCGACGCGAGCGCGAACAGCACGAGGCCCGCGACGTACAGGCGGCGCGCGCCGAAGCGGTCGCCGAGCGCGCCGCCCGACAGCATCAGCACCGCGAACGCGAGCGTGTACGCATCGACGACCCACTGCAGGCCGGCGACCGGCAGATGCAGGTCGCCGGCGAGATGTGCGAGCGCGATGTTGACGATCGTCACGTCGAGTTGCGTGACGACGAAGCCGATGCTGACGGTCGCGACGACGCGCGCGAGCGCGGGCGGGAAGGCGGAGGCGGGTGTGGTCGTATCCATGCGCCCATCGTAGGACGCGACGGGCGGGCGATGTTTCAGCGGGACGTGAAGCGTCGATACGTGCGACGCGATGCAGCGGGGCTGCGAGCGCGACAGAAGCGGGGAACACGAACGCCGAGACCGGGGCGACGCGGACGAGGTTTGCCGGCCTGTGCCGCCGCTACGTGCGTTGACGCGGGTTCAGTGAGGCGGGTTCGCTCAATGCCGTTCGCCGCGCCAGCGTCCCGGCGCAACGCCGAAGCGCTTCGTGAACGCATGCGTGAACGTGCTCTGGTCCGCGAAGCCGACCATGCCCGCGATGTCGACGAGCGGATGCCGGCCGTCGGCGAGCAGCACGACCGCCGCGTCGAGCCGCAGCCGCTGCAGGTAGCGATGCGGCGTTTCGCCGAATGCTTCGACGAACAGTTGATGAAACCGGCGCATCCCGTAGCCGCAGTGCGCGGCGAGATCGGCGATGCGCAGCGGCTCGGAGAGCCGCGCGCGCAGCCAGCGGTCGATGCGCGCGAAATCGAGACCCGACGCGGGCGCGGCGATGCCGGCGTCGTCGAGCAGCGCGCCGCACAGGCGCGCGGCGGCCTGCCACTGGAAACGGTGCGCGGCCGCCTGCCGCGCGTCGCCGGCCGGCGCATCGAGCTGCGCGGCGGCCGCTGCGACCTGCGCGACGAGCAACGTCAGGGCCGGATCGATCGACACGGCACGCGCGCGGTCGAACAGCCGCTGCGGCACCGCGAGCGACGCGGCGGGCAGGTCGATCACGAGCTGGCGATTGTCGCCGAGGCCCGCGTAGTCGTGGCGCGCGCCGGCCGGAATCAGCCAGGCCGCATGCCGGTCGATGCACCGGCCGATACCGTCCACCGCCATCACCATCGCGCCATCGACGCCGAGCACGACCTGGTGGAAGTCGTGCACGTCCGACGCTTCGCACGTGTCGTAGCGGCGCAGCGCGATGGCGGGGGAGGCGATGCGCTCCATTGGAAGGAACCCGGCCGGCTGCGTCGTCAGATGGCGAGCAGTTCGACTTCGAACACGAGCGTCGCGTTCGGCGGAATCACGCCGCCTGCGCCGCGCGGGCCGTAGGCGAGTTGCGGCGGGATCGTCAGGCGACGCACGCCGCCGACCTTCATGCCCTGCACGCCTTCGTCCCAGCCCTTGATGACCATGCCGCCGCCGAGCACGAACGCGAACGGGTCGTTGCGGTCCTTGCTCGAATCGAATTTCTGACCGTCGGTCAGCCAGCCCGTGTAGTGGACGCTGACGGTCTGGCCGGCTTGCGCTACGTCGCCGGTGCCTTCGGTCAGGTCTTCGTATTTGAGGCCCGATTCGGTCGTGGTGACAGACATGACTTCTCCTGAAAGTGGGTTGACTAAAAACGCTATTGTAGGCGAGCGCGCAGCGGGTCGTCGCGCATGGCTGGCCACCCCGTCGAACGTGCGTCAGGGGCGGCAGCCGGCAGGAGCGCCCCTGATCGCCCGAAACGCAAATGGAACGCGCGTTTGAATTTTTCGCGGGCCGCGCGGCTGAGGTTGCACCACGCGAGTGCGCCGCGCGTATGAATCGGTGCTGCCGGGGCGGTCGGCGGTGTGCTGCGCGGCGCCGCCGGATTCGTCAAAACACCCGCTGCACGGGGCTTTCGGGCCGGCGGCAGGACGCGGTGCCAACCGGCACGCATCGCTCGCTGGCCGGCGCGAGCGTTCGAATCGAGGCCCGTCCGGGCGCCATTCGAGCGCCGTTTTTTCTGCCTTTTCGACCGTGCCCTGTTTGGAAGCGCGCATCTACCGCGCGGCTTGCGCGCGCGGGCGCGGCCAGCCTATCTTTACATCTGTCGATGTCAAGATTTTGGCGGTGCGCGACGCGCTGCCCGGGCTGGAGCTGGTTGCGTCGGATGACGCGCCGGGCCGCTCCGGAACAAGGAGAACGAAAAACATGAAGTCAGCCGCTTCCGCCACCGCAGCCGGGATCATGCCGGTGCGCCGCGACCTGCGCTTCGACCTGCCGGTCGAACGCGCGAAGGACTGGCATGGCCTCGGGTCGCATGTGACCCATTTCTTCAACGCGCTGTCGCTGCTGTTCCCGGCTGGCGAGCGCTTCTTCATGGATTCGGTGCGCCATTACCGCGACCGGATCGACGATCCCGTGCTGAAGCGGCAGGTGCTCGGCTTCATCGGCCAGGAGGCGATGCATACGCGCGAGCACGCCGAATACAATGAGCTGATGCAGGCGAACCACCTGCCCGCGCGCAAGCTCGACAAGCGCGTGTGGGCGGTGCTCGGCTACATGAAGCGCAAGCTGCCGCATTCGGTGCAACTCGCGCACACGGTCGCGGCGGAACACTACACGGCGATGCTCGCCGACTGGCTGCTGCGCGATCCGACGCGCCTCGAAGGCTCGGTCGAGGGCTACCGCCAGATGTGGATATGGCACGCGCTCGAGGAAACCGAGCACAAGGCCGTGTCGTTCGACGTATGGAATGCCGCCATGAAGCCGGGGCTGCGCCGTTACCTGATCCGCATCGGCGTGTATCTGCTGACGACGCTGACGTTCTGGCCGACCGTGTTCCTGATCCATGTGACGCTGCTGTGGCGCGATCGCGGCGCCAGGCGTCACGTGCGCGGCATGCTGCGGATGATCGCGTTCCTTTACGGGCCGCGCCGCGGGCTGTTCCCGCGCATCGCCGGCGAATGGCTGAGCTTTTTCCGGCCGGGCTTTCATCCGTGGGATCACGACAACCACCACCATCTCGCGCGGGTCGACGCGCTCGCCGCCTCTTACGGCGAGCACGGCGGTACGCCGGCCGGCCGCGGCCGCGCGAACGCACCGGCGCCGCTCGCGTCGGTTCGCTGACCCGGCCGCCGCGCCACCCTGCGCGGCGTCGGGCCGCGCATGTTGCATTCCTGCATCATCCGGCTTCATCTGATGATTGAGCGAAGTCAATCGGAAGCGGTTACACGGGCGTTCGCGTGCCCGGCCGACCGGCCGCGCACGCGCATTCCGGCGAGCCGATTTCGCGTGCGCCGCATCGCACGCGAGCGCTGCGCGCCAGCACCGGCACGGCTTTGCGCGCAGGGCGTTCGCCCGTCACGGCTTCGCGCCGCGCATGCTACAGGGATAACACCCATCTAGTCGCACGCCCTCCGCATCGATATACCGTTCATGACAGCATCTGCCCTGGCGTGCGATTCGTGCGCAGGGGGATTTTATTCGGACGGAAATGCGGCCAATATGTCGGTTCGATCGAGGTCCGTCGTACGCGGCGGCGAGCCGGTGCGCGATACCAACGCCAAGCGGGGAACAATGATGGTTGCAAGGTCACCCGACGCAAACGGGCAAGCGGCGCCCGAGATGACGCACGTGTCCGTCACCGCTCCCGAGGCCGGCCGCAAGCTGTTCGTGATCATGCGTTCGCCCGACGAGCCGTTGCTTGCGCAACTGCGCGGGCTCGGCTGGGAGATCGCGGTCGCGAAGACGGCCGGCGCCGCGCAGAACATGACATCCGGCGTCAGCGTCGCCGCCGGGCTGGTCGATTTCACGGGGTTCACGTCGCGCGACTATCCCGCGCTGAAGGCGTGCCTGAGCCAGCCGGCAATCGGCTGGATTTCCATCGCGCAGGCCGGCATCACGATCAGTCCCGCCGTGCGCGAACTGATCCGCAGCTATTGTTTCGATTATGTGACGCTGCCGCTGCCCTACGAATGGATTTCGCACGTGCTCGGCCATGCGCGCGGGATGGCCGCGCTCGATCGTGTCGACGGCGCGGCCTATGCGGCGTCGATCGGCGAGCACGGGATGATCGGCAACTGCGAGGCGATGCAGCAGTTGTTCAGCACGATCCGCAAGGTGGCGAAGACCGACGCCAGCGTGTTCATTTCGGGCGAGTCGGGCACCGGCAAGGAACTGACGGCCCTCGCGATTCACGAGCGTTCCGGCCGCGGCAAGGGGCCGTTCGTCGCGATCAATTGCGGCGCGATTCCGCATCACCTGTTGCAGTCGGAACTGTTCGGCTATGAGCGCGGCGCGTTCACGGGCGCGAACCAGCGGCGCGCGGGCCGGATCGAATCGGCGAATGGCGGCACGCTGTTTCTCGACGAGATTGGCGACATGCCGGTCGAAAGCCAGGCGAGCCTGCTGCGCTTCCTGCAGGAGGGGAAGATCGAGCGGCTCGGCGGGCAGGAGTCGGTCGTGGTCGACGTGCGGATCATCTCGGCCACGCACGTGGATCTCGACAGCGCGGTCGAGGCCGGCCGCTTCCGCGCGGATCTCTATCACCGCCTGTGCGTGTTGCGCATCCACGAGCCGCCGCTGCGCGCGCGCGGCAAGGACATCGACATCCTCGCGCACTACGTGCTGCAGAAATACAAGGCCGACAGCGGCCGCAAGATCAGCGGCTTCACGTCGGCCGCGCTCGATGCGATGCGTCGCTACGAGTGGCCCGGCAATGTGCGCGAGCTGATCAACCGCGTGCGGCGCGCGATCGTGATGGCCGAGAGCCGGCTGCTGACGCCGCACGATCTCGGGCTCGACACGCCCGGCGAAACCGAACCCGTGACGCTCGAACAGGCGAGGGCGCTCGCCGAGCGCACCGCGATCGAGAACGCGCTGCTGCGCAACGATCACCGGATCAACCGGGCCGCAGCCGAACTCGGCATTTCGCGCGTGACGCTCTACCGGATGATGATCGAGCACGGGTTGAACGATCACGACAACAACGGCGACAACGGCGGGCACGACGGCGCGCCGTCCGGCGACGCGGGGCATCAGCGGGTCGGCTGAGCGGCGCGCGATGTGTGTGTGCCGGGTCAGCGATAGGTCCGGCGCCGGTTTCACCGATTAGCCGTGCGATCGGCCGGCCCGGCACGGGCCGAGCCATCCCGCGGACGCCCGCGACCCCATGCCGCCGGCGGCATGTAAAGCGCATGAAACACTTCGCCTCGGCAACCGGGCGAATTTTCGTGATGAATCGGGCCGAACGGCCGGACGCCCGTCGGTAAAAGTTCCGTGGCCCATTGTTCAGCCTTATCCGGCAAGGCTCGGCCGCCACGCGACCGGCGCATGCCGCGCGCCGCGTGTTTCAGTTTCGCAACCTCCGGCATTCCGCGCCCGTTCCGGCCACCCACTCACCCGACCAACGCCTTGTCCGGACGGGCTCGCGCGAAGCTGGCCCGCTCCTTGCGGATACGAGCGTACGAAAGTCGACGACGCGAGGTCCCGTCCGGTTTGGCAGCGAACCCTGTCAATACTGGCCAGGATGCAGTCCGCGGGGATGCGGCGGCGGAACGCGGCGCAGCAGCCGCGTTCCGGCGAGCACGGAACGTCGTCGCCTGGTCGTCGGGGCACCGGCATCGTCCGGTTGCCGGAACAAGAACCAGACTGAAAACGGGGTAGAAAAATGATCGATCGTCACATGCCGCGGCCGGCAAGCCGCGATCGCAGTGATCCGGAGCATCGCCGGTCGAACGTCGCTCTCGCAGCTGACCGGCATGCATCGACAGGCCATCTCTCCGCGCCCGGTGCGAGGCGGATCCGGCTGGTTGCCGGTCATCCGCGCCGGGTCGGCACTTTCCTGCACGCCAACCCGATTCGCAAGGGCATGTGCGCACGGGCGCCGGTACCCCGACGCCCGATCTTCGCGTACTGACTGAAGCCGCGCGGTATCCGGTTGTGTTGCCCATCGTTCCCGCGAACGATTGATCTGCAATCCGAATCATGCTCGAAGCAGCGGTGCTGCGCGTGCGACGGATGATGAATTCGATGTGACGGTAAACGGCGCAATGCCGTTGCCGTCCGGTGGTGAGGGGAGGGCGGTCGGACGCGCGCGACGGGAGTTGTGCCCGTACGCGCGCGACGCCGTTTCAACTGCCGTAGATGTCGAAGTCGAAGTACTTCGACGCGAGCCGCTTGTAGGTACCGTCCTTGACCATGTCGACGATCGCGCGGTCGATCTTCGCCTTCAGGTCGGCGTCCTCCTTGCGCAGCCCGATGCCGGCACCGATACCGAGCACCTTCTCGTCGACGAGTTCGGGCCCGACGAACTGGTAGCTCGCGCCGCGTGGCGATTTCAGGAAGCCGATCGCGGCCTGCACTTCATCCTGGAGCGCGGCATCGAGACGGCCCGAGGTCAGGTCCGCGTACACGCCGTCCTGGTTCTGGTACGAAACGACGTTCGCGCCTTGCTTGCCCCAGTACGCCTTCGCATACGTCTCCTGCGTCGTGCCCTGCTCGACGCCGATCGATTTGCCCTTCAGCGATTCGGCTGTCGGCAGCAGCGGCGAGCCCTTCTTCACGACGAGCCGCGTCGGCTGGTTGTAGATCTTCGTCGTGAAGCCGATCTGCTGCGCGCGCTGCGGCGTGATCGACATCGACGACAGCACCGCGTCGAACTTCTTCGCCTTCAGTGCCGGAATCATCCCGTCGAAATCATTCTCGAGCCACACGCACTTCGCTTTCAGGCGCGCGCAGATCTCGTTGCCGAGGTCGATGTCGAAACCGACGAGCTTGCCGTCGGGCGCCTTCGACTCGAACGGTGCGTAGCTGGCATCGGTGCCGAAGCGGAGCGTGGTCCAGTCCTTCGCGACGGCGGGGCCTGCGGATACCGCGAGCAGGGCGATCGAAACGGCGGCAATCAGTCTCTTCATGGTGTATTCCTTGGCGGGGTGCTTCCGGTTTCGGTGCGACACGGTTCCACGGACACGAACCGCGTCGGCGCGCGGTGTCCGCACGGCCATTAACGCAGAAAATAAAATAAGAGTCCAGAATGGACAAAAAATATCGTTTTGCCGGGTGCGTTGGCCGATCGGCGGGTGTCGACCCTTGCAAAAATACGAAAATGGACTAATCTTGTTAGTAAATTCATTTCGAGACTAACGATCATGTCACAGCCCGCCTACGATTCGCATTCCGCCCCGCCGCAGGCTTCGGTCGCGCAGATGTCGGCGGCCGGCCTGCGTGCGTTTTTCAACATCGCGCGCGACTGGGCGCTGACGATCGACGAGCAGATCGTGCTGCTCGGGTCGCCCGGCCGTTCGACGTTCTTCAAGTGGAAGGCCGCGCCAGAATCGGCACGCCTGCCGCGCGATACGCTCGAGCGGCTATCGCTGCTGCTCGGCATCTACAAGGCGCTGCAGATCCTGCTGCCGCAGCCGGCCGCGGCCGACGCATGGGTCAAGCGGCCCAACGACGCGGCGCCGTTCGGCGGCAAGCGCGCACTCGACCGGATGCTCGCCGGCAACGTCGGCGATCTGGTCGCCGTCCGGCAATATCTCGACGCGATGCGAGGTGGCTGGGCGTGACGATGCCGATCGAAGCAAAACAATGGCCCACGACCGCCGTCGACTGGGCACCTGCCTATCGCGTGATCCCCACCCGTTTTCCAGCCATCAACCTGTTCGACCGCGTGGCGTCGGCGGACGATTTCGACGCGCTTTACGCGCTCGAATCGCTGACCAACGACCGCATCCGCAACGAAGTCGGCACGCTCGACCTCGTGCCGCCCGCCGAGCGCCGCTACGGGCTGGGATGGGGGCCGATCATGGCCGCGTTCACGCACCTGAATCCGCAGGGCAGCCGCTTTTCCGACGGCAGCTACGGCGTGTTCTACTGCGCCCGCTCGCGCGATACGGCGATCGCCGAAACGCGTTATCACAGCGGGCTGTTCCTGGCCGCGACGCAGGAGCCGCCGATGCGTCAGCAGATGCGGCTCTACACGGTGTTCGCAGCAGGCGACGTGGCCGATGTGCGCGCGTGGCCGCAGCGCGATCCGGCGTTGCTGCATCCGCTCGATTACAGCGCCGGTCAGGCGCTCGGCCGCGCGGTGCGTAACGCGGGCGGTGCGGGGATCGTCTATCCGTCGGTGCGCGACCCGCGCGGCGAGTGTCTGGCGGCGTTCCGCACCGCGCTGCTGCGCGACTGCCATCACGCGGCCTACCTCGAATACAACTGGAACGGCTCGGCGGTCGATGCGGTGTTCGAACTGAGCCAGGTCGGCTAGCGCTCGCTCGCGAGCCGTTGCGGGCGTGAACAGCCTGCTAGGGCAGCGGCCAGTCGCCCGCGTGGCGTTCGCGCGCTTCGGCCTGCGTCATCGACCACGTGCTTCCGGTGCGCGGTTCGGCGAGCGTGAGCCGCCCGGACGGCGCGAACGCACCCGTGTCGATGAACCACTGCGCGCCGATCCGCTGCGGGGCGCGCACGGGCGTATGCCCGGTACAGGTCAGCGACAGCCCGGCCTGCCGCGCCGGATCGGCGAGCCCCTGGACGAGATCGCGGCCCCAGATCAGCCGCTCGCGCACGTCGTGCGAATAGCTGCCCGTGTCGAGATCGGCATCCGAGCCGAAGAATTCCGCATGCAGCACGTTGAAGCGCCCGGGCCCGTCGCCGATCACGCGCACCAGCGGCAGCGCGTCGACGCGCGCCGCATGCGCGCGCAGCCGTTCCGGCGGCAGGTCGGCGCCCCAGTCGCCGCCGATCCCGCGCCACGCGTCGGGCGACAGCTTGCCGCGCGACACGAGGCTCAGCACTTCCTCGTGATTGCCGCGCACGACGTGGCACCACGGGCGGTCGAGCAGGTCGAGCGTGGTTTCGGATGCGGGGCCGCGGTCGACGAGATCGCCGACCGAGAACAGGCGGTCGCGAGCCGGATCGAAGCGGATGTCGTGCAGCAGCGCGCGCAGCACGTCCACGCAGCCGTGCAGGTCGCCGACGACGAAGTCGCGGCCGGCCGTGTTCGCGGGATGGCGGCAGAGGGGGGCGGTGGCAGTCATCCCCCTATCTTAGGCGCTCGTGCCCATCGCCACGTCACGATGGAATGGCGATAATCGGGGCGGTACCCGCCGGTGCGGCGCAGCGGGCTGCCCCGCGCGCCGGCCGAACCCTTTCCATCCGCTTTCGGAATCCCACGATGACGTTTTATCCGCAGGTATTACGCAACCGGCCTCGCATGGTCGCGGCGTTCGCCGCCGGCTTGCTGTGCGCGGTGCTGCTGCCGTTTCCGCTGCGTCCGACCGTGCGTATGCTGATCGGCTGGGATTGCGCGATCTGGCTGTATCTCGCGCTGATGTGGGTGCGCATGGTCACCGCGCACCATCACAAGGTGCGCGACATCGCGATCCGCGACGACGAAAACGCGACGACCGTGCTGACCGTCATCTGCCTCGCGACCGTCGCGAGCGTGGCCGCGATCGCGATCGAGCTCGCGACCGCCAAGAGCGTCGGCTTCCGCGCGGGGCTCAGCCATTATGCGATCACGGGCGCGACGCTGTTCGGCGCGTGGTTCCTGATCCCGACGATCTTCACGCTGCACTATGCGCGGCTCTATTACGGCTCGCCGAGCAGCGACCGTGCGCTCCGCTTCCCGGACCGGAACCCCGAACCCGATTACTGGGATTTCCTGTATTTCGCGTTCACGCTCGCGGTTGCGTCGCAGACGGCCGACGTGTCGCTGGCGAACCGCTCCGCGCGGCGCGCGGTGCTCGCGCAGTCGATCCTGTCGTTCTACTTCAACATGGCCGTGCTCGGGCTGTCGATCAACGTCGCGGCGGGCCTGTTGAGTTGACGCGGCCTACTTGAGCAGTTCGTACGGGCCGCCGCGTTCCAGCGCACGCCGGTACGCGGGCCGCGCGTGGATCGTGTCGAGAAAGCGCGCGATCGCGGGATGCGGGCTGCGGCCCCCGCGCGCGGTCGCGGCTTCGAGCGGAAAGCTCATCTGGATGTCCGCCGCGCTGAAGCCGTCGCCGACGAACCAGCCGGTGCGGCTCAACGTGTCGTCGATATAGCCGAGATGCAGCGCGATCTGCGGATCGACGAAGCCCGACTGCAGCGTCGCGGCGATCTTGCGCGCGATCGGCCGCGCGAAGAACGGCATCGGCGCGTGCGCGATCCGCAACGCGACGAGCTTGAGCAGCAGCGGCGGCATCGCCGACCCTTCCGCGTAGTGGAGCCAGTACGTGTAGTCGTGCCGTTCGGGCGTGCCGGGCGGCGGCGCGAGGCGCCCGTTGCCGTAGCGTTCGACCAGGTACTCGATGATCGCGCCCGATTCGGCGAACGTGCGGCCGTCGTCGGTGACGACGGGCGATTTGCCGAGCGGATGGATCGCGCGCAGCGTGGGCGGCGCGAGCATCGTTTTCGGATCGCGCTCGTAGCGCACGATCTCGTACGGCACATCCAGTTCTTCGAGCAGCCAGAGCACGCGCTGCGAGCGCGAGTTGTTCAGGTGATGGACGGTGAGCATGTCGAGGCCGGAAGGGGGCGGGAACGACATCATACCCAGCGTGCGTGGTGCGCACGCGAATCGCGTTGCGCGCCGTGTCGAGCCGTCACGCGCGCCGCACCGCGATCCACGCGCCCCAGAACAGGCTCGCGAAAAAGCGCAGCGGCGCATCGAAGCCCGCATCGTGCAGCAGACCGGAAACGGCTTCCTCGGACGCGGGCGGATCGGCACCCTGCAGGATCTTCGCGAGTTGCGCGCGCACGGTGTCGGGCGTCGCGCCCTTCATGCGCCAGCGCTGCTGCCACGCGTCGAGCAGGCGTGGGTGGTCCGCATAGCGGCGATGGTTGCCGGCGAGCACGAGCGGCGCGCCGGGCTTCAGGCGTTGCGCGATCGCACTCAGCAGCGCGACCTTCGCCTCGTCGCTCGGGACATGGTGCAGCACGCCGATCAGCGTCGCGCCGTCGAACGCCGGTGCGTCGGGCAGCGCATCGACGCCGTCCTCGACGAACGTCGTGCGCGCGCCGAAGCCCGCGGCTTCGACGTTCGTGCGCGCGAGCGCGAGCATCGGCGCGGACGGGTCGACGGCCGTGAACCGCCAGCCCGGCTCGAGCGCGGCCGACACGCAGATTTCCTGCCCGGTGCCGCCCGCACCCGCGACGAGTATCCGCGCATCGGGGGCGCCGATCGCCGACGCCAGCATGCACGCGGTGAGTTCATGGCAGGCGTCGTAGCCGGCGAGTGCGATGCGGGATTGCTCGGCGTATGCGTGCGCGCGTGACGGATCGAATTTCGCGGCGCTGACAGGAAGCGACATGGCGGGTTCCTTGGGTCGGACGCGGACGACGTGTCCGCGAGCATGGCGCAGAGCGTAAGCGGGCGCGGCCGACGCAACAAGGCGAGCGGTCATTCCGGTATGCCGACTACCCGACTCGGCACGTGCCGGCCTGCCGGTTTTCCGGGGGTCGATTCGCATTTAAAAATGTCTATACATGATGCATCGCGGTGGCGAATCCGGCGCATACTCGTTTCTCTCCCCCCGCCTGGCCATCGCATGCCGGGCCCCGATGCGCCGCGCCGCTGGCGTGGCCATGCCGCTCGGCACGTACGAGGAGCGCATGATGTCCGATTGTCCGCACGATCCGTATGCGCAGCACTACATTCATTGTTTGCCGTTCGGCGCGCAGCCCTGTGGCGCGCTCAGCGCGACGCCGCGCACGCATTTTCGCTTGTGGGCGCCGGGCAGCACGCAGGTCCAACTCGAACTCGATACCGGCTACGGCCCGACGCTCGTCCCGATGATGGCCGCCGGCCCGAACTGGTTCGAAGTCTTCGCCGACTGCGGCGCGGGTGCGCGCTACCGCTATCGCCTCGACGATGCCGTGTCGATTCCCGATCCCGCGTCGCGCTCGCAGCCCGAAGGGCTCAACGGCCCGAGCGAGGTCGTCGATCCGCGCGCGTTCACGTGGCGTAACACGTTCTGGCGCGGGCGCGCGTGGGAAGACATCGCGCTCTACGCGATCCGCCCGCACGCGGTGGGCGGCTTCGACGGCGTGCGCCGCCGCCTGCCGCAACTCGCGCGCCTCGGCGTGACCGCGCTGGAGTTGCTCGCATCGCCGCACGACAGCCTGCCGTTCGCGCCGCTTGCGGCCGAAGGCGGTCCCGATGCGCTGAAGGCGCTGATCGACGACGCGCACGGCTACGGTCTCGCGGTGCTGCTGGAGGTCGACTACGCGCGCTTCGGCAGCGGCACCGATGCGCTGCGCCACTACGCGGCGCCGTTCTTCCACACGCGCGACGATCCGCTTCAGCCGCAGCCGCTGGCGCTCGATCATCCGGAAGTCTGCGATTTCTTTTGCGACAACGCGCTGTACTGGTTCGACGAATACCGTTGCGACGGGCTGCGCCTGCGCGAAGCCGACCGGATCGGCGTGTCGTGGCTGCGCGAGATCGCGGATCGCGTGCGTGCGGCCGTGCCGGCCGACCGGCTCATCCATCTCGTACTCGGCAGCGAGCGGCATCCGGCGCATCTCGCCGATACCCATTTCGATGCGCAATGGAACGGTTGCGGCGAGCGCGCACTCCACCGGCTGACGGGGCGTGACACGTCGGCCCATGAAGGCATTTCCACGCACCAGTCGATCCACACGCTCGCCCGCGCGCTGACCGCGGCCGGCGCGGCGTTCCAGCCGGCCCCGTCGGGAGAAGGCATGGCCGCCGACAGCGGGCTGTCGTTGACGTCGCTCGTGCTGTCCGATGGTGCGTGGCGCGACAGCGGCCAGGGCGCCGGCGGGCAGGAGGCCGGTCTGGCCGCGCTCGCGCTGTCGCTGCTCACGCCGCAGATCCCGCTGATCTTCGACGAAACCGCGCGCGATGCCGATCGCGCGCATTTCGTGCAGTCGGCGCTCGCGGTGCGCGCGAAGCTGATCGCGCCGCGGCTGTCCGATTGCCGGCCGCAGGACGCGCATGCACTGAAGGCGGGCGGCGACGGCGATGCCGACGCGCTGCTCGCCTCATGGCGGCTCGCCGACGACGAGACGCTGACGATCGCGTTGAACCTGTCACCCGATGCGCTGCCGTTCGACGCGCCGAGAGGAATGGTCGTGTTCGAGACGCCGGCGCGTGCGCGCGACCGGGTCGATGAAGGGGAGTTGCCGCCGTATTCGCTCGTCGCGTGGCTGACGGGCGACGTCAACCGGTACGCGCTCACACACGACGCGCGTCGCATCGACGACGGCTCGTGGCGCGGCATGCGTCCGAATCTGAACGCATGAGCGTATGAAAGCGTGAATGTCCGAACGGCCGGGCGCATCCGCGCCCGACTGCGCTGCCGGAACACCCTGAACTACCAGAATCCGCGAATGCCTGCGATTCCGTACGCGCCGTGGCGGCGCGCATCGTCGAGATGTGCGCGCGTCATCCCGCCGAGCGCGTAGACGGGCATCGCGGCCTGCGCGGCCAGCGCGTCGAACTGTGTCCAGCCGAGCGTCGGCGCACCGGGATGACTGAGCGTCGGCAACACCGGCGACAGCGTGACGAAATCCGCACCGGCGCGTGCGGCCAGCAGCAGGTCGTCGTGCGTGTGGCATGCGGCGGACACCCATCGTCCGGCCGGCAACGGCCGCTGCGCGGCGGCGCGCAATGCGGCGCCGTCGAGATGCCAGCCGGCGCCGTCGAGCCGCATTACGCCGGCCGCATCGATCGGGCCGTTCAGCATCAGGTGCGCGCCGGCCGCGTCGCAGCGCGCGAGCGCCGCGGCGGCGAGCCGCGCGAACGCGGCCGCGTCGAGCGATTTCACCCGCAGTTGCACGAGCGTGTCGCCGCGCGCGAGCACGGCCGACAGCCGGTCGAGGAACGCCGCGCAATCGGCCGCCGACGCGGACGCCGGTTCCGGCGTGATCACGCAGCAGCGCGGCAGCGTCGCGGTCATCGCGCGCGGCGATGCGAGGCCGTCATTCGTCGGCCTCTTTCGCGATCTTCGGGTAGACGCGCACGAGCACGATGCGCGGCCCGTTCATCTTCTTCACGACGACGTCGAAACGGTCGAACGACACGCGCTGCCCTTCGGTCGGCAGGTCGCTGAGCGCCTGGATCACGAGGCCGCCGACCGATTCCGCGCGGCCTTCGTCGATGTCGATGCCGAGCGCCTGCTCGAGCGACACGACGGGCAGGCTGCCCTTGCCCATCAGCGTGCCGTCGTCGAGGCGGCTCCAGTCGGCGTCGCCCTGGCGGAACTCGTCGTGGATCTGGCCGACCAGCGCGCCGAGCAGGTTGTCGAGCGTCAGGAAGCCGATCGGCTTCTCGCCCTTGTTGCCGACCAGCGCGAAGTGCGGCGCGCCCTTGCGGAAGCGGCGGAACAGGTCGAGCGCCGGTGTGTCGGGCCGCACGTACTGCACCGGGCGCACATAGTCGGACAGGTCTTCCAGCGCTGCGCCGGCGTGACGCGCGAGCAGCAGGTCCTTCAGGTGGATCAGTCCGTTCACCTGTTCGCGTGACGCATCGTCGAACAGCGGATAGCGGCTGAAGCGGTGCCGCGCGACGATCTCCATGTTGTCGGGCAACGGCAGGTTGCGCCGCAGGCCGATCATTTCATGGGCCGGCCGCATCAGGTCCGACACGGTCATCGACGAAAAATCCAGCGAATGCGCAAGCGTGTTCCACTCGTCGTTGCTATACGTGCCGCGTGCCGGCTGCGCCGCATTGCCGGCCGTGCTGCGGCGACCGCGCAGGATCAGCTTCAACTCGTCGGTCGAATAGTGCGCGTCGCCGCCGTGGTCGGCCGACAGCCCCGCGAGCCGCAGCACCGCGTTGGCGCTGTTGTTGAGCAGCCAGATCGCCGGATACATCGCCCAGTAGAACGCATACAGCGGCAGCGCGACCCACAGGCCGACCTTCTCGGACTGGCGGATCGCCATCGATTTCGGCGCAAGCTCGCCGACGACGATGTGCAGGAACGAGATCAGCGAGAACGCGAACACGAGCGAGATCAGGTGCACGAGGCGTTCGGAATGCACGCCGATCACGTCGAGCAGCGGGCCGATCAGTTGCGCGAAGGCCGGCTCGCCGACCCAGCCGAGGCCGAGCGACGCGAGCGTGATGCCGAGCTGGCACGCGGAAAGATATGCGTCGAGGCGGCCGTGCACGATGCCGAGGATGCGGCCGCGCAGGCCGTGCTTGCGGGCCAGTGTCTTGACGCGCGTCGCGCGCAGTTTGACGAGGCCGAATTCGGCCGCGACGAAAAACCCGTTCAGGGCCACCAGGAACAACGCGCCGATGAGCGCGAAGATCTGTAACAAAGAATCGCTCCAGTTATGACAGGCCCGCCAGTATAGAGCCAGAAAGGAATATGTAATGTATCGGGCGGCCGATCGCTTACACCGGCGCCTCGCAGGGGACGGAGAACGTGATGGCGGCCGTCGCGCCGCCGGCGAATGCGCCATGCGAGAACGTGCCGCCGTGCGCGAGCGCGACGCGCTGGCAGAGCGCGAGCGTCCAGGCGCTCCGCTTCGCGTCGCGCTCGCGCAGCATCTCGCGCCGCGCGAACGATTCGAACGCGTGCGGCTGCGCGGGATCGGCGAGCGCGTCGGCGCTCACGGTGCACGTGGCGCGCGCGACGAACTGCGCGCCGTCGCGCGAGCACGCGAACGTCACGCGGCCGCCGGCGGCGCTGGCCTCGACGGCCGCCGTCAGCATCGTCCAGAGCGCCTGCGCGATGCGTTCGCGGTCGGCGGTCAGCGACGGCTCGCCGTCCGGCAGCGTCACGTCGAGCGCGACCTGCCGTGCATCGGCGAGCGCAAAACGGACCAGCGCGATCGTGTCGTCGAGCAGCGCGCGCAGTGCGAACGGCCGCGGCGTGATCGCGAGCGTGCGCGTTTCCGCGCGCGGCGCGTCGAGTGCGTCGTCGATCAGCGAGACCTGCTGGTCGATCCCGGTGCGGATGCCCGCGAGCGCACGCTGCAGGTTGGGGTCGGCGTTGGCGAGCTGGCGCTCGAGCACGTACGCCCAGCTATGCATCGCGTTCAGCGGGCTGCGCAGGTCGTGCGACGCGGTGGAGAGCGCCTGGTCGCGCAGGAACAGCGCCGCCTGGGTGGCGTAGTGCGCTGCGCGTTCGCGCAGCAGGTCGGCGGCGGGATCGACGGAAGTGGACGTCACGGAGCAGGCCTGTCGGAAGCGGTTGGCGTGGCAGTCACGCGAACCGCCATTATAGGGACGGTGCGTGTCAGGCCGGCAGCGCGTCTTCGTCCTTTTTCCGTGCGTCGCCGTTCGGCAGCAACTGGCACGCGAGCAGGCCGGCCAGCATCAGCGCGCAGCCGAAGAGCGCGCGCAGCGTCAGCGTTTCGCCGAGCGCGGCCCAGCCGGCGATCGCCGCGAACACGCCTTCCATGCTGAAGATCACGGCCGCGTGTGCGGGTGCCGCGTCGCGTTGCGCGACGACCTGCAGCGTATAGCCGACGCCGACCGACAGCAGCCCGCCGTACAGCAGCGTCGGCAGCGCGCCGTGCAGCATCGCGACGCTGACCGGCTCGACGGCGAGGCCGACCGCGAGGCACGCCACGCCGCATACGGCGAACTGCAGGAACGCGAGCACGAGCGGATCGTGGCGCTTGGCGAGATGGCCGACGGCCATCACGTGCGCGGCGATGATGACGGCGCCCGCGAGCTGGAACCAGTCGCCGTAGAGCACCGAGAAATGCTCGTCGATGCTGAGCAAATACAGGCCGATCGCCGCGAGCAGCGCGCCGAACCACGTGCCCGCACCGATCCGGTGGCGCGCGAACACGCCCATCAGCGGCACGATCACGACGTACAGCGAGCTGATGAAGCCCGCGTTCGCGACCCGCGTGTACTGCAGGCCGAACTGCTGCAGCGAGATCGACACGGCGAGCAGCCCGCCGAGCGCGAGGCCCGGCAGCAGCAGCGCCGGATCGCGGCGGATCGCCGCGAGTTGTGCGCGCGACGCCGTGTTGAGCATCAGCAGCGGAACCAGCACGAGCGCGCCGAGCAGGAAGCGCAGCCCCGTGAACAGGAACGGCCCGATCACGTCGAGGCTCAGCCGTTGCGCGACGAAGGCCGTGCCCCAGATCGCGGCGGCGGCGAGCATCAGCAGGTTGGCGCGGAGGTGCTTGCGGGCTTCGGGCTTCATCGGAATTCGTCTGGAGATTGCTGGCGGCGAAGCCAGACAGTTTACGCCGAGATTGCAAGGCTGTCGGCAAACCTGCGCAACGCGGCGGCCGCACGTGCGTCGCGCACGCGCGAGTACAGCACGACCTGCGACTGCGGCAGCGGCGGCAGCCCGAATTTCGCGCCGACGTCGATCAGCGTGCGCGGCGCGACACGCCGCGCGAGCGGGCAGACGGCGAGCCCCGCCGCGGCGGCGGCCGCGACCGCCGCAACACCGCCGCCCGTGAAGCGTTCGCGCCAAGGCCGCCCCGCATGGTCGAGCGCGCGCAGCGCGGCGGCCCGCACGCCGCACGGGCCGGCCAGCACCGCGAGCGGCAGCGGCTCGCCCACGCGCGGCGACCAGTCCGGCGCGGCAAGCCAGGCCAGCGGTTCGGCAAACAGCAGCGTGCCGTCTTCGCGCGGCGGGTCCTCGCCGGGCTCGTGCCGCACGATCGCCGCGTCGAGCCGGCGTTCGTCGTATTGCGCGAGCAGGCTCGACGACATCCCGAGATGCATTTCCAGCAACAGCCCCGGATCCTGCCGATGCAGGCTTGTGAGCACGGCCGGCAGGTCGGGCACCGCGACGTGCTCGCTGACGCCGAGCGACAGGCGGTGCGTGCCGGCCGAAATCGCGCCGAGCGCGTGATCGTGCGCGTCGAGCAGCGCCCGGGCGGCCGGCAGGAAGTTCTCGCCGTCGGCGGCCAGCTTGACGACGCGCGGCGTGCGCGCGAGCAGTGGCTTGCCGAGGTGCGCCTCCAGCCGCTTCAGCTTCAGGCTGACGGCCGATTGCGTGGTGCCGAGCGCATCGGCGGCGCGCGTGAAGCTGGCGAGATCGGCGACCAGCACGAACGCGCGCACCGCATCGAGGTCGAGTACTTTCATTTCTGATGTAAATAGATGAAATATCAGTCGATGACTGTTTATTATAGATCGGCGGGCCTAACCTGATGCCGTGTTTCCGTTCTTCAACGTTACCGACAGGAGCAGGACCATGCCATTCACCCGTATCGCAGTGCGCGAAGGCAAACCGGCCGCCTACCGTGCGGCACTCGTCGACGGCGTGCATCGCGCGCTGATGCACACATTCAACGTGCCCGAGGACGACATCTTCATGGTCGTGACCGAGCATGCGGCCGAGAACTTCGTGTTCGGCCGCCATTACCTCGATATCGAACGCAGCGACGATCTCGTGATGATCCAGATCACCGCGAACAACACGCGCACGCTCGAGCAGAAGCGGGCGCTGTACCGGACGATCGCGGAGAACCTCGCGCAGCAGCCCGGCGTGCGGCAGCAGGACGTATTCATCAGTCTTGTCGAGGTGCTGAAGGAGGACTGGTCGTTCGGCAACGGCATCGCGCAATACGCCGTTTGATGTGCGACAGCGCGACAGGGCCGGATCGTCGCCAGAGGGTTTTGGCGGCGTGTACTATGGAAGTTGCTTCACGGGCGACGCCGGCGCGGTCGATGCGCCGGCGATTCTTCATGTGCAGGAGCCTCCATGTCGCGTGTGCTGGAAATCGTGTTGTCGCTGTCGCTGGATGGTTGGCCGGTCAAGGCTGCAAGTCGCGCCCGTGGCGCGCAGCGCGACTTCGGCACCGAACTCGTGCGCGCGTGGCGGATCTGCCCGCAGGTCCGGATGCGTCGGGGCCATGAGCGCGTGACGATCGAGCCGTGCCAGGTCGAGGAGGCCGAGCCGAGCCCCGGCGCGAGCTGGTGGACCTGGGTCGAGTCGAATGCGCACGGAAGGCGGGTCGTCGCGTCCCGCAGCAAGGCGTTCGCGCCAGGCGTCACGCAGCGCGAACTGTTCGACGCGGAGCATGCGGGCATCGTCGTCGCAATGCCGCTACCCGTGCCCGCGACGGCCGCCGCGCCCGATGCCGACGCGCCGATCGGCGAAGTCGACGGCGTCGCGCCGGACACCACCGCGCAGCCCGAACCGTCGGCCCTGCGCCTCGTCAGCGAACGGCGGCGCGGGCGGTGGGCCGACGACAGCGGCGTCGTGGTCGAGATGACGCTTGACGACGTCACGCTGTACGGCGGTGGCGAGCCGCCGCGCCGCTACGTCGAGCTGCGTCTCACAGCGCCCGACTGGGAAACCTTCGCCGCGCGCACGGCCGCGCTGCACGCGCTGTTTGCCGCGGCGCGCGAACTGAGCGGCGCGTGGCCCGCATTCGTGCAACTGACGAGCGTGATCGACCGCGCATGTGCGGGCGAAGCGGTGGCCGCCGGGCCGGTCAAGGCGCAACTCGTCGACCTGACCGGCATCCGCTCGCAGCGCGCCGCGCTGTTCGCGCTGTCCGGCGACATCGTCGCGCAATGGCTCGGCAACGAGGGCGGTGTGCTCGATCGCGACGATCCCGAATTCGTGCACCAGATGCGCGTCGCGCTGCGCCGCCTGCGCACGCTGATGCGCTTCTTCCCGCTCTTTGCCGACCGCCAGTGGCAGGACACGTTCGGTGTCGACCTGCGCTGGCTCGCCGCGCTGCTCGGCACGGTGCGCGACTGGGACGTGTTCTCGACCGAAAGCCTGCCTGCGCTGATCGCGGCCGACGGCGGCGGCGCCGACTGGAACGGCACGCTCGACGCCGCGCGCGCGCAATGCATGACGGCACGCGTCGAACTGCGGCAGGCGCTGCATTCGGCCCGCTACGCGCGGCTGACGCTCGGCTGGCTCGAATGGCTGAGCACGCTCGCGCTGCCGCCTGCCGACGGCGGCGACGCGCCATCGCTGCGGCGTCACGCGACGAAGCGGGTGCGTCGGCTGTTCGGCCATCTGTACGCATCGCCGTCGCTCACTTCGCTCGACACGGCTGCGCGCCATCGGGTGCGGATCGATGCGAAGCGGCTGCGCTATGCGCTCGAATTCTTCGCGTCGCTGGCGTCGCGCCGCACGCGCAGCGAGACCGTCAAGACGCTCGCGCGTGTGCAGAGCGTGCTTGGCGAAGCGAACGACACGATGGTCGCGCTGCATCATCTCGAGCAACTGGCCGCGCCGCCGTACCAGCTCGGCTTCGTGCGCGGCTACGGCGCGGCGCTCGAGCAGCGCGCGGCGCGCGACGCCGAGACGCTGCTGGCCAGCCTGCGTCCGCCGAAGCTCGACGGCAAGTCGGGCTGAGCGGCGCGCGCTGACTATAATGGCCGCCCGTTTCCTGCACGCATGCCGATGACCGACGCACCGCATTCTTCCCCGTCCGCCGAACCGCTCGAACTGGGCGGCGAGCTGTGGCTGCGCGCGGGCGAGCAGACGCTCGGCGGCGCCACGCGCATCGCGCTGCTCGCGGCGATCGGCGATACCGGTTCGATCACGCGCGCGGCAAAGGCCGTCGGCCTCAGCTACAAGGCCGCCTGGGATGCGGTCGACACGATGAACAATCTCGCCGGCGAGCCGCTCGTCGCGCGTTCGACGGGCGGCAAGGGCGGCGGCGGCACCACGCTGACGCCGCGCGCGACGTCGCTGATCGCCGCGTTCCGCACGATCGAGCGCGAGCATCGCCGTTTCATCGAGGCCGCGAGCGCGGCCGTTGCCGGCTTCGACGTCGACTGGGCGCTGATCGGCCGGATCGGGATGAAGACCAGCGCGCGCAACCAGCTGTTCGGCAAGATCGTGTCGATCGTGCGCGGCACGGTCAACGACGAGGTGACGCTCACGCTGCCCGGCGGGCAGCCGGTCGTTGCCGTGCTGACGCACGAAAGTGCCGATGCGCTCGGCCTGCAGGCTGGCGCGGACGCATGCGCGCTGGTGAAGGCGTCGTGGGTCGTGCTGGCGGTCGACGATGGCGGGCCCGAACTGAAAGTGTCCGCGCGGAACCGGCTGCGCGGCAGCGTCGAATCCGTCGCGGCGGGCGCGGTGAATAGCGAAGTGACGCTGGCGCTCGACGGCGGCGGGACGCTGACGGCCGTCGTGACCAACGACAGCGTCGCTGCACTGGAACTCGACGCCGGCCGGCGGGCGATCGCGCTGTTCAAGGCGTCGAGCGTGATTCTTGCAGTGACGGGTTGATGGGCTGACGGCGCGAACGGACGCGCTTCGACCATCGCACGCGAGGCGGAGCGAAGCCGGCATCGCGCAGCATCTGCGCGGCACCGGCTTCGTTTCCGTTTTCAGCTTATGCCGCGACGCGCGGCTTCTCTCAGGCTCCTGCGGGACTGCCACGACCACGGCCTCGCGCGCTCAAGCGACGCGCGTCGGCCACTCGGCGTGCGGCGGTGTCGCCAGCACGCGTCCTTCGCTCAACTGCACGACCTGGTCGCCGAACGCGGCGACGTCGTCGGGGTCGTGCGAGATCAGCACCATCGGGATATCGAGCCGCGCCTGCAGTTCGGCGAGCTCGTGGCGCATGCGCTGGCGCATTGCGCCGTCGAGCGCCGCGAACGGTTCGTCGAGCAGCAGGATCCGCGGTTGCGCGACCAGTGCGCGCGCGAGCGCGACGCGCTGCTTCTGCCCACCCGACAGTTGCGACGGATACTGCCCCGCAAGCGCTTCGAGGTCGAACGCGCGCAGCCAGTACGCGACTTCGGGTGGCGCCGTCTTCGCGCGCGGGTTGCGCAGCCCCGACGTGAGCCCGAACGCGATGTTCTGGCGCACGTTCAGATGCGGAAACAGCGCGTAATCCTGGAACAGGTACGCGACGCGGCGTTCGCGGGTCGGCACGTCGATGCGGCGCGCGGCGTCGAACAACGGTTCGCCGTTCAGCGTGATCGTGCCTTCGTCGGGCGACAGCAGGCCGGCGATCGCCTGCAGCGTCATGCTCTTGCCTGCGCCGGACGGCCCGAACAGCACGACGCGCTGCGTCGTCGCCGTGAACGACATGTCGAGCGTGAAGCGGCGCTCGGCGTTCGCGTAGGTCTTGCGGATGTCGACGACGAGGCTCATGCGGGCCTCCGCCGAAGCAATCCGGCTGCCGAACGAGGCAGGCGATACGGGCGAGACGGGCGCTTCATGTCAGCTGGCTCCGCCGGGCGCGCGACGGCACGAGCCAGCCGGTCGCGAGCAGCACGAGCACGCAGGTGATCGATGTCACCAGCACGAGGAAGTTGGCCGTGCTGTCGTCGCCGGCCTGCACGGCCGCGTAGATCGCGACCGACAGCGTCTGCGTGCGGCCGGGCAGGTTGCCCGCGATCATCAGCGTCGCGCCGAACTCGCCGAGCGCGCGTGCGAACGCGAGCAGTGCGCCCGCAAGGATGCCACGCGTGGCGAGCGGCAGCGTCACGCGGAAGAACACCGCGGCTTCGCCGAGCCCGAGCGTGCGCGCGGCGCGTTCGAGATGCGGATCGACGCCTTCGAACGCGGCACGTGCCGACTTCAGGATCAGCGGAAACGCGACGACCATCGAAGCGATCACCGCGCCTTGCCACGTGAAGACGAGCTCGATGCCGAGCGTGTCGAGCCAGGCGCCGAACACGCCGCGCCGGCCGAGCAGCACGAGCAGGTAATAGCCGAGCACCGTCGGCGGCAGGACCAGCGGCAGCGTCAGCAGCGAATCGACGACGTCGCGCAGCGGCGAGCGCCAGCGCGCGAGCGCGAACGCGGCCGCGACGCCGAGCACGATGTCGAGCGCGGTCGCCCAGCCGGCAACCTTCAGCGACAGCAGCAGCGGTACCCAGACGTCTTGCATCGCGATGCGCTCACTTGCCCGCAGGCTTGAAGCCGAACGTCGACAGCACGGCCTGGCCCTGCGGCGACGAGACGAAATCGACGAACGACTGCGCCTGCGCGGCGTGGCGGCTGTCCTTGACCACGGCGATCGGATAGGTGATGGCCGTCTTCGTCGGCACCGTCAGCGCGACCTTCACGCGGCCGGGCATGATCGCGGCGTCGGTACCGAACACGAAGCCCGCGTCGACCTCGCCGCGCGCGACGTAGTCGAGGCTCTGGCGCACGTTGGCGGCCAGCACGCCCTTCGCGCTGACGGCGTCCCACACGCCGGCCGCGCGCAGCGCGCCTTCGGTGTAGCGGCCGACCGGCACCGATGCCGGGTCGCCGTACGCGATGCGCTTCACGCCGGGCGCCGCCAGGTCGTTCAACGACGTCGGCACGGCCGCGTGGCTGTCCGCCGGCACGATCAGCACGAGCGAGTTCGCCGCGAAATCGCGGCGCGTGCCGGGCACGATCACCTTTTCGTCGGCCGCACGATCCATCGCCTTCTGGTCGGCCGATGCGAACACGTCGGCCGGCGCGCCCTTGGCGATCTGCTGCATCAGCACGTCCGACGCGCCGAAGTTGAACAGCACCTTGGTGCCCGGATGCTGCTTCTCGTACGCGTCGCCCACGGCCTTGAACGCGTTCGTCAGGCTGGCGGCGGCCGACACGACCAGTTCGTCGGCGGCGCAAGCGGGCGCGCTGAACGCGATGCCGGCGGCGGCAAGCGTGGCGATCGGCAGCAGGCGGAGCAGGGTACGGCGAAGCGGACGGACGGTTGAGCGCATGGTGGATTCGTTTGAATGGGTGGAAACCGTAATCGTAATATAGGGTGGGTTATAACGCTCGACATACCGCTCATGCGACGGTGCGCATGAAATGGTCAGACCTGAAGAGGGGCGGGCGTGACGGCCGGGCGGCCCGTCACGCGTGGAGCGTGTGCGGCGACGATTCGGTGCGCTGCAGCGACGACGGTTGCGACGCCGGGCGGTAGTTCGGATTGGCCTTCCAGCGCGCACGGACGAACGGGCGTTCGTGGCCCGACAGTTGCAGCGCAACCTTGGTGACCCAGCGATGCGACGGGACCGCGATGCCGTGCAGCGCGACGGTAACGAGCGCGAGGCTCGCGATGACCGCGGGCACCGACCAGCGGTGCGGCACCGCGCGCCACGAGCCGGCGATGAACGCCAGCGCGGCGATCGCGCCGACAATGCAGCCGGTGATCGATTCGGACGGCGAATGCGCGTCGAGCGCGACGCGCGACACGCCGACCGCAACGCCGGCCGCGAGCCCGAGCGCAATGCCGACGATCCGCACCGGCGTGCGCGTGCGGATCAGCATCAGGAAAATCGCGACCGGATAGACCGACGTCGACAGCATCGCATGGCCGCTGAACCCCGTGAAATCCCACTTGCGGATGCCGATGCCCCAGCCGAGGAACGCGATCTTCGTGAGCGCGACCACGCCGATCGCGGCCGCGAGCACACCGAGCCACGCGGTCGCGCGCTGCCACGAGTAGCCGAGCGCGAGCCAGACGGCGATCGTGATCGCGAGCGGCAAGGTCAGGCCGGCGCCGCCGAACGCGGTGATCATGATCCACAGGTGAGACGACAGGTCGAACATCGGGAAGGGGACGAACGGAGCCGGGGACGATGCTTAAATCAACGCGCGAGCCGGGAAGAACGACTACAACGGATACAAGCGGCGAAGCCCCAGTATAGCGCCGCGTGCGTTCGAGGCCCGTTTTTTGCGCCGCCGGGAACTATCGGCGTGCAGGAAAAATCCCAGAAACAATGTTATGGTGCATTGCACAAAGCCAAACGATGCATCCGTTGTGGTGCCCCTATTTTTCCTGACTGCGAGCCCGATCGATGACCAAAAGTCTGACCAAGGTGTGGCTGGGCGGCATGAAACGCATGCTGTCACCGGCCGCCAAGCGTGCGGCGCGCGATGCGCAGCGCATTACACGCGACGTACTCGAGGCCGCCGCCTCTCCCGCCGTATCCGATTTGTCCCCGCCGCGCGAATCGCGCGTGCGTCCGCGTGCGGCCGCATGGGCGGCAGGTGAGTGGACGCGCGGCGAGCATCCGATGGCGCCCGCGCTCGGGCGCCTCGTCCAGAATCTCGCGTATGGCCTCTACGTGCCGCCCGGCCGCCGGCGCGGTGCGATGCCGCTCGTCGTGATGCTGCACGGCTGCCAGCAGTCCGTCGACGAATTCGTGCAGGGCACGCGGATGAACCTGCTGGCCGACAAGCACGGCTTCGCGGTGCTGTATCCGGAACAGTCGCAGCGCGCGCACGCGCACGGCTGCTGGCACTGGTATGAAGACACCGAGCGCGCGGGACGCGGCGAGGCGAACGCGGTTGCGTCGCTCGTCGACGCGCTCGTCGACGAACACGGTTTCGACGCATCGCGCGTCTACGTCGCGGGGCTATCGGCCGGCGCGGGCCTCGCGTCGCTTATTGCGCTGCACCATCCGGACCGCTTCGCGGCGGTGGCGCTGCACTCGGGCCCCGCGCTCGGCGAGGCGAATTCCGGCATCACCGCGATGGACGTGATGCGGCGCGGCGTGCGGCAGAACCCGGCCGCGGCCGTCGATGCGCTGGTCGATGCCGGCGCGTATCCGGGCATGCCCGCGCTGATCGTCCAGGGCGACGGCGACCATGTCGTCGCGCCGAAGAATGCCGACCAGCTGACGGTGCAGTTCATGCGCCTGAACGGGCTGGCCGACAGCCGCGGCGCGCTGCGCGGCGGCGAGCGGGTCGAGACGCGCGACGCGGGCGCACAGATCACCGATGTCTGCCGCGACGGCGAACCGGTCGTGCGGCTCTGCCATGTGAAAGGGCTCGATCATGCGTGGGCCGGCGGCGACGAAGCCGTGCCGTTTCATGCGGCTGTCGGCCCCGACGCGAGTGCAATGATCTGGACCTTTTTCGAAACACAGCGCCGCGCTGTGGCGGCGGAACGACGCATCGTCTGATCGACGCTAGCCAAAGACTAGGGTTTTCCCTATAATTCGGGAAAACCCTAGTCAAAGAACCTTTGGATTGCGAGATCGAACATGTACCTGCTGAGCCACCTCTTCCTGATGCTGACCAAGAACGCTGAAAAGGCCGCGAAAGAGCGCGCCGAGGCGTACCTGTCCGAAGCGACCGACATCTACGATCTCGAATTCCGCATGCGCAAGATCGATCGCGAAGCGTCGATCAACCGCCCGTATTCGATCGGCGCGCGCTAAGCAGCGCAGGGCGGGCCAGCCGGGCCGCCGTTCCGGCGAGTCACGCAAAAGGGCGCGTGCGGCATGTAGCCGCACGCGCCCTTTTTGCATGCGTGATCCTGCGTCGCGTCAGACGACCGTCAGGCGCACCGGCACGTTGTTGCGCGTCGCGTTCGAATACGGGCACACGTGGTGCGCCTTGTCGACCAGCGCCTGCGCGTCGGCCTTGTCGAGCCCCGGCAGCGACACGCGCAGCTCGATGTCGAGCCCGAAGCCGCCTGCGTCGTTCGGGCCGATACCCACTTCCGCCGTGACCTGCGTATCGGCCGGCAGCGCCTGCTTGTTCTGGCCGGCGACGAATTTCATCGCGCTCAGGAAGCAGGCCGAGTAACCTGCGGCAAACAGTTGCTCCGGATTCGTGCCTTCCGCGCCCGTGCCGCCGAGTTCGCGCGGCGCGGCCAGCTTCACTTCCAGCTTGTTGTCGTCGGATACCGCACGGCCGTCGCGGCCACCCGTGCTCGTAGCGCTGGTCTTGTACAGAATGTTCATCGTGCAGCTCCTGTCGGGAAAAGGGGAGAAAAGCGGCCCGGTCGAACGGGATGTCGCCGGCCACGAAGAAAATATAGAACACAAATCATTAGTGTGCAAATGAAATTTTAAAGAAAAAGCCCGACAGTGCCGGGCCGGTCGGCCGACGCTCGGCTTGTCAGCGTTCGTTGGCGGCCGACAGCGCGTCGCGCAACTGCTGGAGATCGGCGCGCAGCCTGACCAGGAACTCGGGCGTCTGCTGCATCGCGCAAAAGAGATCGGCGGGCACCGAGCGCGCCTTGTCCTTCAGCGCGCGTCCTTCCCGCGTCACGCGCACGTTCACGACGCGCTCGTCGGCCGCGCTGCGCACGCGTTCGACATAGCCGAGCGCTTCCAGCCGCTTGAGCAGCGGCGTGACCGTGGCCGGGTCGAGGTCGAGCCGCGCGGCGATGTCTTTCACTGCGATGTCGTCGCGCTCCCACAGCACGAGCATGGCGAGATATTGGGGATAGGTCAGCGACAGCTTGTCGAGCAGCGGCTTGTACGTCTTCGTCATCGCATGCGAAGTCGAGTAGAGCGCGAAGCACAGTTGCTCGTCGAGCGTCTGGGGCAGCGGGGGCGGGCGGTCCATGATTCGGAAGGCGCGGCGAACGCGCGAACAATTTGTACGCAAATTATTTTGCGCGCAAAAGATCGGGTTGAACAGGGGAGACCGGTGACGGATGCCGGGAAGGGGGCGCGATCGGGAGATGCGCCGGGAGGCAACCCGGCGCGGGGAACAGCGTGACGGCCGGCGACGCGCGCCGGCCGGGGAGGCTTCAGCGGCCCGACGTGGTGGTCGTCGCGCCCGGCTCCTGTACGCCGAAGCAGCCGCGATAGGTCGCGTAGAACGAGCAGTACAGCATCGTGACGATGAGGATCGTCACCGGCATCATGATCGTCAGCGCATAGGCACCGGCGCCGAGCGCCTGCAGCAGCAGCGACAGCGCGAGCGACGTGCCGAGCGCGACACCGAACCACAGCACGCCGTACACGGCGAACGCGCCGCGATTGCGCCAGCAACTGACGACGCTGAAGAACATCGCCTTGGCGGGCGGCACGTCATGCCACGCGACGAGCACCGGCGCGAACCAGAACAGCATCGAGACCGGCAGATAGAGCAGCGTCGCGAAGAACAGCGCGCCGAGCGTGCCTTGCGCGGCGAGCGTTTCCGGCGTCGTGCTCGCTTCGTCCGCCGCGCCCATCATCACGTGGAACAGCGCGCCGCCGTCCACGAACGACGAAGCGGCGAACACGAGCACCATCGACGCGACGTAGATCACGCCGAGCACGAGCAGCCGTCGGGTCGCAATGGTGCCGTACGAGCGGAAGCCGTCGATGAGGATCGTCGGCATCACGGGCTTGCCGGCCACCGTGTCGCGGCACGCGGCCATGAAGCCGACCGCGATGCCGGGAATGAACACCAGCGGCAGCGCCGAGCCGACCAAGGGCACCATCGACACCAGCGTGATCGCCAGCAGGTACGTGAAGAACAGCGTGATGAACGCGAGCGGGTTCCTGCGGAACAGCCAGATGCCTTGACGGAACCAGACATAGCCCGTTTTGGCGGGCACTTCGATCAGTTGCATGCGGTTTGGATCTCGGGAAGCGCGGGCGTATGCGCGATACGCTCACGCAGAATGCGTTCGAAATGGCCGGGGTCGTGCGGCTTGAGCATCTCGGCCGTGCGCGGCAGGTGGAAGTCGTACAGGCGCGACACCCAGAAGCGGTACGCGCCCGCGCGCAGCATGTCGCTCCAGTGGCGGCGTTCCTCGGCCGTGAACGGCCGCACGGTCTGGTATGCGCGCAGCAGCGCATCGGCGCGCGCGAGGTCGAGCACGCCGGTCGCGAGGTCGACGCACCAGTCGTTGACGGTTACCGCTACGTCGAACAGCCACTTGTCGCAGCCCGCGAAATAGAAATCGAAGAAGCCGCCGAGCCGCACGTCGTGGCCGGTGCCGGGCGCCGCGTGCGCGAACAGCACGTTGTCGCGGAACAGGTCGCAATGGCACGGCCCGGCCGGCAGCGCCGCGTAGTCGTCCGACGCGAAGAAGCTCGCCTGGTGCGCGAGCTCGCCTTCGAGCAGCGTGCGTTGCGCGTCCGTGATGAACGGCACGATCGCCGGCACGTTGTCCTGCCACCACGGCAGGCTGCGCAGGTTCGGCTGGTTGCGCGGATAGTCGCGTCCCGCGAGGTGCAGGCGCGCGAGCATCTGCCCGACCTCGATGCAGTGTTCGACCCCCGGCGCGAGTTCGGCTGCGCCGTCGAGCTTTGTGACGATCGCGGCCGGCTTGCCGTGCAGTGCGCCGAACAGCGCGCCGTCGTCACGCGGGACCGGATCCGGCACCGGCACGCCGTGGCCGGCCAGATGGCGCATCAGGTCGAGGTAGAACGGCAGCTGTTGCGCCGTGAGCTTTTCGAAGATCGTGAGGACGTACTCGCCGCGCGTCGTCGTCAGGAAGAAATTGCTGTTTTCGATACCGGACGGAATGCCGCGGAACGCAAGCACGTCGCCCAGTTCGTAGTGGCGCATCCATTGCGCGAGATCGGAGTCGGAAACAGCAGTGAAAACGGCCATGCGGGATGCGTCAGGTCAGGGTGTCGGCACGCGAACAGCGTGCGGCGCGACAGCAGGTGAAGGGGAGGCGGTGCGCCGCGATCGACGCGGCGCGCCACGGAATCAGTAGCGCAGGTTCAGCGACGGCAGGCGCGTGATCGGGATGCCCGCGTCGTGCGGCTTCGGCGACGTGTCAGGCGTCGAGCTCATCTGGTAGCGCGTGCCGAAGTTCGACTTCACGTCGATCTCGACCGGCTTGCCGCGGTCGCGGTACTCGGTGACCTCGGTGCCGTTCTTGCTCTTTTCGTGGAAGCTCGGCGTACGGCGGATGTTTTCGAAGTCGACTTTCGACGTGACTTCGGCGCCCGGCCGGTTGATCTTGCGGAGATCGGGCAGGCCGGCGGCTTCGTTGGCCTCGGCCCGGGCCTGCGCGTCGGCGTCAGGCTTGGCGCCGGCGGCGTGGGCGCCGCTGGCGGCGGCAAACGCGGCGGCAGCGACGACGAGAATGAGCGGCTTCATGATGAGTCTCCAGTGAACCCACCGATTTTAGCAAATACTGCGCACCATCCGGCCCCCGCGTGCGTACGGGCAGCCACGAGGGTGACAGGGTTCCGTGGTAATGTCGTCGGATCAGACGAGGTAATGAAAATGAAGAACGATTTGAGCCGCCGGCACCGTGTGCTGACGCCCGAAAGCCCGTCGATCGAGGCTTTCGACGATTCGATCGCTGCCGTCGCGCGGCTGTCCGCCATCTACGACACGAATACGGGCTTCCTGCGCGACGCATTCGCGCGCTATCGCCGCCACGAACCGATCACCGAGCACGTGCGCGCGTGCTACCCGTTCGTGCGGATCCGCACCGATGTCAACACGCACGTCGATTCCCGTCGCTCGTACGGCTTCGTCGCCGGCCCCGGCGTGTTCGAGACGACGGTCACGCGCCCCGATCTCTTCGCGAATTACTATCGCGAGCAACTGCGCCTGCTGGCGAAAAACCACCACGTCAAGATCGAGGTCGGCGTGTCGTCGCAGCCGATTCCGATTCATTTCGCGTTTCCGGAAGGCATCCATCTCGAGGGCGAGCTCGACCGCGATCGCCTGCTGGCGATGCGCGACATCTTCGACACGCCCGACCTGTCGTATCTCGACGATCGCATCGTCAACGGCACGTTCGAGCCGGCGCCGGGCGAGCCGCATCCGCTCGCGCTGTTTACGGCCGCGCGCGTCGACTTCTCGCTGCACCGATTGCGCCACTACACGGCGACGTTGCCGACGCATTTCCAGAACTATGTGCTCTACACGAACTACCAGTTCTATATCGACGAGTTCGTGAAGCTCGGCCGCACGATGATGATGGAGAGCGACGATCCCGAGGTGCGCGCGTACCGCAGCCAGTACAGCGCGTTCGTTGAACCGGGCGATGTCGTCACGTACAACGAGAACCTGGGCAGCGAGCCGTCCGAAGGCGTCGCGCCGCCGCGTCTGCCGCAGATGCCCGCCTATCACCTGAAGCGCGCGGACGGCAGCGGGATCACGATGGTCAACATCGGCGTCGGTCCGTCGAACGCGAAGACGATCACCGATCACATCGCGGTGCTGCGTCCGCACGCATGGGTGATGCTCGGCCACTGCGCAGGGCTGCGCAACACACAGCGTCTGGGCGATTACGTGCTCGCGCACGGTTACGTGCGCGAGGACCACGTGCTCGACGCCGATCTCCCGCTGTGGGTGCCGATTCCGGCGCTCGCCGAAGTGCAGCTCGCGCTCGAGCGCGCGGTGGCCGACGTCACGCAGCTCGAAGGCGTCGAACTGAAGCGCGTGATGCGCACGGGCACGGTCGCGAGCGTCGACAACCGCAACTGGGAGTTGCGCGACCATCGCGAGCCGGTGCAGCGGCTGTCGCAGAGCCGCGCGGTCGCGCTCGACATGGAAAGCGCGACGATCGCCGCGAACGGCTTCCGCTTCCGCGTGCCGTACGGCACGCTGCTGTGCGTATCGGACAAGCCGCTGCACGGCGAGCTGAAGCTGCCGGGCATGGCCGATCAGTTCTATCGCGGGCAGGTCGATCAACATCTGCAGATCGGCGTGAAGGCGATGGAGATCCTGCGCACGAACGGGCTCGACAAGCTGCACAGTCGGAAGCTGCGAAGCTTTGCGGAAGTGGCGTTTCAGTAACGGCACGGCGTGGCGGCGCCTGCAACGACAAAGGCCTCACGCGAACGCAGGTTCGCGTGAGGCCTTTGTCTTTCCGCTTCAGCGCCAGGGCCAGACGGCCCGATGGTCATACGCTCAGCACTCGCCCTTCTTCGCGTGTCCCGGCGGGCAGTGATAGCCGCCGCGATCGTCATGGCCGCGATGGCGCTGATGATCTTCCCAGTCGCGGCGTTCCCAGTAGCGGCGGCCGTCCCAGTAGCGGTCGCCATGCCAGCCGACGATGACCGCAGGCGCCGGGGCGACCATGACGGGCGCAGGCGCGACGACGACCGGCGCGGGCGTGCCGATATTGACGTCGACGTTGACGGCATGAGCGAGGCTGGACAGCGAGAGTCCGAGGCCGGCGAAGGCGAGGGCGATCAGCGAGCGTTGCATGTTCTTTTCCGTGAGATCGTTGTGAAGAGGCCGGCGCGACGCGATGGAAGCGAGGGGGGCCGTTCCACCGGGGGAAACGCCGCGCCGACGAAATGCAGTGTGCTGGCGTGCGACGGAAAAGGCGAGGCGTGTTTATTACGGCGGGTTGGCGGCCGGCAGGCGCGGGATGCAGGTACCTCGCCGCGCAATTTGACAATGGCGGGCCGCGGGTGTGGACGACCACGCCGCATTGCGCAGCGTCGGCTGCGCGGATTTGACATTCGGCGGCGCGCGGCCGCGAAGCGGGATTAACGGCGCGTTACAAAGTGACGCGCGGCAGGCGGCCGGATCGCGATGCCTGCCGCGCGGGAAGCAGTACGCCGGCCGTCGGGCCGGCTGTCGTCACGGACGGATTACAGATAGAACATCCGGTCTTCTTCGGGCCGCGGCGGATGCCCCTCTTCCTCCGAACCTTCTTCCTCGCCGCTGTCCTCGTAGAACGCGAGCACCGCGTCGAGCACCTGGTCGGGATCGTCGATCACCTGCATCAGATTCATGTCTTCCGGATTGATCAGGCCCATCGGAATCAGTTGGTCGCGGAACCATTGCAGCAGCCCCTGCCAGAACGTGCTGCCGACGAGAATGATCGGCACGAGGCGCGATTTTTTCGTCTGGATCAGCGTGAGTACTTCGGACAGCTCGTCGAGCGTGCCGAAGCCGCCCGGCATCACGATCACCGCATCCGAATTCTTCACGAACGTGACCTTGCGCGTGAAGAAGTGGCGGAAGCGCAGCGAGATGTCCTGGTAGTGGTTGCCGGCCTGCTCGTGCGGCAGCTCGATGTTCAGGCCGACCGACGGTGCCTTGCCGGCGTGCGCGCCCTTGTTCGCGGCTTCCATGATGCCGGGGCCGCCGCCGGAGATCACGGCGAAGCCGGCGTCGGACAGCTTGCGCGCGATCTGCACGGCCAGCTTGTAGTGCGGCGTGTCGGGTTTGAGGCGGGCAGAACCGTAGATGCTGACAGCCGGGCGGATCTCCGACAGGTACTCGGTCGCCTCGATAAACTCTGCCATAATCGTGAACATCTGCCACGATGCGCGGGCCTTCTTGGCCGTCGCGCGTTCTTGATCTGCGAGCGAACGCAGACTCGGAATCACTTTTCTCTTGTTCATAATGCCTGAAGAACGAAATCTGGAAGGTAAGACCCTGCTATTGGTTGACGGTTCGAGCTATCTGTATCGGGCTTACCATGCGATGCCTGATTTGCGTGGCCCTGGCGGGGAGCCGACCGGAGCGCTCTACGGAATCATCAACATGCTGCGCCGTATGCGCAAGGAAGTCAGTGCAGAGTATAGCGCTTGCGTGTTCGATGCAAAGGGCAAGACGTTCCGTGACGACCTTTATGCCGACTATAAGGCAAACCGTCCGTCGATGCCGCCCGACCTCGCATTGCAGGTCGAGCCGATCCACGGCGCCGTGCGCGCGCTCGGCTGGCCGCTGCTGATGGTCGAAGGCGTCGAGGCCGACGACGTGATCGGCACGCTCGCGCGCGAAGCCGAACGGCACGGGATGAACGTGGTCGTGTCGACGGGTGACAAGGATCTCGCGCAGCTCGTGACCGATCACGTCACGCTCGTCAACACGATGACCAACGAGACGCTCGACCGCAACGGCGTGATCGCGAAGTTCGGCGTGCCGCCCGAGCGGATCATCGACTACCTGGCGCTGATCGGCGACACCGTCGACAATGTGCCGGGCGTCGAGAAGTGCGGGCCGAAGACGGCCGTGAAATGGCTGTCGCAATACGACAGCCTCGACGGCGTCATCGAGCACGCGGGCGAGATCAAGGGCGTGGTCGGCGACAACCTGCGCCGCGCGCTCGACTTCCTGCCGCTCGGCCGCACGCTCGTGACCGTCGAGACGGCCTGCGATCTCGCGCCGCATCTCGAATCGATCGAAGCGTCGCTGAAGAGCGACGGCGAAGCGCGCGACCTGATGCGCGACATCTTCGCGCGCTACGGCTTCAAGACCTGGCTGCGCGAAGTCGACAGCGCACCGGCGGAAGGTGGCGGCGCCGATGCGCCGGAAGGCGAGCCGGCACCGGTGGTGGCGGCCGACATCACGCGCGAATACGACACGATCCAGACCTGGGAGCAGTTCGACGCGTGGTTCGCGAAGATCGACGCGGCCGCGCTGACCGCGTTCGACACCGAGACGACCGCGCTCGACCCGATGCTCGCGCGGCTCGTCGGCCTGTCGTTCTCGGTCGAGCCGGGCAAGGCCGCCTATCTGCCGGTCGCGCACCGCGGCCCCGACATGCCCGAGCAGCTTCCGCTCGACGAAGTGCTCGCACGCCTGAAGCCGTGGCTCGAATCGGCCGATCGCAAGAAGGTCGGCCAGCACCTGAAGTACGACGCGCAGGTGCTCGCGAACTACGACATCGCGCTGAACGGCATCGAGCACGACACGCTGCTCGAATCGTACGTGGTCGAATCGCACCGCACGCACGACATGGACAGCCTCGCGCTGCGTCATCTGGGCGTCAAGACGATCAAGTATGAAGACGTGGCCGGCAAGGGCGCGAAGCAGATCGGCTTCGACGACGTCGCGCTCGCGCAGGCCGCCGAATACGCGGCCGAAGATGCGGATGTCACGCTGCAGCTTCATCACGCGCTGTATCCGCAGGTCGCGCGTGAGCCGGGCCTCGAGCGTGTGTATCGCGAGATCGAGATGCCCGTCTCGCTCGTGCTGCGCAAGATGGAGCGCACGGGCGTGCTGATCGACGACGCGCGCCTGCAGGCGCAGAGCACCGAAATCGCGACGCGTCTGATCGAACTCGAAGCGCAGGCGTACGAACTGGCGGGCGGCGAATTCAACCTCGGCTCGCCGAAGCAGATCGGGCAGATCTTCTTCGAGAAGCTGCAGTTGCCGGTCGTGAAGAAGACGCCGAGCGGTGCGCCGTCGACCGACGAAGAGGTGCTGCAGAAGCTGGCCGAGGATTACCCGCTGCCGAAGCTGCTGCTCGAGCATCGCGGGCTGTCGAAGCTGAAGTCGACCTATACCGACAAGCTGCCGCGCATGGTGAACCCTGCAACGGGCCGCGTGCATACGAACTATGCGCAGGCCGTCGCGGTGACGGGCCGCCTCGCATCGAACGATCCGAATCTTCAGAACATTCCGGTGCGCACGGCCGAAGGCCGGCGGATCCGCGAGGCGTTCATCGCGTCGCCGGGCCACCGGATCGTGTCGGCCGACTATTCGCAGATCGAACTGCGGATCATGGCGCACATCTCGGGCGACGCGTCGCTGCTGCGCGCGTTCTCGCAGGGCGAAGACATCCACCGCGCGACGGCCGCCGAGGTGTTCGGCGTGACGCCGCTGGAGGTCAATTCCGACCAGCGCCGGATCGCGAAGGTGATCAACTTCGGGCTCATCTACGGGATGAGCGCGTTCGGGCTTGCGTCGAACATCGGCATCACGCGCGACGCGGCGAAGCTTTACATCGACCGCTATTTCGCGCGCTACCCGGGCGTCGCGCAGTACATGGAAAACACGCGCGCGACCGCGAAGGAGAAGGGTTACGTCGAAACCGTTTTCGGCCGCCGCCTGTGGCTGCCGGAGATCAACGGCGGCAACGGCCCGCGCCGCCAGGCGGCCGAGCGCGCGGCAATCAATGCGCCGATGCAGGGCACGGCGGCCGACCTGATCAAGCTGTCGATGATCGCGGTGGACGACTGGCTCACGCGCGACAAGCTTGCATCGCGGATGATCATGCAGGTGCACGATGAACTGGTGCTCGAGGTGCCCGACGACGAACTGTCGATCGTGCGCGAGAAGCTGCCGGAAATGATGTGCGGCGTCGCGAAGCTGAAGGTGCCGCTCGTCGCCGAAGTGGGCGCCGGCGCGAACTGGGAGGAGGCACACTGACGCACCGCTGCGCGGTTCCCGTTTCCTGCGGCATATTGTTGCAGGGATGCTGAATATCGAGATGGTTTGCTTGTGGTCAACGCGCAAGCTCCCGGACAATGCATGTCGGTCATGTCATTGATGCGGGGCGGCGCGTCCCGTCCCGCGTTCCGGGGGCGGGCGCATCGAAGTGCTTCGAACTGCACATCGATGATGTCCGAACCGGTTAATCCACCGGGCGTGACGAATGCATCGCGTTCGCAGCGTCCGGCGGCAGCAGTTTCGAATCGCAAAGGGGGGAATCAGATGCATCGGATCATCATCGTAGGCGGAGGCGCGGGCGGCCTGGAACTGGCGACGCGGCTCGGCGACCGTTACGGCGCGCGCGGCAATCGTCCCGCGCGTGCGCTTGTCACGCTCGTCGACCGCAATCCGACCCACATCTGGAAACCGCTGCTGCACGAGGTCGCGGCCGGCAGCATGGACCCGTTCACGCAGGAACTCGAATATGCGGCGCAGGCGCGCTGGCACGGCTTCGAGTTCCAGCAGGGCGAGCTGACCGGGCTCGACCGCGCGGCGAAGCGTGTCACGCTGTCGCCCCTCAACGATAGCGACGGCGCGGAACTGCTGCCGGAGCGCGAGCTGGAATATGACACGCTCGTGATCGCCATCGGCAGCACGACCCACTTCTTCGGCGTGCAGGGCGCGCCGGAAAACGCGATCGCGCTCGATACGGTTGGGGAGGCCGAGCGCTTCCGCAAGCGGCTGATCGCCGCGTGCATGCGCGCCGAGCACCAGGCGCCGGCGCCGACCGCACCGGGTGAGTCGGCCGAGCCGCGCATCCAGGTCGTGATCGTCGGCGGCGGCGCGACGGGCGTCGAGTTGTCCGCGGAACTGCGCAACACGGCGCAGGTGCTGTCCGTGTACGGCCTGCACAAGCTCGACCCGCGCCATGACGTCGGCATCGTGCTGATCGAATCGGGGCCGCGGATTCTGCCGGCGTTGCAGGAGCGCGTGTCGTCGGCGACGGCCGAGCTGCTCGAAAAGCTCGGCGTACGGCTGATGCTCAGCGAGCGCGTGACCGAGGTCGCGCCGGGGCTCGTACATACCGCGAGCGGCAAGACAGTACGCGCGGACCTGACGGTCTGGGCGGCCGGCATCAAGGCGCCGTCCGTGCTCTCGCATCTCGACGGCCTCCAGGTCAACAAGCTCGGCCAGCTCGACGTGCGCCGCACGCTGCAGACCTTCACCGACGACAACGTGTTCGCGCTCGGCGATTGCGCGGCATGCGTGTGGCCCGGCAACGAACGCAACGTGCCGCCGCGTGCGCAGGCCGCGCACCAGCAGGCAAGCTTCCTGCTGAAGGCGATCGGCTGCCGGTTCGAAGGGCGGCCGCTGCCCGAGTTCACGTATCGCGATTTCGGTTCGCTCGTGTCGCTTGGCCACTTCAGCGCGGTCGGCAACCTGATGGGCGGGCTGATCGGTGGCAACATGCTGATCGAAGGGCTGTTCGCGCGCTTCATGTACATGTCGCTGTACCGGCTGCATATCGCGGCGCTGCACGGCTATCCGCGGATGATCCTCGACACCTTCGCGCACTGGCTGCGCCGTACGACGCTGCCGCGGGTCAAGCTGCACTGACCGCGCGTTCGCGCTGGGAGCGGGCGGGGAGTGCGCACGTCGTGCGTGTTCTCCGCCCGTTGTTGTTTGCGGCAGCCGGACAGCCGTGCGCGCGCTTGCCGGGCGACATCGCCCGCGCGTTTTTCTTTTCAATTCGCAAGCATCCGGTCGCGCAACGGCGATCGACACACGCAGGCCGCGCCGCGGTCGGAGCGGCCGGATCGATCCGTCGTAATCGAGTCTTACATATCTGACAGTTGACGCCACAACGGATTATTGGGCATCTTGTTCGGGTTTCCGTTTGCGGCGGGGTGCCAACCGCCGCGACATCCGCGCCGCGCGCCGGCGCGATGCCCCGTCATGCCGCAATCGTCGTCGTGACGGCGGCACCCAATCGAGGAGTGCATTCATGTTGAAACCCGAAGTCGACAGCCTGGTCCCCCACGTTCCGTTCTCGCGCCGCAAGTTCATGCAGGCCGCGCTGGGCGGTACCTTCGCGGCGGCCGTGCTGCCCGTGTCGGCGCAGACGGTCACGACCGACAGCACCGGGCTGGACGTCGATACCGTCGAGATCCGCTCGGGCGATTCGAGCGTGCCTGCGTATCGTGCGCAGCCGGCAGGCAAGACGAACCTGCCCGTCGTCATCGTGATCCACGAAATCTTCGCCGTGCACGCGCACATCGCCGACGTCTGCCGCCGCTTCGCGAAGCTCGGCTATCTTGCGATCGCGCCGAACCTGTTTGCGCGGCAGGGCGATCCATCGAAATATCCGACGATCCAGGCGCTCAGCGAGAACATCGTCAGCAAGGTGCCGGACCGTCAAGTGACCGAGGATCTCGACGCGACCGTCGCATGGGCCGGCAAGAACGGCGGCGACCTGTCGCGCCTCGGCGTCACGGGGTTCTGCTGGGGCGGCCGCCAGGCCTGGCTGTATGCGGAGCACAATCCGCACGTGCGGGCGGCCGTCGCGTGGTACGGATTCGTCGAAGGCAAGACCGACGAGATGACGCCGTTCAATCCGGTCGATCACGCGTCGTCGCTGAAGGTGCCGGTGCTGGGGCTGTACGGCGAGAAGGACGCGAACATCACGCAGGCGTCGCTCGCGGACATGCGCAAGGCGATCCAGACGAGCGACTCGAAGCTCGCGCGTGCATCGGAGATCGTCGTGTATCCCGATGCGGGCCACGCGTTCTTCGCCGACTATCGGCCGAGCTACGTGAAGGGCGACGCCGAGGACAGCTGGAAGCGCGCGATCGAGTGGCTCCACAAGTACGGCGTGATGTAAACGGAACGCGGCGGCCGACTGGCCGCCGCTTCGCTTTGCCGGCGCGACGCGCGCCGGATTACGGGTTCGGGCCGGTCGCGACCGGCCGCGACGGATCGGCGCTCCATTCGCTCCACGAGCCGGCATAGAGCGATGCACCGTGCAGGCCCGCGATTTCCATCGCGAGCGCGTTGTGGCACGCGGTCACGCCCGAGCCGCATTGCAGGATCGCGAGATTCGGCTCGGTGCCGGCGAGCACCGCGGAAAATGCTTCGCGCAACTCGTGACCGGACTTGAAGCGGCCGTCCGCCGCAAGGTTGTCCTTGAAGAAGTGGTTGCGTGCGCCCGGAATATGGCCGCCGACCGGGTCGATCGTTTCATTTTCTCCACGATAGCGGTCTGCCGCACGCGCGTCGATCACGATGCGCGCGTGCGACGTCAGGTTCGCGAGCACGGCCGGCGTGTCGACCGTCGATTCGAGCGGTGCCTGCGCACGGAAGTCGCCGTGCGACGGGTGCTGCGTTTCAGTCGTCAGCGGCTGGCCGGCCGCTTGCCAGGCCTGCAGGCCGCCGTCGAGCACGGCGACCGAATCGTGTCCGAGCCAGCGCAGCAGCCACCACAGGCGGGCCGCATACGAGCCGCCCTGCGCATCGTAGGCGACGACCTGCTGGCCCTGCTTCAGGCCGCGATCGGCGAGTGTCGCGACGAGTGCGTCGCGCGTCGGCAGCGGATGGCGGCCGTTGGTGCCTGTCTTGCGGCCCGACAGGTCGCGGTCGAGGTGGAGATATTGCGCGCCGGGAATGTGGCCGGCCGCGTAGGCGGCTTCGCCGGCGCCCGGGTCGGCGAGATCGAAGCGGCAGTCGAGCAGCACGACGCTGCCGGGTGCGGCGGCGAGCCGTTCGGCAAGATTGGCCGCGGAGATGAGCGTGGTGTAGTGGGTGTGTGGCATGACGGCTCCCTGGAGTGCAAACGGCCTGATACCCCAAGTCTAAACAAAAAAAGACGGGCCGAAACCCGTCTTTTCGTCATGCAGGATGCCGTGCGGTGCCGGTTGCGCCGCACCGGCCGTCAGATGTCGCCGAGGTGGCGGCGCAGGAACTCGTGGAAGTGCTGCATGCCGTCTTCCATCGGGCTCTGGTACGGGCCGACCTGCGACTCGCCGCGTGCCATCAGCGCACGGCGGCCTGCGTCCATCCGCATTGCGATCTCGTCATCCTCGACGGCCGTTTCCATGTAGGCGGCGCGCTCGGCCTCGACGAATTCGCGTTCGAACAGCGCGATTTCCTCGGGGTAATAGAACTCGACGATGTTGGTCGTCTTCTGCGGGCCGCGCGGGATCAGCCACGACACGACGAGCACGTGCGGATACCACTCGATCATCAGGCCCGGGTAGTAGACCATCCAGATCGCCCCGAATTCCGGCGGCACGCCGTTGCGGAATTTCAGCACCTGCTCGTGCCATTTCTGGTAAGTCGCGCTGCCCGGTTTCGCGAGTGCGTTGTGCACGCCGACCGTCTGCACGCTGTACCAGTCGCCGAACTCCCACTTGAGGTCGTCGCACGACACGAAGCTGCCGAGGCCCGGGTGGAACGGGACGACGTGATAATCCTCGAGGTAGACCTCGATGAACGTCTTCCAGTTGTAATCGCACTCGTGCACTTCGACGTGATCGAAGTGGTACTCGGAGAAGTCGAAGTGATGCTTCGTGCCGAGGTTGGCGAGGTCGCGCGCGACGTTCCGGCCTTCGGCTTCGAACAGCAGCCCCTGCCAGTTCTGCAGCGGGCTCTTGCCGAGGTTCAGGCACGGCTTGTCGGGGAAGTGCGGCGCGCCGAGCAACTCGCCTTGCAGGTCGTACGTCCAGCGGTGCAGCGGGCACACGATGTTCTGCGTGTGCCCGCGCCCGTTGAGCATGATGGCCTGCCGGTGGCGGCAGACGTTCGACAGCAGGTCGATCTGGTTCGCCTGGTTGCGAACCAGCACGCGGCCTTCCTTCTCGGACGGCAGCGCAAAATAATCCCCCGCCTCGGGCACCATCAACTCGTGCCCGACGTAACGAGGTCCTTTCTTGAAGAGGGTTTCGATCTCGCGCTCGAGCAGCGCCTCATCGAAGTATGCAGTGACTGGAAGCTGGCTGTGAGCCGACTTCAACTGAAGCGCATCGCTCAGATTGGACATTCCCACTCCCGGTGTTAGCGTGAAAGCAGTGAACAACCCAACCATCGAAAAATCGATTTAGGGAAACGGGGAATTATACCCGGTTCGCCCCGCAAGGCTAGGATTAAGTGCCTGATTTGTGTCATTTTTTTGTCGGGCGACAATCGAGAGGCGCACAATGTGTATCGGTGATGGGGCCGGAATATGTGCCCGGGTGCCCAAGTCGTCAGGTCGGAAAATTCTCTTTTGCCGTAGAATGTCCGACTGTTTTGAAATTTGACACCCTCGTCCATGGCGAAAACCGCATCCCCAGGCGCCACGCCGCCCGGTAATGGCACCGAACCGTTGCCGGACAATTACGAGATGGCGCTCTCGGAACTCGAGACGCTGGTTGCCCGGATGGAAGGCGGCGCGTTGAGCCTCGAGGATTCGCTGGCGGCGTATCGCCGCGGTGCGACCCTCGTTGCGTTTTGCCAACAGCAGCTCGAGAAGGTGGAGCAGCAGGTTCGCGTGCTTGACGGCGCGACGCTGAAGCCGCTTTCGTCCGGAACGGCCGCCACGGACAGCGAAGACGACGATCTATGACATTCGAACAATGGATGCGGTCCGTGCTTGACCGTGTCGAGGACGCACTTGGCCACTATTTGCCCGCTGAAACCGCGATGCCTGCGCAACTCCACGAGGCGATGCGCTACGCGGTTCTCGGCGGCGGCAAACGCGTTCGCCCGCTGCTGTGCCATGCAGCAGGCGAACTGACCGGCGCGACGGAAGCGGCGCGCAACGCGGCGGCGGCGGCGCTGGAGATGATCCACGTCTATTCGCTCGTGCACGACGACATGCCGTGCATGGACGACGACGCACTGCGCCGCGGCAAGCCGACCGTGCACGTGCAGTACGACGAGCCGACGGCACTGCTGGTCGGCGATGCGCTGCAGTCGCAGGCGTTCGTTGCGCTGACCGATGCCGATGCGCTGTCGCCGGTGCAGCAGGCGGCGCTCGTGCGCGAGCTTGCGCTCGCGAGCGGCTCGCTCGGCATGGCCGGCGGGCAAGCGATCGACCTGGCGAGCGTCGGCCTCAAGCTGACGCGCGAGCAGCTCGAGACGATGCACCGGATGAAGACGGGCGCACTGCTGCGCGCGGCCGTGCGGATGGGCGCGCTGGCCGGCGAGACGCCGTCGTCGGAAACGATGGCCGCGCTCGATGTTTACGCGGGGGCCGTGGGCCTGGCCTTCCAGGTCGTCGACGATATTCTCGACGTAACGACCGATTCGGCGACGCTCGGCAAGACGGCCGGCAAGGACGCGGCGAACGACAAGCCGACCTACGTATCGATCCTCGGCCTCGAGGCGTCGCGCGAGCTCGCAGCGCAGCTGCGCGCCGAAGCGCACGACGCGCTGAAACCGTTCGGCGCACGCGCACAGCGTCTCGCCGAACTTGCCGACCTGGTGGTGAACCGGGTCAGCTGACGCGAAAGCCCGCCGCCGCGCACACGCTACGGTGCGTGCAAAAGAATGCGGGCGCGTTTGATTTCCTACAATGGAACGACGATGTACGACTTGCTGAAAACCATCGACGACCCGGCGGATTTGCGCCGCCTCGATCGTCGCCAACTTCACCCGCTCGCGGATGAACTGCGCGCGTTCGTGCTCGACAGCGTGTCGAAGACGGGCGGCCATTTGTCGTCCAACCTCGGGACGGTCGAGCTGACGATCGCGTTGCACTACGTGTTCAACACGCCGAACGATCGCATCGTCTGGGATGTGGGCCACCAGACCTATCCGCACAAGATCCTGACGGGCCGCCGCGACCAGATGCATTCGCTGCGCCAGTACGACGGCATCTCGGGCTTCCCGCGCCGCAGCGAGTCGGAATACGACACGTTCGGCACCGCGCACTCGAGCACGTCGATCTCGGCCGCGCTCGGCATGGCGATCGGCAGCCAGCTGAACGGCGACGACCGCTTCTCGATCGCCGTGATCGGCGACGGCGCGATGACGGCCGGCATGGCGTTCGAGGCGATGAACAACGCGGGCGTGTCGGAAGATGCGAAGCTGCTCGTGATCCTGAACGACAACGACATGTCGATTTCGCCGCCGGTCGGCGCGCTGAATCGCCATCTCGCCCGCCTGATGTCGGGCCGCTTCTATGCGGCCGCGCGCGCGGGCGTCGAGCGCGTGCTGAGCGTTGCGCCGCCGGTGCTCGAACTCGCGCGCAAGCTCGAGGAGCACGCGAAGGGCATGGTCGTGCCGGCCACGCTGTTCGAGGAGTTCGGCTTCAACTACATCGGCCCGATCGACGGTCACGATCTCGATTCGCTGATCCCGACGCTGCAGAACATCCGCGAACTGCGCGGCCCGCAGTTCCTGCACGTGGTGACGAAGAAAGGCCAGGGCTACAAGCTCGCCGAAGCCGATCCCGTGCTCTATCACGGCCCCGGCAAGTTCAATCCGGCCGAAGGCATCAAGCCGTCGATCGCGCCCGCGAAGAAGACGTACACGCAAGTGTTCGGCGAGTGGCTGTGCGATGAAGCCGAGCGCGATTCGCGCGTCGTCGGCATCACGCCCGCGATGCGCGAAGGCTCGGGTATGGTCGAGTTCGAAAAGCGCTTCAAGGATCGCTACTACGACGTCGGCATCGCCGAGCAGCACGCGGTGACGTTCGCCGGCGGCCTCGCGACCGAAGGGCTCAAGCCGGTCGTCGCGATCTACTCGACGTTCCTGCAGCGTGGTTACGACCAACTGATCCACGACGTCGCGCTGCAGAACCTGCCGGTCGTGTTCGCGATCGACCGTGCGGGCCTCGTCGGCGCGGACGGCGCGACGCATGCGGGCGCGTACGATCTCGCGTTCATGCGCTGCATCCCGAACATGACGGTCATGGTGGCGTCCGACGAGAACGAATGCCGTCAGATGCTGCACACGGCGTTGCAGCAGCCGAACCCGACCGCGGTGCGCTATCCGCGCGGCGCGGGCACGGGCGTGCCGACGGTGAAGGAATTCACCGAGATCCCGCTCGGCAAGGGTGAAGTGCGTCGCCGGACGTCGCAGCCGGAAGGCAAGCGCGTCGCGATCCTCGCGTTCGGCACGATGGTCGCACCGTCGCTCGCCGCGGCCGAGGAACTCGACGCCACCGTCGCGAACATGCGCTTCGTGAAGCCGGTCGACGCGGCACTCGTGCGCGAACTCGCCGAGACGCACGACTACCTCGTCACCGTCGAGGAAGGCTGCGTGATGGGTGGCGCGGGCTCGGCCTGCGTGGAAGCCCTGATGGAGAGTGGGGTTATCCGACCCGTACTACAATTGGGCCTCCCTGACCTGTTCGTCGATCACGGCGATCCCGCGAAGCTGCTGTCGCAATGTGGCCTCGATGGCGCGGGCATCGCGAAATCGATTCGCGAACGCTTCCTGAACCCGGCGGCCGATGTCGCCGGTCAGGCGAAGCGCGTCGCGTAAGCTGGCGCCGCCTTCGGGCGGTGCGGGTGCGACTGGCGCAACCGGTCTTCATTGATGCGGAAAACATGGGCCTGCGGGCCCATGTTGCTTTTCCGGCTGCCGCATGACGCGGCGTGCGCGTCGTCGAACGCGCGGCTTACAAGGATTGAACAAGAAGATGAACCAGATGAATCCCGCCTTCGTGATGCCCGACGTGCAGAGCACGGTGGATACCCGTCAGATTCCGATTCAGCGCGTGGGCGTGAAGGCGGTCCGGCATCCGTTGACGGTGTGTACCGAAAGCGGCGACGTTCAGCCGACCGTCGGCGTCTGGAACCTCGACGTCCGCCTGCCGGCCGACCAGAAGGGCACGCACATGTCGCGCTTCGTCGCGCTGCTCGAAGAGAACCGCGCGCCGCTGACGGTCGAGCGTTTCCGCGCGATGCTCGCGTCGATGCTCGAAAAGCTCGAAGCCGAGGCCGGCCGCATCGAGGTCACGTTCCCGTACTTCGTGAACAAGACGGCGCCGGTGTCCGGCGTGCAGAGCCTGCTCGACTATGAAGTGACGCTCGCGGGCGAAAGCCGCAACGGCGACACGCGCCTGTTCCTGAAGGTGCTGGTGCCCGTGACGAGCCTGTGCCCGTGCTCGAAGAAGATCTCGCAGTACGGCGCACACAACCAGCGTTCGCACGTGACGATCGATGCCGAACTCGCGGCTGACCTGCCGGTCGAGGCGCTGATTCGCATCGCGGAGGAAGAGGCGTCGTGCGAGCTGTGGGGCCTGCTGAAGCGTCCGGACGAGAAGTTCGTCACCGAGCGCGCGTACGAGAACCCGAAGTTCGTCGAGGATCTCGTGCGCGATGTCGCGCAGCGTCTCGATGCGGACGAGCGTGTGGTCGCGTACGTGCTCGAAGCCGAAAACTTCGAGTCGATCCACAATCACAGCGCGTATGCGCTGATCGAACGCGACAAGCGGCAGGCTGCATAACGCTGCGTCGTTTTGTCGTGCCGATGAAGAAGGCCGCTCGTTTGAGCGGCCTTTTCATTTTCTGGCGTGGGCGTCGCGTTGCGCGGCTCAGCGTGCAAGCGATGCGAGATCCCAGCGCGGCTTTACCGTGAAGGCGTAGTCGGCATTCGCCTGCTCGGGCCAGCGGCCGAGCCGCAGTGCGCCCGCGAGCGCGATCATCGCGCCGTTGTCGGTGCAGAGCGCGAGATCGGGGTAGTGCACGTCGAAGCCGCGCTTGGCCGCGGCAGCCGACAGCGCCGCGCGCAACTGGAGGTTCGCGCCGACGCCGCCCGCGACCACGAGGCGCTTGAGCTTCGTCTTCTTCAGCGCGGCGAGCGACTTCGCGACGAGCACGTCGACGGCCGCATCGACGAAGCCGCGCGCGAGGTCGGCTTTCGCGCGTTCGAGCGCTTCGCCGGACAGCTTCGCCGCTTCGAACTTCTTCATCTGCGTGAGCACGGCCGTCTTCAGGCCGCTGAAGCTGAAGTCGAGATCGCCCGAATGCAGCATCGGGCGCGGCAGCACGACCGCGCCCGGTGTGCCCGTTTCAGCGAGTTTCGACACTTCCGGGCCGCCCGGGTAGCCGAGGCCGATCAGCTTCGCCGTCTTGTCGAACGCTTCGCCGGCCGCGTCGTCGAGCGTTTCGCCGAGCGTCTCGTACACGCCGACGTCGGTCACGCGCATCAGTTGCGTGTGGCCGCCGGAAACCAGCAGCGCGACGAACGGGAATGGCGGCGGCTGCTCGACGAGCAGCGGCGACAGCAGGTGGCCTTCGAGGTGATGGATGCCGACGGTCGGTTTGTTCCATGCGAGTGCGAGCGCATTCGCGATGCTCGCGCCGACCAGCAGCGCGCCGGCGAGACCGGGGCCCTGCGTGAATGCGATCGCGTCGATGTCGTCGCGGTGCGTGCCGCTTTGCGCCATCACTTCCTCGAGCAGCGGCAGCGCGCGGCGGATGTGGTCGCGCGACGCGAGTTCGGGCACGACGCCGCCGTAGTCACGGTGCATCGCGATCTGCGAGTGGAGCGCGTGCGCGAGCAGGCCGCGCTGCGTGTCGTAGAGCGCGAGGCCGGTTTCGTCGCAGGAGCTTTCGATGCCGAGAACGAGCATGGGTGGGGGCGGGGCGCGCTGTATCGAGCGCGCCGCAGGAAGGTCAACGTAACCGGAAAGTATAGCAGGCGAGGGCCGGCCGCCGCTGGCGGCGGCCCGGGCCCGATGCCGGGCAGGTACAATCCGCGCCATGGAAACTTATGACATCGCCGTGATCGGCGCGGGCGCCGCCGGGATGATGAGCGCCGCGGTCGCCGGGCAGCTCGGCCGCCGCGTCGTGCTGATCGATCACGCGCCGCGGCTCGCCGAGAAAATCCGCATCTCGGGCGGCGGCCGCTGCAACTTCACGAACCTGTACGCAGGCCCCGACAACTATCTGTCGGCGAATCCGCATTTCGCGCGCTCGGCGCTGGCGCGCTATACGCCGCGCGACTTCCTCGGGCTGCTCAAGCGCCATCACGTGACCTGGCACGAAAAGCACAAGGGCCAGCTCTTTTGCGACCACGGCAGCGACGCGGTCATCGACGCGCTGAAGCACGAATGCGACGCGGGCGGCGTCGCGTGGCGCCGGCCCGTCGTCGTCGACGCGGTGCGCCACGCGCCGGCCGACGGCTTCACGCTCGACACGCAGCAGGCGGGGCCGATCGGTGCGCGCGCACTGATTGTCGCGACCGGCGGCCTGTCGATCCCGAAGATCGGCGCGACCGACTTCGGCTACCGGCTCGCGAAGCAGTTCGGCCACAAGCTCATCGATACGCGGCCCGCGCTCGTGCCGCTCACATTCGCACCGCAGGACTGGGAGCCGTTCGCGGCGTTGTCCGGCGTGTCGCTCGAAGTGCGCGTGTCGACCGGCGACAAGAAGCGCGGCGGCGAATTCGTCGAGGACCTGCTGCTGACCCATCGCGGGCTGTCCGGGCCCGGCATCCTGCAGATCTCGAGCTACTGGCAGCCTGGCGACCCGATTCGTGTCGACCTGCTGCCGCAGCGCGACACGGTGGCCGATCTGCTCGACGCGAAGCGCACGTCGAAACGCCAGATCGGTTCGCTGCTCGCGGACTGGGTGCCGTCGCGCCTCGCGCATGCGTGGCTCGACACGCATCGCGTCGCAGCCGACGCGCGGCTCGCGGACCTGCCCGACAAGACGCTGCGCCAGATCGGCGATGCGCTGTCCGGCTGGACGCTGACGCCGAACGGCACCGAGGGCTACAAGAAGGCCGAAGTGACGAAGGGCGGTGTCGATACGCGGGAACTGTCGTCGGCGACGATGATGAGCGCGCGCGTACCGGGGCTGTTCTTCATCGGCGAGGCGGTGGACGTCACAGGCTGGCTCGGCGGCTACAACTTCCAGTGGGCGTGGGCGTCCGGCACGGCGGCCGGGCAGGCCGCGGCGGAGTATTCGCGCGGCGCCTGACGCGTCGGGCAAGCCCCGTTTTAGTGGGACCAGGCCCCTGTGTCTTCAGGCAATCGCTCTGCTATACTCGGTAGTCTTTCCCTCCAAACCTTTATTCGTGTCGGATCATGACGATCATTCGCGTTAAAGAGAACGAGCCGTTCGAAGTTGCAATGCGTCGCTTCAAGCGCACGATCGAGAAGAACGGTTTGTTGACCGAACTTCGAGCGCGCGAGTTTTTCGAGAAGCCGACCGCGGAGCGCAAGCGCAAGAAAGCTGCTGCGGTGAAGCGTCATTACAAGCGTATCCGCAGCCAGACGTTGCCGAAGAAGCTGTACTGAATGATTGGGCGCCGCGTGGTTCGCTGAGCGGCGCACCGGCGGTTCCATGCGATCGGGCGTGATGACGGACGATCAAGCGCGATCGGCTAGCCGATCAGGCAGCGAGCCGCCGATGCCGGATTCGAGCAACCCGCTTGAGACACTGTCCCAAGCGGGTTTTTGTGTTGACGCCTGTTCACGGGCGTCGGATTCACGTTTCCATCCCGGGTGAAAGATGAGTTTGAAAGAGCAGATCAGCGAAGACATGAAGGCCGCGATGCGCGCGAAGGAAAGCGAGCGCCTGGCGACGATTCGGCTGCTGATGGCCGCGATCAAGCAGCGCGAGGTCGATGATCGGGTCACGCTCGGCGACGCGGACATCACGGCCGTGATCGACAAGATGATCAAGCAGCGCAAGGATTCGATCAGCCAGTTCCAGGCCGCCGGCCGCGACGATCTCGTCGCGAAGGAGCAGGCCGAACTGATCGTGCTGGGCGGCTACATGCCCGCGCAACTTTCGGACGCCGAAGTGGCGGCCGAAGTCCAGGCGGCGGTCGCGCAAACCGGCGCAGCCGGCCCGCAGGACATGGGCAAGGTGATGGGCGTGCTGAAGGGCAAGCTCGCCGGCCGCGCCGACATGACGGCCGTTTCCGCGCAGGTCAAGGCCGCGCTCACGAAGTAAAACCCGTGCCCGGCGCGCCCAGCGATGCGTGCGCCGGGCGTCGTATTGTCTTTTTTCGCTCGATCCCACGGTGATTCCGCATTCGTTCCTGCAGGATTTGCTGAACCGCGTCGATATCGTCGACGTGGTGGGTCGGTACGTGCAGCTCAAGAAGGGCGGCGCCAATTTCATGGGGCTGTGCCCGTTCCATAACGAGAAGAGCCCGTCGTTTACCGTCAGCCCGACCAAGCAGTTCTATCACTGCTTCGGATGCGGCGCGCACGGCACGGCGATCGGCTTCCTGATGGAGCACGCGGGGCTCACGTTCCCGGAAGCCGTGCAGGAACTCGCGCAGTCCGTCGGGCTGACCGTGCCGCACGAGCCGTCGATGCGTGGCGGCGGTGGGGGCGGGGGCGGCGACTATCCGGCGCCGGTGTCGAAATCGGTCGCGACCGCATTGTCCGACGCGATGTCCGCCGCGTGCGACTACTACCGCAAGCAGTTGCGCGGCGCGACCGTCGCGATCCAGTACCTGAAGAACCGGGGCCTGACCGGCGAGATCGCCGCGCGCTTCGGGCTCGGCTATGCGCCGGACGGCTGGCAGAACCTCGAAACCGCGTTTCCGGACTATCGCGACGAGTCGCTCGTCGAGTCGGGGCTCGTGATCGTCAGCGAGAAAACCGACGCGCAGGGCGTCGCGCGTCGCTACGACCGGTTCCGCGAGCGGATCATGTTCCCGATCCGCAACGTGAAGGGGCAGGTGATCGGTTTCGGCGGCCGCGTGCTCGGCAGCGGCGAGCCGAAGTACCTGAACTCACCCGAAACGCCGCTGTTCAACAAGGGCAGCGAACTGTACGGCTTATTCGAGGCGCGGCTCGCGATTCGCGAGCGCAAGTATGTGCTGGTCGTCGAAGGCTACATGGACGTCGTCGCGCTCGCGCAGCTCGGTTTCCCGAACGCGGTCGCGACGCTCGGCACTGCGTGCACGCCGATTCACGTGCAGAAGCTGCTGCGCCAGACCGACACGGTCATTTTCAGTTTCGACGGCGATTCGGCCGGGCGGCGTGCAGCCCGGCGCGCGCTCGAGGCATGCCTGCCGCATGCGGCAGACAACCGTACGATCCGGTTCCTTTTTCTGCCGACCGAGCACGATCCCGACAGCTATGTGCGCGAGTTCGGCGCGGAGGCGTTCTCCGAACAGGTCGAGCGCGCGATGCCGCTGTCACAATTTCTGCTGAACGAAGCAATTGCCGACAAGGCGCTCGATCAGCCGGAAGGCCGCGCGAAAGCGCTGTTCGATGCGAAGCCGCTGCTGCAGGCGCTGCCCGCGAACGCGTTGCGCGCGCAGATCATGCACATGTTCGCGGACCGTCTCGATATCCCGTTCGAAGAGGTCGCGGGGTTATCCGACGTCGATACGCGGATCGCGGCGCCGCCGCGCCAGGCGCCCGCGCGCAGCGATCGGCGCCGCGTGACGAACAGCGAAAAGCGTGCGTTGCGCACGCTCGTGATGCATCCGCGTATCGCGTCGCAGCTCGACGACGAACAGATTGCGACCCTGCGTGCGTTGCCGCGCATCGGCGAACTGTTCGCCGAAGTCGTCGATCATGCACGTGCGCTGGGCGAGGGCGCGGAGTTCCGGCTGCTGTCGGATGTCCTGCGGGCGTCCTCGAACGGGGCGACTTACGAGGAAATCTTCCGCGAAATTCTGGACTATGATGAAAACGTCCGCGATTTGCTGTTACAGAATCCGGAAGACGAGACGGTGCCCGAGCGGCAGCGTGAACAGGAACGGATCGCGGGGGAGGAGCTGCAGGCGGCGGTGCTCAAGATGCGCTATGACGCCTGCTGCGACCGGCTTGACCGGCTCGCGCGGCAATCCACTTTCACACCCGAGGAACTGACCGAATTGACGGGATTGAACCAGCAGCGAACCGACATGAAGCGTCGGCTCGGGCTGTAGGCGGCCGGGGCGCTTAGAGAGGGCTCCCCAGCGTGCTATAATATAAGGTTTCCAGCGGTTTGTTTTCTAAGCAGAGGCGAGAATCGCGATGGCAAAGACGACAGGCGGAAAGAAAGCAGCAGGCAAGGGCTCGACGGAGCCGACCAAGAAGGTCACAGCGGCCAAGTCTGCTTCTTCCACCAGGACAACGTCTTCAGCCACGTCAGCCCCTGCAGGAAAGAAAACCGCGGCCGGCACTGCTCAGGCTGCGCCGGCGCCGGCAGCCAGAACACGGGCTGCCGCCAGACCCGACTCCGGGCCGGCCAAGCCGGCGGCGAAGCGGGCAAGTGCGAAAAGCGCAAGGGACACGACTGCCGCCGCGGACGAAACGGCAGTACGTACTACTCATGCACCCACGGTTCAACCGGCTGTCGTCCAGCAGCCGCGAGTCGATATAGCCGGTACGGCGAACTCCATGACCAAAAAGCTGAACGAAGTATCCGTCGTTGACGACGCAAATCAGAGCGACGAGCAGCCCGCAGCCGCGGCTGTTCCGGGCAAATCCAAGGTGCGCGATCGTCGCGCCAAGGAAAAGGCGCTGCTGAAGGAAGCGTTCGCGACGAGCACGCCCGGCACGGCCGAGGAGCTCGAAGAGCGCCGCGTGAAGCTGCGCGCGCTGATCAAGCTCGGCAAGGAGCGCGGCTTCCTGACGTACGCCGAAATCAACGACCACCTGCCGGACAACTTCACCGAGACCGAAGCCCTCGAAGGCATCATCGGCACGTTCAACGACATGGGCGTGGCGGTTTACGAGCAGGCGCCGGACGCGGAAACGCTGCTCTTGAACGACAACGCGCCGGCCGCGTCGTCGGACGATGAAGTCGAAGAGGAAGCGGAAGTTGCGCTGTCCACCGTCGATTCGGAATTCGGCCGCACGACCGATCCGGTCCGGATGTACATGCGCGAGATGGGCACGGTCGAGCTGCTCACGCGCGAAGGCGAAATCGAGATCGCGAAGCGGATCGAGGACGGCCTGCGCCACATGGTGATGGCGATTTCCGCGTGCCCGACGACGATCGCCGACATCCTCGCGATGGCCGAGCGCGTCGCGAACGAAGAGATCCGCGTCGACGAGCTCGTCGACGGCCTGCTCGATCCGAACGCTTCGGACACTGCCGATACCGACGGCTTCTCCGCGAAGGAAGCGGAAGCCATCGAGAACGAGGACGAGGAAGCCGAAGAGGAAGAGGAAGAAGAGGAAGCGGAGGAAGATGACGGTGCCGCGCAAGCATCGGCCAACGCCGCCCAGCTCGAAGCCCTCAAGCGCGCTTCGCTCGACAAGTTCTCGCAGATCAGCGAGTGGTTCGACAAGATGCGTCGCGCGTTCGAGAAGGAAGGCTACAAGTCGAAGTCCTACCTGAAGGCGCAGGAAACGATCCAGACCGAGCTGATGACGATCCGCTTCACCGCGCGTACCGTCGAGCGCCTGTGCGACACGCTGCGTGCGCAGGTGGACGAAGTGCGTCAGGTCGAGCGCCAGATCCTGCACATCGTCGTCGACAAGTGCGGCATGCCGCGTTCGGAATTCATCGCGCGCTTCCCGGGCAGCGAGACGGATCTCGACTGGTCCGAGAAGATCACCGCCGAAGGGCATACGTACGGCGCGATCCTGTCGCGCAACATCCCGGCGATCCGCGAACAGCAGCAGCGCCTGCTCGACCTGCAGGCGCGCGTCGTGCTGCCGCTGAAGGACCTGAAGGAAACCAACCGCCAGATGGCGGCCGGCGAACTGAAGGCACGCCAGGCGAAGCGCGAAATGACCGAGGCGAACCTGCGTCTCGTGATCTCGATCGCGAAGAAGTACACGAACCGCGGCCTGCAGTTCCTCGACCTGATCCAGGAAGGCAACATCGGCCTGATGAAGGCGGTGGACAAGTTCGAATACCGTCGCGGCTACAAGTTCTCGACCTATGCGACGTGGTGGATCCGTCAGGCCATCACGCGCTCGATCGCGGACCAGGCGCGCACGATCCGGATTCCGGTTCACATGATCGAGACGATCAACAAGATGAACCGCATCTCGCGGCAGATCCTGCAGGAAACCGGTCTCGAGCCGGATCCGGCAACGCTCGCCGAGAAGATGGAAATGCCGGAAGACAAGATCCGCAAGATCATGAAGATCGCGAAGGAGCCGATCTCGATGGAAACGCCGATCGGCGACGACGACGATTCCCATCTCGGCGATTTCATCGAGGACAACAACACGGTCGCGCCGGCCGATGCCGCGCTGCATGCCAGCATGCGCGACGTCGTGAAGGACGTGCTCGATTCGCTGACGCCGCGCGAGGCGAAGGTGCTGCGGATGCGTTTCGGTATCGAAATGAGCACCGATCACACGCTCGAGGAAGTCGGCAAGCAGTTCGACGTTACGCGCGAGCGGATCCGTCAGATCGAGGCCAAGGCGCTGCGCAAGCTGCGTCACCCGAGCCGTTCCGACAAGCTGAAGTCGTTCCTCGAAGGGAACTGATTTCCGGCGTCTCTCCTGCGAACGCCGCCGGCATCTGCGTGATGCCGGTGGCGTTTGTCTCCTTGGTTCCCTTTGTTGTTACAATGCCGGCCCGGCGTATCTGCCGGGAGCGCGTGTAGCACGCTTCGCTTCTCATCAGGGCCTGTAGCTCAGCGGTTAGAGCAGTCGACTCATAATCGATTGGTCGCGGGTTCAAATCCCGCCGGGCCCACCAGATTCACTTCCAAGGTTATCCAAGGAAATCTGTGCCGTTAAGCATAAAGTGGCCACCTGGGCACGTTATGCTTTATTTCCCGATGGGACGCATTTTGTTTTATCGGGAATCGGTGGTAGCGTCGAACGTTCTGTTCGCGTTGTGCTGCCGCGAATGGACGTAAAAAAGCCGGCCCGTGTGGCCGGCTTTTGCGTTGCTGAGGTACCCGAGGTCGCCTAGCTCACGCCGAGCGCCTCCTTGACCTCCTGAAGTACGTCGATGACGCCTTGGATGCTGCCCGGGATCTTCTTGGGTATACGAACGTTGAGCTCGCACAGGTTGATGGGCTTGCTGTCGGCGAGGATGGTAAAGCCTCTCGTTCACCTTGACGCCGCGCTGCGGAGGAACCTGCCGCAGGCCTTCCCGGTCGACCGGGGGCATGTGGCAATCAGGAAATCCCGGTTGAACTGGATGTGCAGATGCCGTCCGCTCAATCGTGCGCGTCGGTCGGCGTCGGTGTGCTCGGCGGTTCGCCGTGGCGCTAAGCGCCGTGGTTGTAGCAGCGCCATCTGCGAACGCGCAAAACGCGAGCGACCCCACGACCGCGCCGGTTGACTCGGCCACTGCGAAGCAAGCGCAGAAGGCACAGCGGAAAGTTGAACGTAAGGCAAACGGCGCAAAGAAGAATGCGGAATTGAGCCAGTTGGAAAAGAATGGCTACAACCCGGGCGGCGACCAGGTTGACTATCCGCAGAATCTCCAGAACGCGCAAAAGCAAGGCGTTCGACCGGCATCTTCGCCCGCTCCCCAAGGGTATTGGACACAAGCACAGGGTGTCGGTGTCGGCCCGCATTGACGCTGGCAGCATCCACCAAGTCGATCATTTTCCGCTCATTTTTGCCTGTCGGTCGGTCATTTCACTCGTCCTAGTCCACCCGGAGACGCTATCGCGTTTCTCCCAACGCGTAGCTTTGCGCTCAGCCGTCCTCCTTTCAGGCTTGCAAGTTTCTAAACAGCCCGCCCGGCCGCGACTGCCGCTTTGACCCCGTGACTCGATGTCCGCCGGTGGCCCTCGGCTGCGTGAGCGACTCTGTCGAACGGCGAATCTTCTCGACCAAACTGCGCGAATTGGTCATTTTGTTCGTTTGGGTGACCCTATGAAATGACCGAATCGCGCGGATAAGGGTTTTTGTTGGGCGCAAAGTAATAATGAGCCACTTCGCGCGAAGTAAATCTGAGCCACCTTTCAGTACAGTCAGCCTTTTGCGCGCAAAGGCTGGCGATGCTCCAGAAGGAACAGTGGATGCAAATCCATGTGCTCAAAGCCCAGGGCGTATCGGAGCGCGAGATCGCGCGGCGCCTGGGTATTTCTCGCAACACGGTGGCGCGGTACCTGTCGGCCGAGGAAGTGCCTCGCTACAAGCCGCGTGAACCGCGACCAACCAAGCTCGGAACGTTCGAGGCGTACATCCTCGAGCGCATGAGCGCGGCAGCACCCGAGGTCATCGCCGCGCCGGCGCTATTGCGCGAGTTGCGTGCGCGCGGCTACGACGGCCAACTGCGAAGCCTGCAGGCCTTCATGAACGCGCATAAGTCCGTGCCGAAGCCGGATCCGGTCGTGAGATTCGAGACCGAGCCCGGCCGGCAGATGCAGTGCGATTTCGTTGTCTTCCGCCGAGGCACCGACCCGCTTTACGCCTTCACCGCCACGCTCGGCTTCAGTCGGTGGCGCTGGGCACGCTTCACCACCGATGAACGCGCCGAGACGCTGGTCGCCTGTCATCATGCGCTGTTCGAAGCCTTGGGTGGCGTTCCTTGCGAGATCCTTTACGACAACGCCAAGACCATCGTTGTCGAGCGCGATGCATATGGCGACGGTCAACACCGCTGGCACGCCGGCATGCTCGATCTGGCCAAGCGGTACGGCTTCCTGCCCAGACTGTGCCAACCGTACCGCGCGCAAACCAAAGGCAAGATCGAGCGATTCCACCGCTATCTGCGTGGCAATTTCTATGTGCCGCTGGCGAGCCAGCTCAAGCAATCCGGCTTAATGCTCGACGCCGTGACTGCGAACGTCGAGGTGAGTAAATGGTTGCGCGACGTGGCCAACCAGCGAGTGCATCCGGTTACAGGGCTGGCACCCGCGATTCTGTTGGAGCAACGAGAACGGGCTTGCTTGCGCGACATGCCAGGCTACGCGGTGCCCCGATTGCCGGCTCGTGCCGTCGCTCGGCCGCGCGTTGATCCCGCGATGTCGATCCAGCACCCGTTGTCCGTCTACCAGCAATTACTGACCGAGGTGCGCGCATGAACTTGCAGCAGGAACGCATCGACGGGCACTGCCAGAGTTTGAAGCTCGAGGGGCTCATGCACCGATACATCGCTCTGGCCAGCGACGCCGCGGCCAAGCAATGGAGTTTCCTCGACTTCCTCGAGAACGCGCTCGCGCACGAACGAGAGACGAGGCAAGTGCGTTCGCGGCAAACACTGGTGCGCATGGCGGGGTTTCCCGCTATCAAGACACTGGATGACTACGACTACAGCTTCGCCGTCGGGGCCCCACGCAAGACGATCGACGAGCTTGCCACCCTGCGCTTCATCGAGCGAGGCGAGAACGCCGTGTTGCTTGGTCCGTCAGGCGTGGGCAAGACGCACCTCGCGATCGCCATCGGATACGCCGCAACGCAGGCCGGCATCAAGACGAAGTTCATTACGGCGGCGGATCTAATGTTGCAGCTCGAGGCCGCACGCCGACAGGAGCGATACGACGCGGTACTTCGACACAACATTCTCGGCCCGAGGTTGCTCATCGTCGACGAGATTGGCTATCTGCCGCTCTCGGGCGATCAGGCCAGCCACTTCTTCCAAATCGTCGCCAAACGCTACGAGCGCGGTTCAATGATCCTGACCAGCAACCTTCCGTTTGCGCAGTGGGACGAAACCTTCGGCGGCAACACCACACTGACTGCAGCGATGCTCGACCGCATCCTGCACCACGCCCACATCATCCAGATCAAAGGAGACAGCTACAGACTGAAACAGCAGCGCCAGGCCGGTCACGTCTGGTCATCGAAGAAGTAACGACTGGCTCAGTTTTACTTTGCGCGATCAGGCGCGAAGTGGCTCAGATTTCAAATGCGTTTGACAGTTTTCATTGACTGATTTTGTCAGGAATACGGCTAGAATGCACGCATCGATCAATTTTAAGTGATTGAAACGAGCAGGCGTTGACTACTTCGTTTTCGAAGCGGACCGACGTCTACCTGACAGCAGGCTATCAGGACGCGAGCGGGATTGACTCAACGGGCAAGACGGCGACGGCCGCGCTGTGGCCCATGACCGCGTCGAGCAATGACCATCAGGTCGTGGCGGCCATTGGTCTGCGACACAAGTTCTAACCGCTAACAACACAAGGGAAAGATGAAATCAACGTCTTCCCTTCAGCGATGGAGTAAGCATGTCTATTTCGTTCAAAGGAATCGTTCCCGCTCTGATTACGCCGATGACGGCGGACGAGAGCATCGATGAGGACGGCCTGCGCGAACTTATCGAGCGACTCATCGAGTCGGGCGTGCACGGACTCTTTGTGCTTGGCACCAATGGCGAGTTCATTGCGCTGAGCGAAGAAGAGAAGCTGCGCATCGCAAGCATTGCGGTCAATCAAGCCCGTTCGCGCGTGCCCGTCATCGCGGGTACTGGCGCCTACGCCACGCGCGATGTCATCAATCTCAATCAGAAGATGGTCGATGTTGGCGTCGATGCCGTCTCAGTCATTACACCGTACTTCAATGGTGCGACGCAGCTGGAACTCTTCACCCACTACAAGAAGATTGCTGAGGCAACGCCGCTGCCGGTCATGCTCTACACGATTCCGGCCAAAGCCGGCATCACGTTGAGCGTCGATACCGTGCGCCGCCTGTCGGAGATTCCGAACATTCGCGGCATCAAAGACAGCGGTGGCGACTTCGACCGTCTGCTGCAACTCATCAACCTTCGCCGCGACGACTTCGCTGTGTTCACCGGTACGGATTCGATGATTCTCTGGACGTTGATTGCGGGTGGCGACGGCGCGGTGGCCGCGACGACGAACGCTGTCCCCAACGTCGTGATGTCCATCTGGAACAAGTTTCAATCGGGCGATGTCGCCGGCGCACGTGCTGCACAGGAGTCGCTCCGTGCGCTTCGAGACGCTTTCGCGCTGGGTACGATGCCGGTCGTTCTGAAGACTGCGGCGCAGATGCTTGGAATGCCGGCCGGTCCTGCGCGCGCTCCCGCTCAACCCCTTGACGCGAGTGCCCGTGAGCGGCTGTCCCAAGCGCTCTCCATCTACCGTGACGCGCAGTAACTGAAACAGGTGAACAGCATGGCAACTTACCACTTCCAGACGGTCAAGCACATTATTCATGGTGCCGGCAGCCTCAATGAACTCCCCGAAAAGCTGTCGTTGCTCGACACGCCGGTTCAGCGCATCGCGCTCATCACGCAGCCCATCATGGAAGACCTTGGCATCGTCGGTCGCGTGATTGAATTGCTCAAGTCGAAGGAAGTCGAAGTACGCATTGTCCGCGACGTCGAACCTGAGCCGACCATCCAAAATGTAGAGACGGTCTTTAAGGAGCAAATCGAGCCCTTCGCTCCTCAGGCAATTCTGTCCATCGGCGGCGGAAGCGTGCTGGACGCTGCCAAGCTCTTCGCGGTTCGCCTCACAAACGACGAACCGCTGCGAAACTGGCTCGGCATCGATCTCATCAAAAAGCCTGGCGTGCCGATGATTTTGGTCCCGACAACCGCTGGCACGGGTTCGGAGGTTACCCCGAACGCGATCGTGACGCTGCCGGATGAGTCCCTGAAGGTCGGCATCGTCAGCCGTCACCTCCTGCCTCAAATCGTAATTCTGGACGCCGAACTCACTCTCGGCCTGCCGAAGCCCATTACGGCAGCCACCGGCATGGACGCATTCGTTCACTCGCTGGAGTCGTACATCTCCACCAAGGCGAATCCCATCAGCGATATGTTCGCGATGGACTCGATGCGACTGATTGGAGCCAACATCGTTGAAGCGTACGAGAACGGTAATTCGCTCAAGGCGCGTGAGGCAATGATGCTGGGCTCGATGTACGGTGGGCTCGCACTTACCGCTGCAGGTACCGCCGCTGTTCACGCGCTGGCCTATCCCTTGGGTGGCATGTTCAACGTCACGCATGGTGTCGCAAATGCCATGCTGCTCCCGCACGTGATGGCCTTCAATTTAGACGCCATTGAGGACCGACTCGCCAACGTGGCACGCGCTCTCGACCTTGCGACCAAAGCCGAGTCGGACCAGATCGCGGCGCAAAAGTTGATTGACAAGATGGAGGAGTGGACTGCGGCAGTCGAGATTCCTCAGGACCTGCGCAAGTTTGGTGTGTCGGAAGAACATCTCGACGCACTCGCTGAAGCAGCATCGAAGGTGAAGCGCCTTCTTGGCAACAATCCGAAGACACTTACCCTCGACGACATGAAGTCCATCTACAGCCGTCTGCTGCCATGAATTCTGCCACGCACGACCAAGCGCAGCTTCTGATTGTCGCCGATGACCTTTCTGGCGCTGCCGATTGCGCCGTCGCAGGACTTCGGCACGGCTTGCAAGCCATGGTGCTGCTCGACACGAACGGTGCTCCGACTTCAACGGCGAACGTTGAGGTCCTTGCCGTCGACCTGGACTCACGCCGCGCGTCGAAGGAGGAAGCCGCGCAACGTAACGTGGTTGCAGTGAATGCGCTTGGTCGCGTTGGCACGCGGGTCTACAAGAAGATGGATTCGACTGTGCGAGGCAACTTCGCTCCTGAGGTAGCGGCTCTCGTTTCACGTATCGGAATGGCCGTTTTCTGTCCTGCTTACCCGGTAGCCGGTCGCACCACGCGTGACGGGCGTCAGTGGGTACGAGGCGTTGCAGTCGAGGAAAGCGAGTTCTGGCGCAATGAAGGCATTTTGGGCAAGGCAGACCTCGTTGCAATGCTGTCCGGTGAAGAACTTAAGGTGGGTCACATTTCAATCGACGCAGTCCGCATTGAGGCCGATGCGCTCGCGAGGCAGATGAAACAGATGCAAATGGATGGCGTGCAGGCCGTCGTTTGCGATGCGGAAACGGACGACGACCTGCGGCTTATCGCTTGTGCGTCTGCTCAGCTCGAGAAAGTCTTTTGGGTTGGGTCGGCCGGTCTCGCGTCGGCGGTGATGGACGCATTGAAGCTGAGCCGACACGCTTCTGAAGTGACGAAAAGCGACGAAGCAACGGGTGGCCCGGTACTCACCGTAGTGGGCAGCATGTCGAGCGTGTCGCATGCTCAACTGGACTGTCTGAAGGCGAATGCTGGCGACAACCTTCTCGCTCTTGAAGTTGCCACCTCCGCGCTCGAAACGCTCGATGCCGACTTCACGACGGTTGTATGTGAAGCGCTTCGTCGAGGACAACATGTCGTGGTGTCGTTAAGTCAAACGAACCGGGGCGATGTGAATGATGGATTGCGCTTCTGCGGGCGTCTTGCTTCCTTGCTGGCTCCGGCTGTGCCCATTGCCGGGGGAATCATCGCTACCGGTGGAGAGACGGCGCGTGCGCTTCTCGGCGAAGCCGGCGCAAGTGCCCTGCATGTCGTTGAAGAAATTGAAGACGGTATGCCTCTTCTCGCGTGTCATCTTGGTGGGAGAGCGCTGCCGGTAGTTACCAAGGCGGGTGGCTTTGGCCAACCCGAGTCACTCTACAACGCATGGCGTTGGCTCGCTGATAAAAGCAAGACGGCCAATACGGCTCAAGCAAACGTGTAAAGGAATCCAGCTATGAACAACCGTCCCATTATCGGCATCACCATGGGCGATGCAGCCGGTGTCGGTCCGGAAATCATCATGAAGAGCCTGGCTCACGCCTCGGTGTACGAGCAATGCCGCCCGGTAGTCATCGGTGACGCCGCTCGCTTGCGTGATGCCGGCCGTCGAGCCGGCGTAAGTCTGGACGTGCGGGCAATCAATGAGCCGTCTGAGGGCCAGTTCAAACACGGCGTTGTCGATTGCATCGACATGAAGCTGATTCCGGCGGACCTCCCGTATGGAAAACTTTCGTCTGTAGCGGGCGACGCCGCGTATCAGTACATCGCCCGTACGGTCGAGTTGACCACCAAAGGCGAACTCGACGCCATCTGCACGGCGCCGCTGAACAAGGAAGCTCTGCACGCTGGCGGCCACATTTTCCCTGGACATACTGAAATGCTCGCTCACCTGACGGGCATCGAAGAAGTGTCAATGATGCTTGTCGCGCCCAATCTACGAGTCATTCACGTGACGACGCACATCGGTCTGCTTGACGCGATTCGCAAAATTGAACCGGGCCTTGTCCAACGCACGATTGAGCGCGCTCATGAAACGCTCGTACGTGCCGGCATCTCGAATCCGTGCATCGGCGTTTGCGGCATCAATCCTCACGCAGGCGAGAACGGTCTCTTCGGGTACGGAGAGGAAGAGGAAAAAATTATCCCGGCAGTGAAGGTACTCCAGGAGCGCGGCTGGGATGTGGAAGGTCCTCTTCCTGCCGACACCTTGTTCTTCCGCGCCGGCCGGGGCGACTTCGATGTGGTGGTTGCGATGTACCACGACCAGGGACACGGACCGGTCAAGGTCATGGGCCTGGAAGCAGGCGTGAACGTCACCGTTGGCTTGCCCGTCATCCGCACTTCGGTGGACCACGGCACCGCGTTTGACATTGCTGGGACGGGTATCGCTGACGAACGCAGCATGCTGGAGGCGTTCAAGCAGGCTCTTGAACTGGCTACCCGACGCACCGAGCAATCACCGGCGACCAGCGACATGTGAACGTTTGGCGAAAGACACGCAAGGACAAAGCACCGAGCGACACCGGCAGGAACATGCCGGGTGGCTCAATGCAACCTGACGCGCATCAACCGAAGGCTATTTGGAGACAAGCTATGACCACCTTCAGTTACTGGGATACCGCCATCATCATTGGCATGGTCGTCGCCTATATTTTAGTTACTAGCCTGCTCAGCATTCGTCTGCGCAGCAAGAATACCGGCGAGTTCATGGTGGCGGGGCGCTCGATGCCTGCGGTGGTCGTCGCCATCCTGCTGATGTCGGAGTTCATCGGTGCGAAATCGACGGTTGGAACGTCGCAGGAAGCGTTTTCAGCGGGTATGGCTGCGTCTTGGTCAGTCGTTTCGGCGTCAATCGGCTTCCTTTTCTTTGGCCTTTTCATGGCCAAGCGCCTGTATTCATCGGGCGAGTTCACAATCTCCGGTTTTATCGCGAAGAGGTATGGCAAAGGCGCAAAGCTGGTCGTTTCAGCCATCATGATTTATGCACTCTTCCTTGTGAATGTGGGCAACTATGTCAGCGGTGCCGCAGCAATCTCCACTGTCATGCACATCGACCTGACCACGGCTGCAATCATCACGGCAGTTGTCAGTACCATCTACTTCGTCTGGGGCGGCCTGAAGAGCGTCGCCTATCTGACGATTATTCATAGTGCCGTCAAGATTTTTGGTATCGGGATTCTGGTGGCTGTGGCCTGGAACCTCTCCGGCGGCATCAAGCCGATGGTGCAAAGCATGCCCGCGCACTACTTCACGTGGTCCGGCTCGCTGTCGGGCGGTACGATTGGTGCATGGATTATTGGTACGGCCGGCGCGATTTTCTCGACGCAGTTTATTATTCAAGCCATTTCCGCGACCAAGAGTCCTGAAGGCGCGCGCGCTTCTTCGTTGATGGCAGCATTCCTGTGTTTGCCCATCGCACTGGCGCTCGGCTTCCTTGGCGTGACCGCCAAGTATCTGTACCCGAACATCAAGAGCCTGTATGCGCTGCCGGTGTTCCTCCAGCACATGAACCCCGTCCTGGCAGGCATCGTCACGACCTCGCTTGTAGCGTCAATCTTCGTGAGCGTCTGCACGGTCGCACTCGCAATCGCCTCGCTGATTGTGAAGGATTTCTATGTGCCGCGATTCAACCCCTCCCCGGAACTTGAGTTCCGTATGACGCGCTGGATTTCCTTGGCGGTCGGTTTCCTCCCGCTGGTCTTCGTCCTGTTCGCTCCGAAAATTCTCGCGCTGTCGTTCTTCACCCGTGCACTTCGCCTGTCTGTGTCGGTTGTTGCGCTGATTGGTATCTACATGCCGTTCTTCAGTGGCAAGCGTGCCGCAATCTGGGGCCTGGTGCTCGCCACGCTCGCTACGACGGCTTGGTACCTGCTTGGCAACCCGTTCGGCATCGACAACATGTATGTCGCACTTGTCACGCCGGCAATCGTCCTGGTCTTGAGCAAGCTCCTGTTCCACGGTGCATCAGAAGATTCAGACATCCAGAACAAGCGTCTCACGCATCGTGAATCGCACTGACCGCAAAGAACATCGGATATACATCATGAACTCGAGCAGGATTGAGAATGCCAACACGGCCCAGGACAATTGCGTCCGCACGGCCTACGCCGACGCAGAACGAAAGGAAGCTTTCCTCCCGACTTCTTGCGTCCAGAACCACGCCGCGAATCTGCATAGCCTCGACAACGGCGACTTGCTGTGCGTGTGGTTCGGCGGCACGCAGGAAGGTATCCCGGACGTATCGATTTACATGTCGCGTTTGGCAGCGGGGACTGAGGAATGGTCGGCGCCCCTGAAGCTCTCGGATGACCCGACGCGCTCTGAACAGAACCCCGTGCTCTTTTCGGCACCCGACGGTCGCCTGTGGCTAATCTATACAGCGCAGTTGTCCGGGCATCAAAACACCGCAATTGTCCGCCGTCGAGTCTCGACGGACGGCGGTTACACGTGGGGTCCGGTCGAAACGCTGTTCGATAGTCCGGGAACCTTCGTCCGGCAACCGATTATCTTTCTCGAAAGTGGCACCTGGATTTGTCCCGTCTTCCAGTGCCGCACGGAACCGGGCGAACGCTGGGTCGGCAACAACGACGTCAGTGCGGTCATGGCGTCCGATGACCAAGGTGCGTCGTGGACGCTGCATGAGGTCCCGGAGAGCGTCGGATGCGTTCACATGAACGTCCATGTTCTGCAGGATGGCTCACTCTTGGCGCTCTACCGCAGCCGCTGGGCCGACTTCGTGTACTCGAGCCGCTCGACGGACGGCCGAAAATGGAGCACTCCGCAGCCCACCGAGGTTCCGAACAACAACTCGTCTGTTCAATTCACGGTGTTGAACAACGGTCATCTTGCGCTCGTTTTCAACGAAAGCGACGCATCGCACAGCAAGGAGCGTCGGGCTTCTCTGTATGACGACATCGAGGATTCGGAGGACAGCGGTGAGTTGCGTGACCAGAAGGCCTCCGAGCGCGGAACCGCATTCTGGGGCGCGCCTCGCGCACCGATGTCTCTTGCAATTTCCGAAGACGGTGGCAAAACATGGCGGCGTCGGCGCAATCTGGAAATCGGAGACGGTTATTGCATGACGAACAACTCCGCTGACCAGCGCAATCGCGAATACTCCTACCCGTCCATCGTGCAATCAAAAGACGGCGCGCTGCACATCGCATTCACGTGGTTCCGCCAGAAGATTAAGTACGTATGCATCGACGAATCGTGGGTTCGCGGTCGATGAGCCTTTCCGGCGCAAATCGACAGTCGCCAGGGGGAGCGGATAAACTTGGTGGTCAGGCCGCGCGAACGCAAGCGCGAACTCGAATCGACCAAGAATACACGCACATGAAAGTGACCAAGCGCCGGGAGGCGATGCTGCAGGCAGTGTTGGGTGGGATGACGGACGTTGCGACGCTATGCGAGCACTTTGGTATGTCGGAAGCAACTGTCCGTCGCGATTTGCGCGCTCTTGCAAGCGACAACCGTATTCTTCGCACGTACGGCGGTGCTGCTGCGGTCGGCTCCCACGAGCGTGAGCCGTCGCTCGAAGAGCGCCGAGTCAGTTCTCAGGTGCAGAAGGAAGCGATTGCACAAGCGGCAAGCACGTTCGTCGAAGATGGCGACACGGTGTTCCTGGACGGTGGGACAACGACGGCGGCCCTTGCCCGACTGCTGTCCGGCCGGACCACGGTGCATGTCGTGACTAACAATCTCTTGGTGGTAGGTCCACTTGTCGCATCGGGAGTGAACGTGACGGTTATTGGAGGCGAGGTTCGGTCGACGAGCATGAGCACGCTTGGGCCGCTGGCGCAACTTGCACTAAGCCGTCTTAGTGTCGACAAGGCGTTCTTCGGCGCTGACGGCGTGGTCGCTGAACTCGGTTTGTGCGAGGCAAGTAGCGAGCAGTCGTATTTGAAGGAATGCGTGATGCGACAGGCGGCCCATCTATTTGTCCTGGTCACTGCCGACAAGCTTGGACGCGCAAGTCAGCAACACTGGACTCCATTGGAACGCAGCTGGACGCTAATTACTGACGATGCGGCGCAGCATGAGCAACTCGAACCATTCCACGCCCTAGAGCGCATCACCGTTCGCGCAGTCACTGTCAAACCTGCAACCTCAACTGACGGGTCTTTGCCGGTCCAATAGCAGCGGGAGCCATCGTGGATACATCGGAGCAGTCTAGCGCCGCATTGCGTCATGCAGTAGTGACCGGCGCCTCCTCGGGCATCGGCCGGGCAATCGTTGAGCGTCTGCTGTCTGACGGTTGGCGGGTAACTGGACTCTGCCGGTCGCAGGTTGCCGAGACCAACGATGCTTTGAGAATCGTCCCGGTCGACATCACAGACTTCGACGCGCTCGCGTCTGTCTGCGATGAACTCGGTCCGGTGGACGGGTTGGTGCATGCAGCGGGGTTTATGCGCACGGCACAGCTTGGTCACCTGTCAACCGACGATGCGGCGGGGATGTGGCGCCTGCACGTCGAGTCTGCGATGTTTCTCGCCGACCGGTTGATTGCCAGGATGCCAGACGGTGCGCGGATTGTATTAGTCGGTAGTCGAACTGCAAACGGCGCTGCTGGACGTAGCCAATATGCCGCGACCAAGTCGGCTTTGATTGGCCTGGCCAGGTCTTGGGCGGCAGAATTGGCGCCGCGTGGCATCACCGTGAACGTGGTGGCCCCAGGCGCCACGGACACCCCGTTTCTTCGCGATCCTGGGCGTGCCGCAACGCCGCCGAAACTACCGCCGATTGGACGCTTCATCGCTCCTGAAGAGGTGGCGGCGCTCACGACTTTCTTATTGAGCGAAAGCGCAGGCGCAATCACCGGACAACAAGTCGTTATGTGCGGCGGCGCTTCTCTTTAAGTTTTCCCGCAGGTCCTTGACGACGTAAAAGAACTTTCGAATCTTATCTGGCCCTTTGCGCGAGGTCGGAGGCATTCTCACGAGATCTCGCCATGAAAATCGTTGAAATCCGAGAGACCAATGAGCTGATAGATGCGCCCGGACTGCGTCTGGCCTCGCAAGGTGAGACGGTCGAACGTAACGACCTCGGAACTGACGCGACCCGTGAAATCTCGCTCGTCGGCGCCGACGAAATGCCGGGTTCCGCCATCATTCTCCAGCATGCTCCACTGGAGGAGCGAAACGCCTGGTTCGTCATTCACCGGGACGATTTTCCAGATAGGAATGATCCTCTCCTGTTCTCCGTCGAACTACCGACATGGGGGCGTGGTCCCCGGCACCGATAGCTCATCAGCATCGAACTGGAGTTCATGTTATTCGGAATCGCGCCACGTTAACGGCACGCATGCAGAAAACCCGTGATGGCTTCATGCATCGCGGGTTTTTCTTTGTGTGGATGCGCGCCCGCATCGATCTCCACCCTGAACATTTCCGCAAGCGTTTCTGCCGCGAGCGACAGCGGAATCCGATTCGCCTGCTGCACATAGGACTCAACGGCGAGCATGCCGGCCGGGCATGTCGCATCACCGCCATCGGGAAAATACGGAGAGGGTGCCGTGCCGATGGCAATCGAAGTATGCTGTGGCGCGGCACGGCCGGTGCGCGATGCCTGTCGGGCGCTCGGGCCGCCGACGAGCCCCGTGATCCATCCGGTGGCCAGAATAAACAGACAGACTTCGCCGGGAGTGGGGCGGCCATCATGATCATGCTGCGTTCGTGGGGTGCGATTCTTTCGTTGCTGGCGCTCGTTGCATGCGCCAGCCTTCCGCCGCAGGCCGATCGCGCGCCGACGCATGCGTTCACCGACACGGAAAACACGCGGCTGGGCGCTGCGTTCCGCCAGCAGGCCGGCACGCATCCGGGGCAGGACGCGTTTCATCTGCTGACCGATCCAGTCGACGCGCTGGATGCGCGCGTGCTGCTTGCCGATCGCGCAGACCGGTCGCTGGATCTTCAGTACTACATCTGGCACGACGACCTGACCGGGCATGAACTGGCCGACGCGATCATTCGTGCGGCCGATCGTGGCGTCCGCGTCCGCGCGCTGCTCGACGATCTCGGCACGAACGCGGACGATCGCAAGCTGCTCGAGATCAGTTCGCATCCGAACATCGAGATCCGGCTCTTCAATCCGGTTGCCACGCGCCGGTTCAAGAAGATCGGCACGGTGTTCGAGTTCTCGCGCATCAATCGGCGCATGCACAACAAGGCGATGATCGCGGACAACCAGGCGGCGATCGTCGGTGGCCGCAACATCGGCGACGAATACTTCGGCGCGTCGTCGATGCTGGAGTTCGGCGATCTCGATGTCGTCGTCCACGGTCCGGTCGTGAAGAACATCTCGACGGAATTCGATACGTTCTGGAATTCCCCGTATGCGTATCCGATCAGCGCGCTGGTCGGGCACGATGCGGCGCCGGGCGGGCTGGACCGCGAACGCGAACGGTTGCGCGACTACCTGAGGGCCATGGAGGACAATCCGTACGTGCTCGAAGCCCGGCAACGGCTCGACCGGATCGTTCATGGGCAGGGCACGGAATTGTCGTGGGGGCATGCGACGGTGCTGTACGACGATCCGTCGAAGATCGCGCACGCGCCGAAGGACAGCGACGGGCACCTGATGCCACAGCTGCGGGCGCTCGTATTGCAGCCCGAACATGACCTCTTGATCGTGTCGCCGTATTTCGTGCCGGGCAAGGACGTCGTCGAGCGGCTGCGCACACTCACGGCGCGCGGCGTGCGCGTGACGGTCCTGACCAACTCGCTCGCGTCGACCGACGTGGCGGCCGTGCATGCCGGCTACCGGCGCTACCGAAGCGCGCTCGTGGCGGCCGGTGTGCGGCTTTACGAACGGCGGCCATCGGGCGACAAGAGCATTTCGAAGCAGGTCATCATCGGGTCGTCGCGCGCGTCGCTGCATGCGAAGACCTACGTGTTCGACCACAAGAGCATTTTCATCGGGTCGATGAATCTCGATCCGCGCTCGCTGAACCTCAATACGGAGATCGGCGTTTACTGCGAGAGTCCGGCGATTGCGTCCCAGGTTGCCAACGATCTGGAATCGCGACTCGACCGGATCGCGTGGCGTGTCGAGCCGAGGACCGATCCGGCGGGGAAAGGGCGGCTCAAGTGGGTTCAGACCGATGCGGACGGGAAAGTCACCGAACTCGATCACGAACCGGAAGTTTCGGCTGCGCGGCGGATGGAAGTCTGGTTTCTCGGGTTGTTTCCGATCGAATCGCAACTGTGAGCGACGATGCGGCGTGCGACGCTCAGCACTGCGTGCGGCCGTGCTTCTCGATGACGGCCGCGAACTGCATCGTTGCTGCCTCGATCGTCGCGTCGCCCAGCCCGGAATACCCCAGCACGAAGCCGTTGTACCGGCGGCCGTCGCGCTTGCCGGTGCAGCCGAAAGCGCACCGGCACTCGATGCGAGGCCGATCAGGAGGCGCCTGAATCTGCCGCTGGCCGTTTCACTCCGGGCGATGCTCGCGCGACTCGTGCGGCGGATGCGATTGAGCAGGGTGTGGATGCGGCGCGGGCGCGTGCTCGGGCGCCGGTTGCCGCGGCGGCGCCGCCGCGTGTTCCTGCTGCGGCGCTTCGTTGCGTTGCTGCATCTCCTTGTGTTGTTGCTGCGCTTCCGCGTGTTGTTGCGCCTCCGCGCGTTGCTGCTGCTGAGCCTCGTTGTGTTGTTGCGCCTCCGCGCGTTGCTGCTGCTGAGCCTCGTTATGTTGTTGCGCTTCCACGCGTTGCTGCTGCTGAGCCTCGTTGTGTTGTTGCGCCTCCGCACGTTGCTGCTGCTGGGCCTCGTTGCGTTGCCGTGCCTCCGCACGTTGCTGCTGTTGTGCCGCGTTGCGTTGCTGCATCTCTTCGCGTTGCTGCTGCTGCGCGGCCGAATGGTTTTCCTGCGCGGCGCGTTCCTGCTGCATTGCCTGCTGCCGCTCCTCGTGCATCGCGCCGGGCGGATGCTGCGCCGGTGCTTCGGCATGCGGCGCGTTCGCGCGGTTCTGCGCGAAGCCTTCCGGCGCCGGCCGGACGCCGGGGCGCGTGTCGTTCGCTGCGAAGTGCGGCATCGTCATCGGCGCGGCGCCCGGGCGTTGCTGCATGGCCTGCCCGCGCATCGGCTCCGCACCCGGCGGCATCGCGTTGCGTTCGATCGTCGTATTGTTGGTGACGTTGCCGCCGTAGTTGTTCGTGATTCGCGTGTTATGGATATTGGTGATGTTGTTGATCACGGTGGTCGACTTCGACACGTACGTGGTGTGGTTGTACACCACGGCCGGGCGTTGCCAGCCGCCGTTCCAGCGCGGGCCGTCCGGATGCGGCGCGCCCCAGTTCATGCCCCATGCATGCCAGCCCCAGTCGTGGTGCCCGAAGATCGCGGCACCGACGGCGATGCCGACGCCGAACGTGATCACGCCGGCCGTAACGACTTCGCCGGTGCTGTATGCGGGCGGCCGATACACGTAGCCAGGGTAGGACGACACCGGCTCGCCGTAGACGACAGTCGGGTTGTACGACGGGACGTAGACAACGTCGGGCTGCGCGGATTCGATCTCGATCGCCTGCGCGGGCGGCGGCACGATCGCCGGCCCGGCGTAGACCACGGGCGCGTCGTTGGTCGGCGTATAGCCGGTCGGCGCGGCCTGCGCGACTTGCGTGACCCGCATCTGGCCTCCCGAGCGGAGATGGCCGGACGTCTGCGCGCGCTGGCGCATCACCTGGATCGCGTTCATCACGTCGGTCGGATCGTTGTAGTACGCCTGGCCGAGCGACGTGGCCCAGGCCGGGTTCGATGCCATTTGCGACAGCACCGCAGGGAACGCGGTCAACCCCTTGACGGACGGATCCCACGGTTGCGTATCGGCGGCAGTCGCGAGTGCCGGTCCCTTCAACGACGGATTCTGCGTAACCCAGGTATTGGCGGCCGTCACCTGGTCCGGATACGTTGCACCCGCAAGCACCAGTGCGACGAGCTTGTCGGGGAACAGCGCGATCGGCGAGACCATCTGGTAGAGCTGGTCGGCAGTCGGCGGCGTGTAGGCGACGGGTGTCGATGCGGGCTGCGCCGCGGAGGCTGCGCTCGCGTCGATGGCCGGCGCTGCGGCGCTGCTGTCGTTGTTCTTGTTGCAGGCCGACAGGCCGAGCAGCGACACGATGATGGACGACGCGATCAGCGTTCTGACGGGGCGGCAGTGTGCACGTGTGTTGTTCATGTAGTTCGCTCGGTGTTGTGGCGGCGTTGGCAGGCACGCGGGCCGCAAGGTCGTGTTCGCATGGGCGTTGTCCCGCGACGAATCGATATATTCTGTTAAACGCACGACACGCGCGGAAGGTGTCGGGGTGTTATGTAACAGTGTGTGTGCCTTGCAGTCCGTAAGCAGGCGGGCGCCGGCCGGGTAAGCGACATGAAAGTTGCTTGCGCAACGATTGAAAGGTGAATGGGCGCGTCGCCCGCCGGATGCTGCTCCGCGAGATGCCGCTGAATGCAGAAAACCCGCGATGGCTTTGCAGCCTTCGCGGGTTCTTTTACGCGGATGCATGCGGTTCCGGGCGCCCGGAACCGCGCCGATCATCGTTCCATCAGCGCGCGAAATCCGATGTGCTCTGGATGAACGCGTTCAGCTTCGAGATGTTCACGCTGCCGAAGCCCGTCGTCGCGTCCCAGCCGGCCTTGGCCTTGTAACCATAGGTGCCGCTGCCGTTGTTGCCGGACGTGACGTCGTGCAGCAGCGCTGCGTTGGCCGGGAAGTACTTGTAGATGCTCGACGCAGGGAACCCGAGCGCATTGTTGTTCGCCGACTGCAGCCGCGCCCAGATGCCCGTGAAGATCGGCGCAGCGAGGCTCGTGCCGCCTTCGTTGTTCAGATAGCCCGAGCCCCACAGCGTGTCGGACGTCTGGCCGTTCACGACGAGGATCGCGCCGGTGCGCAGGTCGGCATCGAAGCCGACGTCCGGCAGCGCGCGCTTGGTCGACCCGGTGAGGCTCGACGATTGCCACGACGGCGCGGCCTCGTACTTGCTGTACCCGCCGCCCGTCGACCACACGGTGCCCGGCTGCCAGCTCGGATCGTTCCAGACGATCTCGCTGTTGTACGCATTGGTCGACGTATTGGTGAACAGCGTCGTGCCGCCCACCGAGATCACGTACGGCGACGTTGCCGGCTCGCTCACCGTGTAGGTCGAGCGGGACGGCGTGCCGCTCGCGCATTCGTACGCACCGTGGTCGCCGGCGGATACGGAGAAGGTCTGCCCCTGCGCGACCGCCTGCTTGAAGATGGTGTCGTCGGTTGCCTGCGAGCCGGTGCTGTTCGCGGACGATTCGCACACGCCGAGCGACACGTTGATCACCTTCGCGAGGTTGTCGGTCACCACCTTGTTGTACGCGGCCGTGATCGCGGTCAGCGTCATCGACGGCGCGGCGTAGAACACGACCTGCTTCACGCTGCCGCCGGCCGAGCCGACGATCGACTGGCTGTCGAGGTTCCATTCGACGGTGCCGGATGTGTCGGTGTACGAACTGCCGGCAGGGCCTGTCTGCACGATGGTGCTGCTGATCGTGCCGAGGCCGTTGTTCGCGGCGAAGGTATTGAGGTCGCTCACCGTTTGCGACAGGTCGCCTTCGGAGATGATGCCGACGGTGGTTTGCGAGGCCGTCGGTGTACCGTCGCCGCCGTAGATCGACGAAAATTCGGTCGGGTTGTGCGGCACCGCCGAAGCGCCGGCCGGGATCGTCAGGTTGCTGGTGTTGCCTTGCGGCTTGCTGCCCGCGCCCGTATGCATCAGCTCGACGTTCTGCAGGCCCAGCACCGCGCCCACGATGCCGCCGATCGCGTTCGGAACTTGCGCGGCGTCGGTATTCGCATAGACGCTGCGGCCGTTGCGCGTGAAGCGCTTGAGCGTCGTGCGGAACGCGGACTTGATGGTCGCCGCGGTGCCGGACGCGGATACCAGCAGGCGGTTCGGCGCGACCACGATATTCACGAAGCCTTCTTTGCGCAGGTGCGCGACGACGGACGCGACCTGCTGGTCGGTTGGCGCATATTGCGCCGCGAACTGCGCCGGCGTGAGGAACTGCCGGTAGTGCGGCGAGCCGGGCGTATGCAGGTCGCGCAGGTACTGGTCGAGTTGCGCGTCGTTGCGCAGGTTCAGCCCGAGCACGATGTCCACCGACTCGCCGGGCGCCATTTCGATTGCCGCGGCTGCAGCGGCGGCCGTGCTCGCGGCAGGCGCGCCGGCAGCGCCGCTTTCACTCTGCTGCACGAGCGGCAGGAAGCCCTTGGTGCGCGTTTCCGTCCAGCCGGCTGCCGGTGCGGCGTGGGCGGTCGCCATGCCGAACGAAGCGGCCGCGGCGGCTGCGCATGCGAGCTTGACGATGCGAATGTGCTTTTGTTTCTTGTCTGCAACCTGATTCATTTGAATTACCCCTCCGGTTGAACATCGAACGGCACGAACAACAACGGTCGACAGCGGTGCGGGTCGTGCACCGCCGTTTTCTGTCGCACGCGTGCGGATGGCACGGACGCGACAGGGCCTTTCGCCCGATCCGGAAAGGTGGTTTTGCTCCGGGGGCGAAATACGGAAAACGCGGTAACGGGAGGGCTGCGCCGCGCTGCGGGGCAGCCGCGCCGGACATGACGCGGGCGGGATTGCTAGAGCAACAGCTTCGTTATCCTGCTCATTTGATTCGATCCTTCGGCCCGCTGCCGGATGGCAGCCGTCCAATGAGATGCATCGGGATGTTGCATGCGCCGGCGCGCAAACGACACAGCCGGCGGCGAGCACTTCGGTGCGGCGGAAGCGAAAAAACGTAGTGCGGAATCGATTGCGTGGTTTGCAATTCGTCAGATTGCTTGCATCGGACGGTATCAAGAACGAAAGCGGAGTGTCAAACTTTTTTTGATTATATGAAACAAAATTAAATCGAATAAGGCGCAATGTTTTTGAAAAGATCGGCAGTATTTTGTAATTTTCAAAACTGCCACCGCAGGTAATGCCGGAGGCGATTCGCCGATCATTTCTGATTTGTCCTGTAATGAGCGATCGTTATCGAGGAAACGCTCGAATTGCCGACGCGTGCCGGGGATGTCGAATTCGAGAACGGCTTGCCGGCTGCACGCACCGTTGCATGTCACGACGGTTGCTTCGGTCGCAGATCGAATGTCAGCGCGTGCGGTTGTTCGGCGACCTGAAGGTCGTCGACGAGCCGGAACAGCTCGTCGACACGGTGAAGCAGGGCTTCGCGCGACGATGCATCTGCTTCGGTGGCGAGCCCCTTGATCTCTTCGAGCCGGGTTTCGAGTTCCGCGAGCGGGGCGAGCAAATCGCTGCTACCGCTGGCGGCAGCGGCTGTCGCATTGAACGAAGTCGTGTGTTTCAGTTGAACGGTCATGGCATTGAAGTCTTCGATGAATCGCGACATGTCGGTCGGGCAGTCGTCGCGGGAAACCGCGTGCGCCGAAGGATCGCCGGCGACGCTGCGGCCGGCGCTTTCCGCCACTGAGTCGAGCGACCCGAGCGTGCGGCGAATCAGCCTGAACAGGTCGAACGCGGCCGCCAGCAGGCCGAGGAACAGCGTCGTCGCGAGCACGAGGTACGTGGGGATCGTTGCGTCGAGCGGCAACGCAAACGGCTCACGCAATGCGTCGATGAAGAATGCAACGGTGCAGGCAATCAGCATGACGACGATCGTGCTCAGGCCGATCGCCTGCCCGATTTGCCGGCCCGGCCTTGCCGGCACGCTCATTGCGCGCCCCGCAGCCGGTAGCCGACGCCGCGCATCACTTCGGGCATGCCCGGCGCGCCGGCCTGTTCGAGCTTCTTGCGCAGCCTGCTGATGTGGCTGTCGACCGTGCGCTCCAGCGCACTCACGTCGGCCATGCACGCGTCAAGCAGTTCGCCGCGCGTGAAGACGCGGCTCGGCGATCTCGCCATGTGCGCGAGCAGCCGGAATTCCGTCAGCGTCAGCGTAATCGGCACCTCGGCGGATTCCGTTCGCACGCGGGCCAGATAGCTGTCGGTGTCGATCTCCAGGCCGCCGACGCGAAGCATGCGCGCGGTCGGCGGCGTGCCCGACCGGTGCAGGATCGCGCGAAGCCGCGCGACGACTTCGGCCGGGTTGAACGGCTTGACGATGTAGTCGTCCGCGCCGGAGTGCAGTGCCTGCAGCCGGTCGAGGTCGCGGTCGAACGCGGTGACGACGACGACGGGTGTATTGCCGCGCCGCCGAAGCTCGGCGAGGACGTCCCAGCCGTTCTTTAGAGGCATCTTCACGTCGAGCAGGATCAGGTCGGGCTTCAGGTGCGGTTGCACGTCGAGCACCGCTTGCCCGTCGGCCACGCGGTAGGTGCGAAAGCCGTCATGCGTCAGATACGCGTCGAGGATGTCCGAGATGTCGGGCTCGTCTTCTGCAATCAGTATCAGGGAATTCGTCATGGAGTTTGCCGTGCGATGTCGAACAATCGGGGCAGCCCGTTGCCGGGCTGAATCGTGCTGTTCCGTCCCGCTGCTGCGCGGGACGGAACAGCGCCCTTCGTTCAGTTCTGCACCATGCTCTTCGACGGCGCGACGTCCGTTTCCGTCAGGCCGCCGCCGAGCGCCTTGTACAGCGCGACGGCATTGCCGAGCTCGCTGCGACGCAGGTCGAGCAGCGCCTGCCGTGCCGAGTAGAGCTGCCGTTGCGAATCCAGCAACTCCAGCCGTCCCTCGACGCCCGCGCGATAGCGCAGGTTCGACAGGTCGGTGCGGCGTTCGGCCGAGCCGACCACGCGCGTCTGCGCTTCGATCTGGCGGCTGAAGGTTTCGCGCCCGGCGAGGCCGTCGGCCACTTCGCGGAACGCGGTCTGGATCGAGCGTTCGTATTCGACGACCGCGCTGGACTTGCGCACTTCCGCGAGACGCAGTTCGGACCGCAGCCGGCCGCCCTGGAAGATCGGCACTGTGACCTGCGGCGCGAAGCTCCACACGCGCTGGCCGCCGTCGAACAGGCTGCCCATCGCAGGGCTGAGGAAACCGATCGACGACGTCAGCGACAGGCGCGGAAAGAACGCGGCGCGCGCGGCACCGATGTCCGCATTCGCGGCGACGAGGTTCTGTTCGGCCTGCTGGATATCCGGCCGACGGAACAGCAGCTCGGACGGCAGGCCGGCCGGCAGTTGCGTCATCACCGGCTGACGCTCCAGCGGCAGCGCATCGGGCAGGTCCTTCGGCGGCTCGGTGCCGAGCAGCAGGCGCAGCGCGTTGCGCGCCTGCTCGACGGCACGCGTGCGCGCTTCCAGATCGGCGGTGGCGCTCGCGACCTGGCCTTCGGCCTGCGCGATGTCGACGCCGCTCGCCTGATGCGCTTCCTTGAGGCGGCGCGCGAGATCGAGCGACTGCTGCCAGTCGCCGAGCGTGCGCTCGGACAGCTGGCGCTGCTCCTGCGCGAGGCGTTCCGCGAAATAAGCGTCCGCCACCGCGCCGACGAGCGAGATCTGCACCGCGCGGCGGCCATGATCGGTCGCGAGGTAGCGCGCGAATGCCGCATCCGACTGCGACTTCACGCGGCCGAACAGGTCGATCTCGAACGCGCTGATGCCGACGTTCACGCCGTACTGGTTCTGCGTTGTTTCGAACAGCGGTGGGTTCGACTGTGGGTCGGCCGCCGTGCGCTGGCGCGTGAAGCTCGCGCCGGCGCCGATGGACGGCAGGTGCGCGGCGCGCTGGATGCCGTACTGCGCTTCGGCGGCATCGACATTCAGCGCCGCCAGGCGCAGGTCGCGGTTGTTGTCGAGCGCGATCTCGATCAGGCGCTGCAGGCGGCGGTCGCCGAACATCGTGCGCCAGCCGAGATCGGCCGCGTTCGCGTGCTGGTCGGCGGCAGCGGCGGCCGTGTAGGCCGTCGGCACCGGCATGGCGGGCCTGACCAGCGTCGGCGCCAGCGAGCAGGCCGACAGGGCAAGGACGAGGGGAAGAATAAGCAATCGCATGGCATCAACCTTCTTGTCCGTGAATCGGGGCGGCGGGCTGCTTGCGGGAGGCCCGCCATGCGCCGATGCGCTCCTGGATACTCATCACGAACACAAAGAAAACAGGAACGAAGAAAATGGCCAGCACCGTGGCAGCCACCATGCCGCCGAACACGCCGGTGCCGATCGCGTGCTGCGTTTCGGCGCTCGCGCCGGTCGCGATCATCAGCGGCACCACGCCGAGGCCGAACGCAAGCGAGGTCATCAGGATCGGGCGCAGGCGCAGCTTCGACGATTGCACGGCTGCTTCGATGAGCCCCTTGCCTTCCTCGCGCAACTGCTTCGCGAACTCGACGATCAGGATCGCGTTCTTCGCGGACAGGCCGATCACGGTGATCATCCCGACCTTGAAGAACACGTCGTTCGGCAAGCCGCGCAGCAGCACCGCGCCGATCGCGCCGACCAGGCCGAGCGGCACCACCAGCATCACCGACAGCGGGATCGACCAGCTTTCATACAGCGCGGCGAGCACCAGGAACACGACGATCATCGACAGCACCATCAGCATCGGCGCTTGCGACGCCGACTGGCGTTCCTGCAGCGACTGGCCGGTCCACTCGACCGCGAAGCCCGGGGGCAGTTGCGCGGCAAGACGTTCCATCTCGATCATGGCGGCCCCGCTCGAGTAGCCGGGCGCGGCGGTGCCCGAGATGCGCGCGGACGGGTAGCCCTTGAAGCGCACCATCTGCAGCGGCGTCTCGGCCCACACGGGGCGGACCACTTCGGACAGCGGCACCATGCCGCCGCCCGTGTTGCGCACGTAGAGCTTCATCACGTTGTCGATCTGCATCCGCGACGGCGCGTCGGCCTGGATGATTACCTGCTGCATGCGGCCCGCGTTCGGGAAGTCGTTCACGTAGGTCGAGCCCATCGCGGCCGACAGCGTGTCGCTGATGCTCGCGAACGACACGCCGAGCGCTTCGGCTTTCTGCCGATCGATTTCCAGACGGATGCTGGTGCCCGGCGGCAGGCTGTCCGGGTAGACGCCGGTGACGATCTTGCTTTGCGCCGCGAGTTCGAGCAGCTTCGTTTCGGCGGCCTTGAGCGCCGCGGTGCCCTGGTTCGCGCGATCCTGCAGTCGCATCGTGAAGCCCGAGCTGTTGCCTAGTTCGTCGATCGCGGGCGGCATCAAGCTCATCACCATCCCCTCGGTCACGCCGGACATCGCCTGTTGTGCACGCATCGATTCGTCATAGGCGGTCGCGCCGTTGCGCGCGTCCCAGTCCTTCAACACGCTGAAGTTCAGCGCCGCGTTCGGCCCCGATCCGGAGAAGCCGTAGCCGATCACCGAGACGTTCGACTTGATCGACGGCCGCGACTCGAGATGCTTCTCGAGCGTCTTGACGACGTCGATCGTGCGTTCGGTCGTCGAATCCGCGGGCATCAGGAAGCTGGTGATGAAGTAGCCCTGGTCTTCCTCGGGCAGGAACGACGACGGCAGCGTGCGGAACCCGATCACGAGCGCGCCGCAGATCGCGACGAACAGCAGCATGACGCGGCCCGTGCGGCCGACCAGCCGGCCGACGCGGGTTTCGTACCATTGCGTCAGGCGATCGAAGCGGCGGTTGAACCAGCCGAAGAAGCCGCGCTTCTCGTGATGGCCGGGTTCGAGCGGCTTGAGCATCGTTGCGCACAGGGCGGGCGTCAGCGTCAGCGCGAGCAGCGCCGAGAACAGGATCGAGACCGCCATCGACAGCGTGAACTGCTGGTAGATCACGCCGACCGAGCCGCTCGCGAGCCCCATCGGAATGAACACGGCGGTCAGCACCAGCGTGATGCCGATGATCGCGCCGGTGATCTCCTTCATCGCCTTGATCGTCGCCTCCTTCGGCGACAGGCCTTCCTCCGCCATCAGGCGCTCGACGTTCTCGACGACCACGATGGCATCGTCGACGATGATGCCGATCGCGAGCACCATGCCGAACATGGTCAGCACGTTGATCGAGAAGCCGGTCGCCAGCATCACCGTGAAGGTGCCGAGCAGCGCCACCGGCGCGACGATGGCCGGAATCAGCGTGTAGCGGACGTTCTGCAGAAACAGGTACATCACGAGGAACACCAGCACCATGGCTTCGAGCAGCGTGTGCAGCACCTTCTCGATCGAGATCTTGACGAACGGTGAGGTGTCGAACGGAATCGAGTAGCTCATGCCGGACGGCATCGACTTGCTCAGTTCCGCGAGGCGCGTGCGCAGCGCGTCGGCGGTCTTGACCGCATTCGCGCCCGACGACAGTTGCACGGCCGCGAAGGTCGCGGGCTTGCCGCCCTGGCGGCTCAGGTAGGTGTAGGACTGCGAGCCCAGTTCGACGCGCGCGACGTCGCCCAGCACGACCTTCGAGCCGTTGGCGTTGGCGCGCAGCACGATTGCGGCGAACTGCTCGGGTGTCGTCAACTGGCCCTGGGCGGTCAGCGGCACGGTGACCCGCTGGCCCGGCAGCGCCGGCGACGCGCCGAGGCTGCCCGGCGAGATCTGCACGTTCTGCTGCGCGACCGCGGCGGTCAGGTCGGTCATCGACAGGCCATAGGTGATCAGCTTGTTCGGATCGACCCAGATGCGCATCGCGCGCTCGGAACCGAACAACTGCACGCGCCCGACCCCTTCGGTTCGCCGCAGTTCCTCGACGATGTTGCGCGCCATGTAGTCGCTGAGTTCGGCTTCGCTGAAGCGGCCGTTGGCGGACTGGAGGCTGACGAACATCAGGAAGCCGGACGACGCCGATTCAACGATCAGGCCGTTCTGGCGCACCGCAGATGGCAGGCGCGGCTCGACGGCCTTGATCTTGTTCTGCACGTCGACCTGCGCGAGCGCCGGGTCCGTGCCGGGCTTGAAGGTCACGGTGATCTGCGCCATGCCGGAGGTGTCGGCCGACGACTCGAAGTAGAGCAGGTTCTTGACGCCCGACAGTTCCCGCTCGATGAGGCTCAGCACCCCGTCGCTCATGGTCTGGGGCGTCGCACCCGGATAGGTGGCGTAGATCGTGACGGACGGCGGCGCGACCGTCGGATAGCGTGCGATCGGCAGTTGCGGGATCGCGATCAGCCCCATCAGGATGATGAAGAGGGCGATCACCCACGCGAACACCGGACGCCGGATAAAGAATTGAGCCATGATGCAGTGGTCCCCTCGATTCAGCGCGCAGCCGCGGTCGTTGCCGCGTCAGGCGACTTCCAGTCGGTCGCGGTCACGGCCGCGCCGTCGGTCAGGCGCTCCATCCCTTCGACGACGACCTTCTGGCCGGCCTGCAGGCCGGACTGGATGCGGTAGCTGCGGTTCGTCAGCTCGCCCACCTCGACGGCCTTCAGATGCGCATGCCCCTTTGCGTCGAGCACCCACACCTGCGGTTTGCCGTCTGCGCGCACGACCGCCTGCTGCGGTACCGTCAGCGCGTTCGCGTAGTGCGCACGCGGAATGCGGGCACGCACGTACATCCCCGGCAGCAACTGGCGCTTCGGGTTGTCGACCAGCACGCGCAGCAGCACGTCGCCGGTGCCCGGGTCGACGTTGACGCCCGAGAACAGCATGCGGCCCTTCACGTCGTAGCGCGTGTCGTCGCCGCGCAGCACGTCGACCGGCAGGCCGTTGCCCGAGGCTTCCGGCTGTGCCGCGAGTGCGCCGCGCAGCGATTCGAGCGATGCAGCCGGCTGGCGCACGTCCACGTAGACCTGGTCGATCTGCTGGATCCGCGCCATCGGCTGGCTGTCGCTGCTCGACACCAGCGCACCTTCGGTCACGAGCGCCTGGTCGATGCGGCCGGCGATCGGCGCTTCCACGGTTGCGAATTTCAGGTCGAGCTGGCGGCGCGCGAGCGTCGCGCGGGCCTGTGCGACGTCGGCGGCGGCCTGGTCGCGTTGCGACACGGCGTCGTCGTATACCTGGCGGCTGATCGCATCGGCCTCGACGAGCGGCTTGAAGCGCACCGTCTGCACCTTCGCGCGCTCGAGCGCGGCCTGCGCGCGCTGCAGCGACGCGGCGGCCGTGTCCATTTCGGCCTTGAACGGCGCCGGATTGATCTGGAACAGCGGCTGGCCCATGCGTACTTCGGTGCCTTGCTCGAACAGCCGGCGCTGCACGATGCCGCTGACCTGCGGCCGGATCTCGGCGACCCGCACGGCCGCGACGCGGCCCGGCAGGTCTTCGCTCACGTCGAGGCGCGAGGCTGCCAGGGTCATCGCCGCAACCGGGGTGGCCGGTGCGGCGGCCTGCTGTTCGGCGGGCCCGCAACCCGCCAGCATTGCCGCCACCAGCGCGCAGACGGCGCCGTAGCAGCATCGTTTTTGATTCTTCATAGCGACTCCAGGAAGCGCAGGCAGCCCACTGCCTGCTTTGACGGGTCGGAGTCTGCGTTGGATAGTTGGCGTCTTTTATGCGGAAAGATGGAGATTCGATGGAGCGGGCGAAAGGCGCGGAAATGCGGGTGTCGGCGGTCCTCGCAATGCTCGGACGAATGGGCGCGGCGCTGTATTCCCGCTCGATGCGCGCGACGGATCGTGCCGGTTCGTCAAGACCGAGCCGGCGGGGCGGGAGTGGACGCTGCTGAGTGCCGTGCGCGGCGAAAACCTCGAAATGATGCGGCTCGCGCCTTTCTTCGCGCGGTACGGGATCGAACATCCAGACCCGGAGCGGATCGCCTTCTATCGACTGCTCGACGAGTTCTTCTGAATCCGCAGGTGTTCGCGGGCGGCACGCGCGATCGTTTCCTTGTACCGCGCAGGCACCATCAACCTGCGTTCGCCTGCCACCCGAGCCCGAGGCTCTTCTGCAGCGATACGTAGTCCTTGATCAGCTCGGCTTGCCCGGCGATCACGTTCTGCTGCGCGGACAGCGCTTCGCGTTGCGTATCGAGCAGGTCGATCATCGATGCGACGCCCGCGCGATAGCGCTCGTCCATCAACGAACGGGAATGCACGGCCGACGTCTGCACCTTCGTCAATGCGACGACGTGCTCGCGCTGGTGCCCGTAGCGCTGCAATGCCGTGTTCGCGTCCTGCAACGCGCCGAGCACCGCCTTCTGATAGTTCGCTTGCGCTTCGTCGCGCGACGCTTCGGCCGCGCGCACCGCGCCGCGTGTGCGCCCGAAGTCGAGAATGTTCCATTGCAGGTATGGCGCACCGACCCACGTGAAGTTCTGCTTGCGGAACAGATGGCCCGGGTCCGTCGCGCTGAAGCCGAGATCGCCGAGCAGGGTCACCTTCGGGAAATAGTCGGCGACATGCTCGCCGATCTGCGCATTGCTCGACGCGAACCGGCGTTCGGCCGCGCGAATGTCGGGGCGCTGCTTCAGCAGCGCGGCCGGATCGCCGATCGCGACGCTGCCCGGCAGCGTCGGCAGCGGCGCGTCCGGTGCCGACAGCACCGCGTCGAGCGCACCCGGCGCGCGGCCCGTCAGGATCGCGAGCCGGTCGAGCGATTCCGTCACTTGCGCGTCGAGAGGGATCAGCGACGCACGCGTGGTTTCGACCTGCGTCGTCAGGCGTTCGATGTCCACATCGGCCGCGACGCCGCGCGCGCGGCGCTGCTGCGTGAGTTCGAGCATGGTCTGCTGCAACCGGGCGGTGCGTTGCGACAGTGCAAAACGCTGCTGCTGGTCGCGCAGGTCGACATACGCGTTCGCGACTTCGGCCGCGATCGACACCTGCGTATCGGCGAGATCGGCGTCGACCGCTTCCGCCTGGGCGGACGCGGCTTCGACCGCGCGGCGCGTGCCGCCGAACAGGTCGATTTCCCAGGTCGCGTCGAAGCCTGCCGAATAGAGCTGCAACGGCCCCGAGCCGCCCAGCGACGGGGACGTGCCGCTCGACGGGTTCGAACCGTTCGACGGCAGCAGCGAACCGAGCGCGCTGACGTCCGGCTCGCGCATGCGGATTGCCGCGACGGTGGCCAACGATTTCGGCAGCTGGGCCGCGCGCTGTTGCGAGAGCTGCGCGCGCGATGCGCGCAATCGTGCCTGCGCGGCGTGCAGATCGGGGTTGTGCGCGAGCGCGGCGGCGATCAGCTCGTCGAGCTGGCGATCGTTCAGCGCGTGCCACCACGCGCTCGGCGCGGGTGCGCCGGTGTCGATGCCGGATGCCGGCGCGCGCACGAAGGTCGGTGCATCCGGCGCGGCGGGCGCGCCGCGGTAGTCGGGGCCGACCGTGCAGCCGGCGAGCAGGCACGCGGTCGCGCACAGCGTGAGCGCAGGGCGGCGGGGCAGGGAGAAGGGTTTCATTGCGTAAGACGGTTCAATGGCCGGACGACATCGGCTGCGGCCCGCGCGGCGTTCTCAGCAGAAGCGCGAGCGGCACGCAGGCGAGCAGTGCGAGGCCCAGCAGATAAAAGGTTTCGGAATAGGTCATCACGACGGCCTGGATCTGGATCTGCTGCGCCAGCTGGCCGAGCGCGCGCATGTTCGAATACGCGAGGTCACCGGTGTGCGCGAACCAGTTGGCCGCATAGGCCGACAGCCGGTCCTGCCCGATCAGCGAATTCGCGGTCACCGATTCGCGGAGCGCGGCCGTATGGAAGGTCGTGCGCCGGTCGATCACGGTGCCGATGATCGCGAGCCCGATCGAGCCGCCGAGATTGCGGGCCATGTTGTAGAGCCCGGCTGCATCGCCCGAGTCCTCGCGCGCGACGGCCGCCATCGACGCCTGGTTGAGCGGCATCATCGCGAGCATCTGCGCGACGCCGCGGATCAGTTGCGACCACACGAAGTCGTGGCCGACGCTCTGCGCGGTCAGGCTGATGTCGAGCATGCAGCTCAGGCAGAACAGCAGCAGCCCCGAGATCACGAGGATGCGGAAATCGACCTTGCCGAGCAGGCGCGGCAGGATCGGCATCACGAGAAAGGCCGGCAGCCCCGACAGCAGCATGATCGCGCCGGCCTGTTCCGCGTTGTAGCCGGCGACGATCGCGAGGAACTGCGGCAGCAGGTAGGACACGCCGTACAGCCCGGCGCCGACCGCGGACACGATCACGATCACGCTCGCGTAGCGCGGGTTGCGCATCAGCGACAGCCGCATGATCGGCCGCTTCGCGAAGCGCTGCGACAGTGCGATCAGGATCATCCCGGCGAGCGACACGACGCTCAGCGTGACGATCATCTGCGATTCGAACCAGCGTTCGCGCTGGCCTTCCTCGAGCACGACGGTGAGCGAGCTCAACCCGATCGCGAGGCCGGCGATCCCGAGCCAGTCCGCGTTGAAGAACGCGCGCCATTGCGGGCGGTCCGACGGCAGCCCGAACACCAGCAACGCCATCAGCAGCAGGCACACGGGCAGGTTCAGGAAGAAGCACCAGCTCCAGTTCACGTTCTCGGCGAGCCAGCCGCCGAGCACCGGGCCGAACAGCGGACCGAGCAGCACGATCAGGCCGAACAGCGTCATCCCGACCGGCAACTGCGACAGCGGCAGCCGCGTGCGGATGATGGTCTGCGCGGTCGGGATCAGCGCACCGCCGGTGAAGCCCTGGCCGATCCGGCCGGCGATCATCATCGGGAGCGAATGCGACCAGCCGCACATCATCGAGAACGCGATGAAGAGTGCGGAGTTCGTCAGCAGGAAATTGCGCAGCCCGAACACGCGCGTGAGCCACGCGGCGAGCGGGATCATCACGATTTCCGACATCAGGTAGCCGGTCGAGATCCACGTGCCTTCGGTGCCCGTCGCGCCGATTTCGCCCTGGATCTGCGGCAGCGCGGAGTTCGTGATCGAGATGTCGAGCGTCGCCATCAGCGCGCCGAGCGCGCCGGCCGCGACCGCGATCCAGTCGGTCACGCTCGCGCGGCCTTCGTGCGGCGGCGCGGGCATCGTGGCGGGGGTATCAGCCATGGCGCGTCTCGTCGCGGGCCGAACGCGTATCGACATCGACCGTCACCGACAGCCCCGGCAGCAGCATGCGTTGCGCGCGAGCGTTCGCGGCGAGGCGGATGCGCACCGGCACGCGCTGGACGATCTTCGTGAAGTTGCCGGTCGCGTTCTCCGGCGGCAGCAGCGCGAACTGCGCGCCCGTGCCGGGCGCGAAGCTGTCGACGACGCCGGACAGCGTGCCGTCCGGCAGCGCGTCGACATGCAGTGCGACGGGCTGGCCGATGCGCATCTGGCCGATCTGCGTTTCCTTGAAGTTCGCGACGAGGTAGATCGAGTCGACCGGCACGACGGTCAGCAGGCGCGTGCCGGGCTGCACGTACTGGCCGACGCGCACCGTGCGATCGCCGACGCGGCCGCTGAGCGTGCTGCGCACGATCGTGTTGTCGAGATCGAGTTGCGCCTGCGCGGCGCTGGCCTGCGCGGCCTCGAGTTGCGCGCGCGCCTGCTGGCGCTGCGCGGTGAACGACGCGATCTGCGTGCGTGCGGCGGCAATCGACGCGTTGTTCGCGGCGAGCGTCGCGAGCGCCTGATCGCGCGTGCTCTTCAGGTCGGCGACGCGTTCGTGCGTTTCGGCGCCGGTCGCCGCGAGCGGCGCATAGCGTGCGTATTCGTCGCTCGCGTGCCGTGCGTTGATCTGCGACACCTTCGCCTGCGCGTCGGCCTGTTCGAGATTCGCGTGCTGCTGGCTGATGTCGGCTTCGGCGCGCGCGATATCTGCGCGGCGGGCGTCGACAGTCGCGAGCGATTGCGCGAGCGCGACCTTGTACTGGCGGACGTCGAGCCGCACGAGCGGATCGCCGGCTTTCACGGCCTGGTTGTCGCGCACATAGACGTCGGTCACGTAGCCGGCGACTTTCGGCGCGGCGGTCATGCTGTCCGCCTGCAGGTACGCGTCGTTGGTGCTTTCGATGAAGCGGCCGACCGTCCACCAGCGGCCGAGCCAGACGGCGCCGCCGATTGCCGCGAGCACGGCGGCGACGAGCAGGATACGTCGTTTCGATCGGGTGGTTCGCGGCGTTGTTTCGGTTTTCTGACGATCTGCTTTCTGTGGCGGGGCTTGCGTCGTCGACATGCGGGTATCCAATTTATTCCAAGTGGAAGAATTATTCCAGTTGATAAAATTGTGTCAAGTAGAATGTCGGTCGATCGAATGACGAGGAAGGCATGAACGAAGCGAAGAAGCTGCGCCGTACGTCGGCGGGCGGCTACGCGCGCGGCGACGAAACGCGCCAGCGGATCATCGAGGCGGCGATCGAGCTGTTCGGCGAGCGCGGGTTCGCGGGCGCATCGACGCGCGAGATCGCCGCGATGGCCGGCGTGAATGCCCCGGCGCTCCAGTACTACTTCGAGAACAAGGAAGGCGTTTACCGCGCGTGCGTGGAGACGATCGCCGAACATGGCTGGGAGGTGTTCGCGCCGGCGGTCGGCCATGCGTGGGCGATGCTCGATGCGGACGCGGACGTCGACGTGCTGATCGACGCGTTCATCGGGCTGCTGCGCGCGCTGTCGGACCGGATGTTCACGGCGCCTAAGACGATGAACCAGCGGATGTTCTTCGTGCGCGAGCAGGGCGGCCAGGAGCCGGCGAGCGCGAGCGAAATCCTGATGAAGCGCATGCGCAAGCCGCTCAACGACGTGAGCGCCGAACTGATCGGCCGCATCTCGGGGCGGCCGGCCGACGATCCCGTCACGCTATTGCGCGCGCTGAGCCTGTTCGGGCAGCTCACGGTGTTCCACATCGCGCAGCGTTCTGCGCTGCAGTTGCTCGAATGGGACGCGTTCGACGGCGAGCGTGCCGTGCTGCTGATCGAGACGATCGCCGACCAGACGCGCGTGCTGCTCGAGCAATGGCACGTGCAACGCGATGCGTTTGACGTCGGCGCTGAAGCTGGTGCGAAGCGAGGGGCGAAACGCAAGGCGACGCCCGTAGCGAAAAGCGCTCGGCGCGTGAAAAAAACCGCTGCGCGTTGAGCGCGGCGCGTCGTCAGCGCCGGCCGGTCAGCCCGGCTTGCGCTGCGGTTCGCCGGGCGACGGCGGCCGGGCAGCCGTTTCGGCGGCATTGCCGTTACTGTCTTGGCTGTCGCTTTCGCCGTTGCCGACAGGCCGCGATCCATTCGCGTATGCGACGAGGCTGCGCTGCGGATTGGCGATCCGGATGCCGCGTTCGCGGAACGTCTCCGCGATCCGCCGGTTGAATTCACGCTGCACGCTCCAGCGCGTCGAGTCCGTGCACTGTATTTGCCCCGCCAGCGCGAGCGCCGCGCCGTCGACCTGGTCGACGCCCCAGTAGCTGAAGTCCGACAGGATGCCGTCGTGATACTTCGGATCGTCGCGCAACGCGGCGCCGATTTCCTTCAGCGTCGAGATCGCGCGATCGAGGTCCTCGCCGTAAGCGATGCTGACCTTGACGGCTGCGTTGCCGAGCCCGCGATTCGTGTTGTTGACGGTCGTCACCGAACTGAACGGGATCGTGTACAGCGACCCGTCGCCCGCGCGCAGCCGCACGGTGCGGATCGACAGGTATTCGACCGTGCCCGACACGCCGGCGAGCGTGACCCAGTCGCCCACCTGCATCGCGTTTTCCATCAGCAGGAAGATCCCGGTGATGAAATCCTGCACGAGCTTCTGCGAGCCGAAGCCGAGCGCGACGCCGAAGATGCTGGCGCCGGCAAGGAGCGGCCCGATGTTCACGCCAAGCTCGCTGAGGCCCGTCAGCACGACGACGAGCGCGATCATCACGAACAGCAGCGAGCGCAGCATCGGCAGCAGCGTTCGCAAGCGCGCCGCGCGCACGAGATTGCCTTCGTGCGTCCATCGCTGCAGGCGGCGTTCGATTGCGATGTTCGCGGCTTCCCAGACGACGAGCGCGACGATGGCCGCGATCGCGATCGTCACCAGCGCCGATGCGAGCCGGTGGCCGATCGTGCCGGTCTCGAACGCGCGGAAGATCGGCACGCCCCAGATCTGCAGCAGCAGCACGACGGTCACGATGCCGATCGCGCCTGACACGATCTGGCGCAGCAGCGGGTAGTAGCGGTAGGCGTGCAGATGGACGAGCGTGCGGTCTTCGTCGCGGCCCTGGAACAGCCGCGCAAGCGCACCGAACACGACGATCGACACCATCCGCATGGCGATCATCACGGCGATCGAGCGGCCGCCGAGCGAGATCAGCACGCGGTAGCCATTGTGGACGTCGAGCGCCCACACGAACCACAGCGCCATCACGATGAATACCGAGACGGGCGCCCATGCGTCCGCGAGCGCGTTGCCGGCCACCGCGAAGGTCGGGCGGTCCGCGCCGGCTGCGCGGATCCGCGCGGCGACCGGCCGGCGGCACTGGAGGATCAGAACCGAGATCATCACGTGCCCGACGAGCGCGACGGCTTTCAGCAGCGCGACATGGCCGGCCTCGCTGAGGCCGAAGTTCGCGGCAATCTCGACTGCCGCCGTGCAGGCGCCGACCACGATCACGATCCGCGTGATCGAGCGTTGCGCGAAGTCGGCCCATGCATCGCTGATATGCAGCAACCGCAATTGCCGCGCGTCGGGCTGGAAGAACAGCCGGCTGACGATCGTGACGAGCCGGCAGATCAGGTAGATGTCGATCAGCGCTTCGAGCGCGGCTTCGATCGGTGAGCCTGCATCGCCGATTACCGACATCGTCAGGCTCGCGACACCGACGAACACGAGCAGCGGCACCGCGCGCAGCGCGAGACTGACGAGCGCGCGCGGCATCCGGTGCAGCAGCGTGGTGTGGCGCCGCGCGTGGCCGTGGTCTTGCGATGAGGCTGGCGCGGCGTCGGGCGGGTCGGACGTGTCCGGCGGCGGCGCGTTGTCGTCGTCGGGTGTGACGGAATCGGGCGCGGTGCGGCGCGACGTGTCGGCGCGCCGTGCGGCCACCGCGGCCAGCGCGCGCCGCAGCAGCCGCTTCGCGAACCATTCGACGAGGAGCGCGGGCACGAGCACGGCGATGATGATCCAGATCGCATGCGTGAGATCCGCGCGCTCGTCGGCGCGCACCAGCCTGTCATGCCACCAGCTTCCCACCGAGCCGACATCGAGCAGTGAGCGCAGCGATTCCTTCAGCGCGCCGCCGATTTCGGTGGTCCAGCGCGACCCCTGGCGGACGAGCATCGACGCGAGCCCGTTCGACGTGAGTGCGGTCGGGGCCGCGGCAGCCGACGCGCCGCTTGCTGCGGCCGCTTCGCTTGCGGCGATTGCAGGCGCGCTCAACGCGCCGACGGCCGCGATCGCGCGCAGCGTCGTTTCGACCTGAGCGCGATCGCGCGGGTTTTCGAGCACGTCGAGTGCCTGCTGGGCCTGTTGCGGCGTCAGCGCGGGCGCGGTGCCGGAGGCGGCCGACGCAGCGGCCGGTGCGGGAGCGGCCGCGTGGGCGGCCGAGACGATGGCTGCAAGCAGCCATCCGAGGAGGAAATGTCGCATGAGTAGGCATGCGGGCGCGCATTGGCGCGCGGCCCGCCGGGCTGAACGATGGACGGAAGTTAACATGATCGCGATCGGAACCGAATAGTTCCGTCGACTAATATTCGAATCGGGCATACGCGAGGCGGCACGGGCGTTTGCGGCCCGTTCGCGTACGCATGTATCTGACGCAGACTGGAGGCAGTCCGGTAGATGGGCATGTCGTTGTTGTCGGGTCGTAAGGTACTTGTAACGCCTGCTTGCCGGCGATGGCGAGCGGCGCGTCGTTACGTGAGCGTTCGCTCGCTCATGAGCGACGGACGCATCGCATCAGATGGATTCGGATTCCTGACGAGTCACGCTTGCCCATCGTGAAAAACCGGCAGCACGTGCTCGGCGATTTCTTCGATGACCGCGCGCACGGGCCGGTCCGATCCCGGATTCAGCGTGACGTGATGCGTGCCCGCCGCGCGCATGTCGCGCAGGATGTCGACCAATGCGCGGCGCCCGGTTGCATAGCCGAGCGGCAACGCCGTGGCCGGCGCATCGGGATGCGTGGCGAGGTCGAGCCGCATCGACACGCCGAACGCGCGAAAGTCCGGCGACGCGAGCCGGTCGACCGCCGCGCGCCACATCGAATAGCGTGCGCGCTGCGTGTCCGGATCGCGGTGGTACGTCATCCAGCCGATCGAGTGCCGTGCGATCCAGTCGACGCTCTGTCCGCCCGAGCCGACCGCGAGTATCGGCACGGCGTCGTCGCCGCGCGGCAGCAGCGTGAATTCGGGCGCGTCGGGCGGCGCTGCGTCGGGCAGCACGCGTGACGGCACATCGAGTGCGGCTGCGACGACGTCCCAGTGCGCGCGGTACCGGTCGCGCCGCGTTTCCGCGTCGACGCCGAAGGCCGCATATTCGGGCGGCCGATCACCGGAGCCGAGCCCGAGGATGAAGCGTCCGCCCGACAGCGTCGCGACCGACAGCGCGCCTTTCGCGATATGCAGCGGATGACGCAGCGGCAGCACGATTGCGCCGCTGGCGAGTGCGATCCGGCGCGTGCGCGCCGCCAGTGCGCCGAGCAGCACCCACGGGTCGAGGTGGCCGACCGGGTCGGGATAATCGGCGCTGTTCAGCGGCACGTCGCGAATCCACAGCGCGCGAAAGCCGAGCGTATCGGCAAGCGCCGCGAGTTCGAGCTGTTCGTTGAAGTCGGCGACGATATCGCCGCTGCGAAGCAGCGGAAGCGTAAGGCCGATCGACAGCCGCCCGGCCGAAAAGATGCGATGCGCGACGTCGGGGCCGGCGGGGGCGGGCGTGGTCATGTCGAATCCTTGGAGGCGTTGCAAAGCGAACGCGCGCCGGTTCGTGCGCGCGCGGCGTTCTGTGTCCGAATGCTAACGTGTTTGCGCAACGAGGAAGAAGGCGGCATGCGCCGAACCCGGCGCTATGCGATCCGCAACGTCATGCCGCGCAGCGCGAGGCCGAGGCGGGACGCCACGCGTTGCGACGCGAGGTTGTCGCGGTCGGTGCTGTAGAACAGCGTGCGCGTTTGCAGCGACGGCAGCCGCGACCACGCGGCGGTGACGGCCGCCGCGAGGCCGCGCCCCCGAAACGCGGGGGCCGTCGCGAGACCCAGTTCGGCACCGATATCGGACAGCCGCGCGGCGAACGCGACCGACGCGACTTCTCCGTCGACGATGGCCGCGCACCACGGCGCCCACAGATCGGCAGCGCTTCGAAAACCCGTCGAGAACAGGCCTTCGGGCATCCCGTGCGCGGACAGCGATTGCAGCAGTTGCCGGCCTGCGTCGCTGTCGCCGTCGATCAGCGCGATGCGCGCGTCGGTGTCGAAACCGAGCGCGTGCGGCAGTGCGTAGACGAGGCCAACGTTCCAGTGCGGAACGGGCGCGAGCATCGCGAGATAGCGTTCGAGATGCACGGGCTGCATGCGGTTCGCAAACGGCGGTTCGCTGTCGGCCACGCGCGCCAGTTCGTCTGCAATGTGGTCGGGCACGTCGGCGCGTACGCCCGACAGGTTGCCGTCCGCGCATCCGCCGAGCCAGAAGCGCGGCCCGGGCGAGCAGTCGGGATCGTTCTCTCGTTCGATCCGGCGATCCGGGCGCAGCCGGAACAGCGTGCGGTAGTCGATATCTAGCCAGTCTTTTGCGTCGGACATGTGTCGAGTACGGGGTTCCGGTCAGGGGCGGGGAGCCGCGCGAAGGATGCAAGGCCAGGCGCGCGCGTTCGGTCATGCGTGCGCCGCCACTGTCGGGCGATTGTAAGTCGATCGGCGGCGGCGCGCAGATGCAACGCCGTGATGGCCGCCCGGGCCGTGCCCGAACTGCGCGATGGCAGGCCCGGCCGGCCGGCGTCGATCGGGCGGGTCATCGTCCGTGTTTCAGTTTCGAAACATTCGCGCTTCTTGCCGGTGCGCAATGCGCGTCGACGGCATTCGGAGGCCCGTGTGGCCTTGCGGCGCGACGCATGGTGCGCTCCTTGCATATCTGTACGAGCCGTGAGCGCGATCGCGGGTGCAGTCGGTCCGGCGATCGCTTCAGTGGGTCGGACGTATCGAAGACGGGGACAAGACAATGAAAAGAGACCGAATCGCAACGTATCGTGTTGCAAACATGAATCGCCGACCTGCCAGGGTATTCGCTTCGCCGTTGATCGCGGCGACGTGAGCGCGCGGCTTTCCGTTCCATCCGAGCAATCGGGTTCGTTCTGAACGACGACGTGCATGTGTGACGCACGAGGCCGACTGGAGCCAGTCGGCCGTCGGGGATGAGCCGCGAACGCATGCGGATGGCCCGGCCCGGATCCCGGATCGTCATTCCGCAGCGCGCAACGAGAGTCGTCGCGCGGCGTATTCGTTCGCGCGCCGTGCATGGCGTCGGCGCGACGGGCATGAACCGGATCGCACCGGAAAGCCGGCGGCGCAACGATGCGCGCGACATCGCGGAACACGCGTAGTCCAGGGGAAGCGTTCGCCGGCCGCAGCGTGGCGGACGCCGCAAAATCGTGCTGTCAGTTGATCCACTACCCCGATGGATCAATTGTTGAAGCGCCCATCGCCGAGCGGCGAATGGGCGTCTTTTTTTGTGCGCCGGTTTGTCACGCGGGCCTTCCGCCCGATCGCGCGGCGTTCTGTATCATGTGCTGGCGTGCCTGGCCGCCCGTGCGGGCGCACGGCCTGCCGGCGCGCCCGATCACGCGTTGCCAACATGAACGATAAAGCCTTGCACGACCCCTCATCCGCTGACGTCGATCCGGCCGCGCTCGATGCGCTGCACACGTTCGTCGAGCGTCATCCGCATCTGCTCGTGCTGACCGGTGCGGGCATCAGCACCGATTCCGGCATTCCCGGCTATCGCGACCGCAACGGCCAATGGATGCGCTCGCCGCCGATCCAGCTCCAGGAATTCCTCGGCTCCGATGCCGCGCGGCGACGCTACTGGGCGCGCAGCATGATCGGCTGGCCTGTCGTCGGCCGCGCGCAGCCGAACGGGTCGCACGTCGCGCTGGCGCGGCTCGGCGGCGCGGGCCGGATCGAGCGCCTCGTCACGCAGAACGTCGACGGCCTGCACCAGCGTGCGGGCAGCGGCGACGTGATCGAACTGCACGGCGGAATCAACGGCGTAACGTGCCTCGCGTGCGGCGCGCATCATGCGCGCGCGACGATCCAGGCCGTGCTCGAAGCCGACAATCCCGAACTGCTGGGCGCGCAGGCCGAGCCGGCCGCGGATGGCGACGCGCACCTCGAATGGGCCGCGCTCGATACGTTCCGCATCCCGGGGTGCCCCGCGTGCGGTGGCCTGCTGAAGCCGGCGGTCGTGTTCTTCGGCGAGAACGTGCCGCGCGAGCGCGTGGCGCTGGCCTCGCAGGCGCTCGATGCGGCCGATGCGCTGCTCGTCGTCGGCTCGTCGCTGATGGTGTATTCCGGCTACCGCTTCTGCGTGTGGGCGCAGGCGCAGCACAAGCCGGTCGCCGCGCTCAATCTCGGCCATACGCGCGCCGATCCGATGCTGACGCTGAAGGTCGAGGCGCGCTGCGCACCCGCGCTCGACGCGCTGACTGCGCGGCTGGGTCTCACGGGCCACGCACCGGAGCAGGCATCGTGACCGGCGCGACGCCTTCGCCCGATCCGTCCGCGCGACTGTCGGCGCCGGCGGCCGAACGCAATCGCGGGCCGATCCTCGACGTATTGCGCCGCGTGCTGCCGGCCAGCGGCAGCGTGCTCGAAATCGCGAGCGGCACGGGCCAGCACGTCGTCCACTTCGCGCAGGCGCTGCCGGGCCTGCGCTGGCAGCCGAGCGATCCCGATGCGCAGGCGCGGCGTTCGATCGCCGCGTGGATCGCGCATGCGGGCCTCGCGAACGTCGCCGGGCCGCTGGCGTTCGACGTGCGCGACGCGTCCTGGCCGGTCGACGCACTCGACGCGATCGTCTGCATCAACATGATTCATATCTCGCCGTGGGCCTGCACCGACGCGCTGTTCGCGGGCGCGTCGCGTCTGCTGCGGCCGGGCGGCGTGCTGTTTCTGTACGGCCCGTATCGTCGCGAGGGCCGGCATACGGCGCCGTCGAACGAAGCATTCGACCTGCAGTTGCGAAGCCGCGATCCGTCGTGGGGCGTGCGCGATCTCGAGGCCGTCGTCGCGCTCGGCCTCGATCGCGGGCTCGACTGCATCGAGGTCGTCGAGATGCCGGCGAACAACCTGAGCGTCGTGTTCCGGCGGCTTCCGCACGCGGAGCAATGACACGCAAGCGCGCATCGCTGCCGGGTTTCCACTATCCTTTCGCCTGTGCGCGCGGCCCGGGTCGGGTCGCGCCCCGTTTTTTCCGGAGAATTGACTAATGGGCAAACAAGCAATCGGTGTGATCGGGCTCGCGGTGATGGGTCGCAATCTCGCTCTCAATATCGAGAGCCGCGGTTACGCGGTGTCGGTGTACAACCGCAGCCGCGAGAAAACCGACGAACTGATCGCCGAATTCCCCGGCCGCAATCTGGTGCCGACCTTTACGCTCGAAGCGTTCGTCGCGTCGCTCGAAACGCCGCGCCGGATCCTGATGATGGTGAAGGCAGGCGAAGCGACCGATGCGACGATCGCATCGCTCAAGCCGCTGCTCGAGAAGGGCGACGTGCTGATCGACGGCGGCAATACGCACTTTACCGACACGATCCGCCGCAACCAGGAACTCGCGCAATCGGGCCTGCACTTCATCGGCACCGGCGTGTCGGGCGGCGAAGAGGGCGCGCTGCGCGGCCCGTCGATCATGCCCGGCGGCCAGCGCGACGCGTATGACCTCGTCGAGCCGATCCTCAAGCAGATCGCCGCGAAGGCGCCGTCGGACGGCGAGCCGTGCGTCGCGTACATGGGCCCGGACGGTGCGGGCCACTACGTGAAGATGGTCCACAACGGCATCGAGTACGGCGACATGCAACTGATCGCCGAAAGCTATTCGGTGCTGAAGGACGTCGCGGGCCTGACCAACGACGAACTCGGTGCGGTGTACACCGAATGGAACCAGGGCGAGCTCGACAGCTACCTGATCGAGATCACGTCGAAGATCTTCGGCAAGAAGGACGAAGAGACCGGCAAGCACCTCGTCGACGTGATCCTCGATCGCGCCGCGCAGAAGGGCACCGGCAAGTGGACCAGCCAGAACGCACTGGATCTCGGCGTGCCGCTGCCGCTCATCACCGAGTCCGTGTTCGCGCGCGTGCTGTCGTCGCTGAAGACCGAGCGCGTCGCGGCCAGCAAGATCCTGTCGGGCCCGGCCGCCGCGCCGTTCGACGGCGATCGCGCCGCGTTCGTCGAAGCGGTGCGCCGCGCGCTGTACCTGAGCAAGGTGATCTCGTACGCGCAGGGCTTCGCGCAACTGCGCACGGCGTCCGAAGAATACGGCTGGAACCTCGACCTCGGGACGATCGCGAAGATCTTCCGCGCGGGCTGCATCATCCGCGCGCGCTTCCTGCAGAAGATCACGGACGCGTACGCGAAGGATCCGGCGCTCGCGAACCTGCTGCTCGATCCGTACTTCAAGGACATCGCCGCGAACTACCAGGCGTCGCTGCGCGACGTCGTGGTCGCCGCGGTGAAGGCCGGCGTGCCGGTGCCGGCGTTCGCGTCGGCGGTCGCGTACTTCGACAGCTACCGTTCCGAGCGGCTGCCGGCGAACCTTGTGCAGGCGCAGCGCGACTTCTTCGGCGCGCACACGTTCGAGCGCACCGACAAGCCGGGCAGCTTCCACGCGAACTGGTCGTAACTCGCCCGCGAGGGCCGCATTGTTGCGAAAATCTATTCTTTGAGTAGGGTTTTTCTGTCCCGGATGCCGACATTGTTGGCTCCGGGGAAACAGTGTTTTCGTTCTTTCATGGTTTTCCCTAGGTGCTCCCGGGACTAAACTCTGTTCCATCGCTGCAGACATGGTGTGTGCGGCGGAGCAAAAAAATCCCGGAGGTAATCATGAAATCGCTGATCGCAACGTTCGCTGCAGCTGCTGTCCTCGCCGTTCCCGCCGTCTCGTTCGCCCAACAGAACGCACCCGTCACCCGTGCGCAGGTGAAGGCCGAGCTGGTCGCCGTGCAACAGGCCGGCTACAAGCTGGGCAGCGACCGTACGAACTACCCGGAAGGCATCCAGGCTGCTGAAGCCCGTGTGAACCCGCAACAGAACGTCGCCGCCGCCGACACGACCGGCTATGGCGCGCAACCGGCCGCCGCGCAGGAATCGGGCGTACCGGCCGCGGCAAAGACCGGCTGGCAAGTCAAGCGTATCGCTGACGGCGCACCGGTCTACAAGGGTCGTTAATGGCACGGCCGCCTTGGCGGCCAGATCCGACCCCCTGTAGTACAAACAGCCCGTCGTTCCGCCATGCGGAACGACGGGCTGTTTTCATTGGCGGCGCGTGACGCGCCGGCGGTCAGTGCAGCGGGCGCCTGCCGCGCCCGATATCCCGGAACAGCGCTTCGGCCGGTTCCAGCACCTGCAGCCACGTTTCGTCGTAGCCGCTCAGCGTGTCGAGCGCGTCGCGCAGCCGTTCGATGGCGAGGACCGGCAACTCGACGCTGTGGCGCGTGGCGCCCGTCAGGTGCGCGACGCTCGCCAGCTGGACGAGCGCATCGGCCGCTTCGGCGACGTCGGTCGCGAACAGCAGGTGCCGGTTGAGCAATTCGACCAGGCCGCTGGAACCGGCGAAATCGTCGGCGTTGAGCTGCACGGAAAGAAACGTCGCGTTGTTCATTGTCATGCTCCTCGTTGTCGTTGGATCGCGCTGCGCATCACCGAGTATAGGCGGCGATCGCGGCGGGGCGGTGACGGGGCCGACGCGGCCGGGGCGAATGCGGCAAGATCCGCCGGGCGGCCCGCGCGGCGCGGCTCGCAGGCCGCCGGCACACCCCTGCGGCGGCGCAAGATTGTTGCCGGATCAGGCGCCTGTCGCGGTCCTGACCGCGACAAATGGTATCTTTGCCGATCGGAACGATGTGCGAAAGGGGCCGGTGAGCCCGTTCGCGCCGACGTTCCGCTGTGGAAACTGACGGCCGCGAGAGCGGTCGGATACTGGTTGATCCGGCCGTACGGCCGGACATCGTGCGTCGCGCGCCGGAGGGCGGTGGGCGGCGCCACGACGCAAATCCGGGAGGACCCTTGAGAGAAAATATTCCCATCCATGACGCGCTGACGCGCTGGCTGCCGCAGGCGGCGCTCGTCGCCGCGGCCGTCGCGCTGTCGGGCTGTACGATGACGCCGTGGACCGACAACTGGCAGCCGGCGCGCCAGTCGACACCGATGTCGGCCGCAACGCCGGGCGTGATCGCCGGCTATTACCGCGTGAACCCGGGCGATACGCTCGCAGGCATCGCGGGCGCCTACGGGCAGCGCGTGCAGGACCTGGCCAGCTGGAATCACATGGCGCCTACCGATGCCGTGTCGCCTGGCCAGGTGCTGCGCGTCGCGCCGCCGCCCGCCGCGACGTCGCTCGGGCAGTCTCCCGCGGCGGCCGCGCAGCCGGGCTCGCTCGCATGGCCGGCCACGGGTGTCGTCGCGGCGCCGTTTACGGCCGGCAAGACGCGCGGCCTCGTAATCGCCGCATCCGGGCCCGACCATTCGGTGCGGGCCGCGGCGAACGGGCGCGTGGTTTATGCCGGGTCCGGCGTCAAGGCCTACGGCCCGCTCGTGATCCTGAAGCACGACAACGGGCTCATCACGGCCTACGGGCACAACGGCAAGCTGCTTGTCAACGAAGGCGACGCGGTGCGCCAGGGCCAGCCGGTCGCCGAGATGGGCACCGACGCGAGCGGCCGTTCGACGTTCGAGTTCGAAGTCCGCCAGAACGGCAAGGTCGTCGATCCGCTGAACTTCCTGCCGCGCAACGGCGGCTGACAACCCGCACCGCCACGTGTGCGCCGGGCGGCGCACACGCTCCCGCCTTCGTCCGCCTTCAACCTTCCTTGAGCGTCGCGGTGCCGGACTGTCTCGCGTGATTGCCGAGCCAGCGGATGCCCAGTGCGAGCGCCGCCGCGCCGAGCGCGATCAACGAGCACTGGATCGCGACCGGCAGGTAGCCGTGCGGCCGCGGATCGACGAACGGGTAGGGATACCAGTTCTCCAGCGCGCCGCGCACGAGCGTATAGCCGAGATAGACGACCGGAAAACCGAGCCACGCGAACGCGCTGCGCCGCGGGATCGGCGAGCGCGGCTCCACGTACAGCCAGTCGCACAGCATGACAACCGGCACGATCCGGTGCAGCACCCAGTTGTTGAACGCCGGTGTGATGTGGCGCAGCGCATCGAGCCGCGCGAGCAGGAGTTCGTACACGATCGCGGTGATCAGCACGTACAGCACGGCGGCGCCGCGCATCGATTCGTAGCGGGCCGAGCCGGGGCGCGCGATGCGCCAGAGCCCCGCGGCCAGCATCGCGGCCGCATAGAGGCTGCTCAGTTGCGTGAAGTAGCTGAGGAAGTTACCGAGATGAAAGTTCGGCAGGCGCCAGTAGTCGGCGACACTGTGCAGCGTGGTGGACACCGCGAGCAACGCGGCGGTCAGCCGGTAGGCCGCAACGAAGAACGCTTTGCTCATGATGCCCGCGCGCCGTCGCACCAAAGCTTCATCGTGCCACAGCCGTCCGGGCGCGCGATGCGGATTTTCCATATGCCGGCCACGCGCGTTGACGATTCGTCGGATATTTGAGCGCATCGCACAAAACCGGACGCCCGTGCGGCTACAATCGTGGCAGCTCTGCCGGGTGCCGGCCGGTTGCGGCATGCGCCCCTCCCCGCATACAACACGAGACCACGCATGAGAAACATCCTCGCGAAACAGACGCGCTACAGCTCGCCCGCGATCTTCTTCCACTGGGCCATCTTCCTGCTGGTGGCGCTGGCCTACCTGGCCATCGAGATCCGCGGGCCGAAAGGCAGCGACAGCCGTGTGTTTTGGATGAACGTGCACCTCACCGCGGGTACGTTCGTGCTCGTGCTGTCGGTGCTGCGCGTGCTGTGGCGGGTCGTCAGCCGCGTGCCGCAAGCCATTCCGCAGGCGGCGCTGCTGCGCTGGCTCTCGAAGCTCGCGCATGTCGCGCTCTACGTCTTCATCATCGCGCAGCCGCTGCTCGGCATCATGATGATCAACATGAGCGGCAAGCCGGTGTCGCTCGACTGGCTCGGCGTGTCGTTCACGCTGTTCGGCCCCGACAAGGCGCTGCAGCCGACGATCAAGGGAGCACACGAGCTGATCGGCAACGCGTTCTACTTCGTGATCGGCCTGCATGCGCTGGCCGCGCTCTACCATCATTTCGTCCGGCGCGACGACGTGCTGCGACGCATGGCGCCCTGATCGCCGCGCTCCGCAAGCGCACGGCAGGCGGGGGCGCATGGTTGTGTTGACAACCATGCGCCCCCGGTCCGTTTACCGTCATGTGCGGCTGGTCAGCGCGGCGAACATTCTGTAACATCTCGGCTGTTTTTACATTCCGCTTACTTGCCGCCGCGCATGCTGCACCGACATCGTCACCTGACCGCCTGGCTTGGCGTGCTCGCGATCTGGTTCGCGATCGCGGCGCCGCTGGTGTCGCAGTGGCGCATCGCACAGGCGGCCACGCCCGACGCGATCGTCTGCAGTGCAGAGCATGGCGCGCATCGGTCGCCCGACGCGGGCCGCATGCACGATCATGCGCTGCATCTCGATGCGTGCGGCTACTGCGGCTTCTTCGCACACAGTCCAGTGATCGGCGCGCCTGCCGCCGCGTCGTTCGGTTCCGTTTCCGTCGTTTCGGTTTCCGCCGCCGCGCCGCTTGCCGTCGCGGCGCGCGCCAACCGCTATCCGCGCGCGTATCCACGCGCACCGCCCGAGCGCGCCTGACGCGCTTTTTTCCGTTCTTTCCACCGCCGATATCCGTGCGGCCCGTCGCGGCCGCGTGGAGGGCGTCACTCGGGCTTTCGATCATGACCAATTTCCAGTTGCGTGCGCCGCGGGCGTCACGCAATGCCTGTGCGCGGCGCGTGCCGCGGATGCTGAAACTTACCGTTCCCGCGCTGGCTGCGGGCGCCATGGCGGCGAGCGCCGCCGCGGCCGAAACGGCGCGCGCGGCCGGCGCGCCTGCGGACGACGCGGCCCTGCTGCTGCCGCCCGTCGAGGTCGTCGCGTCGCCGCTGACGACGCCGCTCGTCGTCGTCACGGACCCGAAGGCACCGCGCCAGCCGCTGCCCGCCAGCGACGGCGCGGATTACCTGAAAACGATCCCCGGCTTCACGTCGATCCGCAGCGGCGGCACGAACGGCGACCCCGTGCTGCGCGGGATGTTCGGCTCGCGGCTGAACATCCTGGCGAACGGGATGCCGACGCTCGGCGCATGCCCGAACCGGATGGATGCGCCGACTTCGTACATCGCGCCGGAAAGCTATGACAAGGTCACCGTCGTGAAAGGGCCGCAGACCGTGCTGTACGGCCCCGGCGCGTCGGCCGGCACCGTGCTGTTCGAGCGCGTGACGCCGCGTTTCGAGCGTCCCGGCATGCGCTTCGACGGCAGTCTGGTCGGCGGGTCGTTCGGCCGCAACGACCAGAACATCGACGTGACGGCCGGCACGCCGGACGTCTATGGCCGCGTGACCGCGAACCACGCGCATTCGCAGGACTACAAGGACGGCAACGGCAACACCGTGCCGTCGCAGTGGGACAAGTGGAACGCCGATGCGGCGCTCGGCTGGACGCCCGACGACCACACGCGCGTCGAGCTGACCGCCGGCACCGGCGACGGCTATGCGCGCTACGCGGGCCGCGGGATGGACGGCGCGCAGTTCCGCCGCGAGACCTTCGGCCTGTCGTTCGACAAGCGGCATCTCGGCGACGTGCTCGACCGGATCGAGGCGCGCGTGTACTACAACGAAGCCGACCACGTGATGGATAACTATACGTTGCGGCAGCCCGACCCGACCAGCAGCATGCCGATGCGGATGGCGGCCGACGTGCGGCGCCGCACGTTCGGCGCGCGCGCGGCCGTGACGTTCCGTTTCGGCGACGCATTCAAGCTCGTGACGGGTGTCGACGCGCAATCGAACCGGCTCGATTCACGCTCCGCGATGGGGCGGCAGAACTATGGCGACCAGCCGTGGGATGCGCAGGCGACGATGTGGAACGCGGGCGCGTTCGGTGAGCTGACGTGGTATGCGAGCGACGTGTCGCGCGTGATCGGCGGCGCGCGCATCGACTATGCGAGCGCACGCGACAAGCGCGCGACGACGAGCGGCATGATGACGAGCAAGCCGAATTCGACCTTCGACGACGATCGAGCGCGCGTGCTGCCGAGCGGCTTCGTGCGCTACGAGCGCGATCTCGCGTCGCTGCCCGTCACGTGGTACGCGGGGATCGGCCATGCGGAGCGCTACCCCGACTACTGGGAGCTGTTCTCCGCGAAGCGCGGGCCGGCCGGTTCGGTCAACGCGTTCTCGGCGGTGCAGCCGGAAAAGACCACGCAGCTCGACATCGGCGCGCAATACAAGAGCGACCGGTTCGATGCGTGGGTGTCGGCATATGCGGGTTACGTGCAGGACTTCATCCTGTTCAACTACGCGGCCGGCATGATGGGCCCGACCACGCAGGCGACCAACGTCAACGCGCAGATCATGGGCGGCGAAGCAGGCGTGGCGTGGCGGCCGGTTGCGCCGCTGCGCGTCGAGACGTCGCTCGCGTATGCGTGGGGGCGCAACGTGGCGAGCGGCGACCCGCTGCCGCAGATGCCGCCGCTCGAGGCGCGCATCGGGCTCGAATACACGCGCGGCGCATGGTCGGCCGGCGGCCTGTGGCGGATCGTTGCGCCGCAGCATCGCTATGCACTGAATGAGGGCAACGTGGTCGGCAAGGACTTCGGCCCGAGCGCCGGATTCGGCGTGCTGTCGCTGCATACGCAATACAACGTCAGCAAGACCGTGCAGATCTCGGTCGGCGTCGACAACGTGCTGAACAAGGCCTACACCGAGCACCTGAACCTCGCCGGCAACGCGGGCTTCGGCTATCCGGCGAACGTGCCGGTGATGGAGCCGGGCCGTACCGCATGGCTGCGCGTGAGCGCGAAGCTATAGCGCGTGGCGCATGTGCGTTGCAGCATGCGCGTGCATGAACGCGGCCCCGCCCGAACGGGCGGGGCGCGTCAACCGATTAGAGAACCGTGTCTAGTCAGGGCGCAAACGTTCGCAACTCGTGATTCACTCCCGCATTCGACGCACACGGCGCCCGCGCGGCCCCGTGCGCGTCGATCCGATCACATTCGCACCGGCAGCACAATAATCAGGAGAACATGCATGGCCAGATCGATGCGTTCCAGGGTGGTGGCAGGGGCAGTGGCATGCGCGATGAGCGTCGCGCCGTTCGCGGGGACGACCGCGGTGATGACGCTCGCGACGACGCGCGCGGCGATGGCGGCGACCGCGCCCGCCGACAACTACGCGGCGACGCGTTATCCGATCATCCTCGTGCACGGGCTCACGGGCACCGACAAGTACGCCGGCGTGCTCGAGTACTGGTACGGCATCCAGGAAGACCTGCAGCGGCATGGCGCGACCGTCTACGTCGCGAACCTGTCGGGCTTCCAGAGCGACGACGGCCCGAACGGGCGCGGCGAACAGTTGCTCGCGTACGTGAAGACGGTGCTTGCCGCGACGGGCGCGACCAAGGTCAATCTCGTCGGCCACAGCCAGGGCGGGCTGACGTCGCGCTATGTCGCGGCCGTCGCGCCCGATCTCGTCGCGTCGGTGACGACGATCGGCACGCCGCATCGCGGCTCCGAGTTCGCCGATTTCGTGCAGAGCGTGCTCGCGTACGATCCGACCGGGATTTCGTCATCGGTGATCGCCGCGTTCGTCAATGTGTTCGGCATCCTGACGAGCAGCAGCCACAACACGAACCAGGACGCGCTCGCCTCGCTGAAGACGCTGACGACCGCACAGGCCGCCACGTTCAACCAGAACTATCCGAGCGCGGGCCTTGGCGCGCCGGGCAGTTGCCAGACCGGCGCGGCGACTGAAACCGTCGGCGGCAACACGCATCTGCTGTATTCGTGGGCCGGTACGGCGGTCCAGCCGACGATCTCCGCGTTCGGCGTCACGGGCGCGGTGGACACGAGCACCATTCCGCTCGTCGATCCGGCGAACGCGCTCGACCCGTCGACGCTCGCGCTGTTCGGCACGGGCACGGTGATGATCAACCGCGGCTCGGGCCAGAACGACGGGCTCGTGTCGAAGTGCAGCGCGCTATACGGCAAGGTGCTGAGCACGAACTACAAGTGGAACCATATCGACGAGATCAACCAGCTGCTCGGCGTGCGCGGCGCGTATGCGGAAGATCCGGTCGCGGTGATCCGCACGCATGCGAACCGGCTGCAGCTCGCTGGCGTGTAATCGATGACGGCACGTGAAGGGCGCGCGCCGCTGGCGCGGCGCGCTGTGGTCTACGGTGTCGTGGGGCTGGCGGCGATCGCCGGCGTCGCGATGTGGAGCGGTGCGGGATGGCATCGCGGCACGGGTGGTGCCGGCGAGCCGCCGGATGCGGTAGCGGCAGGCGGCATGGCTGCCGCACCGCCGCAGGCGGCCGTGCCCGCGAGCGCGGGCCTGCCGTCGTCGCTGGCCGGTTCCAGCGCGCCGCGGCTGCCGCTCGATGCCGGCGGCCATCTTGCGAAGTCGCGCGCGGTGCGCGATTTCTTCGACTACTGCCTGACCGCGCAGAGCGACCTGAGCGCGGCCGCGCTCGATGCGTTCGTCGTGCGCGAGATCGCCGCGCAGCTCGACGGCACGGTCGCGCAGGCCGAGGCGCTCGACGTGTGGCACCGCTATCGCGCGTATCTCGACGCGCTCTCGAAATTGCGCGATGCCGGCGCGGTCGACAAGTCCGACCTGGGCGCGCTGCAGCTTGCACTCGACCAGCGCGCGTCGATCGCGTACCGCACGCTCGGCGACTGGAGCCAGCCGTTCTTCGGCGCGGAGCAGTGGCGGCAGCGCTACGATCTCGCGCGGCTGAAGATCTCGCAGGATCGCACGCTGACGGATGCGCAGAAGGCCGAGCGGCTCGCGGCGCTGGAGCAGCAGATGCCGGCCGACGAACGCGCCGCGCAGCAGCGGGTCGACCGGCAGCGGGCCGCGATCGACCAGATCGCGCAATTGCAGAAGAGCGGGGCGACACCCGATGCGATGCGCGCGCAACTGACGCAGACGCTCGGGCCCGAGGCCGCCGCGCGCGTCGCGCAGATGCAGCAGGACGACGCATCGTGGCAGGGCCGCTACGCGGACTATGCGGCGCAGCGTGCGCAGATCGAGTCGGCCGGCCTGTCGCCGCAGGATCGCGACGCCCGGATCGCCGCATTGCGGCAGCGCGTGTTCACGAAGCCCGGCGAAGCCGTGCGCGCGGCGTCACTCGATCGCGGGGCGGGCAGCGCGCAGTAACGCGGGCGGCGCTGCGTATGACTAACCCTATGCCGCGCGCGTGACGTGCTGCGGCAGATGTTGCTCGATGGTATTCGCGAGCGTGTCGAAGGCGGGGCCGATGCCTTCGTGCGCGACGCACGCATAACCGAGCAGCAGGCCCCGTCGCGCCGTGTCCTGGCGGCTGTAGTAGCTGGTGAGCGGGCGCACGATCACGCCCGCGTCGAACGCGCTCTGCGTGACCGCGCGATCGTCGCAGGCGTCGGGCAGGCCGAGCACCAGATGCAGGCCGGCCTCGTCGCCCATCACGGGCAGCGCATCGCCGAAACGCGCGCGGATCGCGTCGATCATCAGTTGCCGGCGCTCGCCGTACAGCGTGCGCATCCGCCTGACGTGCGAAGTCAGGTGGCCGTCCATGATGAATTCCGCGAGCACGGCCTGCTGCATCAGCTGGCCCTCGCGATACAGCTCCGACAGCCCGGTGCGGAAAGTGTCGACCAGATGCTCGGGCACGACCATGTAGCCCATCCGCAGGCCCGGGAACAGCATCTTGCCGAGGCTGCCGACGTAGATCACGCGGCCGCCGTCGTCGAGCCCCTGCAGCGATGCGAGCGGGCGGCTGCCGTAGCGGAATTCGCTGTCGTAGTCGTCCTCGATGATCCAGCAGCGGTGCTGGCGAGCGTATTCGAGCAGCATCCGGCGCCGCGCGAGGCTCATCACCATGCCGAGCGGGTACTGATGCGACGGCGTGACGAGCACGAGCCGCGGCGGATGCTGCATGTCGCTGGCACTCGGGTCGAGCCCTTCCTGGTCGACCGGCACCGGCGCGAGCGTGAGGCCGGTCGCCTGCAAGACGCTGCGCACGCCCCAGTAGCACGGTTCCTCGACCCACGCACGATCGCCGATGTCGGACAGCAGCCGCACCGCGAGATCGATCGACTGGTGGATGCCCGTCGTGATGATCACCTGGTCCGGCGAGCATTTGACCGAGCGCGCGACGCGCAGGTAATCGGCGAGCGCGCGCCGCAACGGCCGGTAGCCGCCGCCCGGCGCATAGGTCAGCAGCTCGGGGTTCGCTTCCTTCCACAGCCGCGCCTGCAGGCGGCTCCACGTGCGGCTCGGAAATTCCGACACGTCCGGCACGCCCGGCATGAATGCGCCCCACTGGCGCCGCGACACGCCCGCGTGCTCGATCAGTTGCCGGCCGCGCATCGACAGGCTGCCCTGCGCGTCCGGCAGCGGCGACTCACCGGCGTCGGACGGCGGCGGCGCGGCGCCCGGCACGCGGATCGCGGCGGCGTCCGGCCGCGTATCGGCCACGTAGGTGCCGCTGCCGGTCGTCGTCAGCACGTAGCCTTCGGCCGTCAACTGGTCGTACACGTGCAGCACGGTATTGCGTGCGATCGACAGGTCGGCCGCGAGCGTCCGCGAACTCGGCAGTTTTGTTCCTGGCCCCAATTCACCGGTCAGGATGGCCTGCTGCATCTGCTGCAGCAACTGCCGGTACATCGGCTCGGACGAACCGCGGTCGAGGCGGGTGGAGAGCCAGTCGGCGAGGATCACGGTATCCAAAGTGGTCCTACTAGTAATATTGAAATGGTTCCCTATTGTAGAACCGTGGGCGCCGTATAGTGGCTCGCATCTTGAAAACAATTGTCGCGAAGCAAGGGTCTGTTTACATATGGAACGCACATGCGAATGCCCGAAATCGCTCGGAGGGCAAGAAGTGAGGAGCGCCGTTTGGCCGAGCCAAACAAGCGACGAGCGACGCCGCCATACGGGCGATTTCGGGCATTCCCGTGACATGAGTTTTTTATTTGGGGTTGCCACGAGAACGGCCGCTCGCCGCGTTGCGCTCCTTGCGAATACGTCAGTATTCGCGGCGTCCCGCGCCTCGCGAGCGGCCGTTCTCGTGGCAACGCATGCGCGTTCCATATGTAAACAGACCCTGGGGGACAGCCACGATGAAGTCCGATGATGTGATCGTCAGCTTTCGCGGCGTGCGGAAGACCTACGACGGCGAGACGCTGGTCGTCAAATCGCTCGACCTCGATATCCACCGCGGGGAGTTCCTGACGCTGCTCGGGCCGTCGGGCTCGGGCAAGACGACCTGCCTGATGATGCTCGCCGGTTTCGAATTCCCGACCGGCGGCGAGATCCGCCTCGACGGCGAGCTGCTGAACAACGTGCCGCCGCACAAGCGCAACATCGGCATGGTGTTCCAGAACTACGCGCTGTTCCCGCACCTGACGGTCGAGCAGAACGTCGCGTATCCGCTGACCGTGCGCAAGCTGCCGGCCGCCGAGCGCGTGGAGCGCGTCGCGCACGCGTTGAAGATGGTGCAGATGGAGCGCTTCGCGAAACGCTATCCGGCGCAGTTGTCGGGCGGCCAGCAACAGCGCATCGCGCTGGCGCGTGCGCTCGTGTTCGAGCCGAAGCTCGTGCTGATGGACGAGCCGCTCGGCGCGCTCGACAAGCAGCTGCGCGAACACATGCAGTACGAACTGAAGGCGCTGCACGAAAAGCTCGGCGTGACCTTCGTCTACGTGACGCACGACCAGGGCGAGGCGCTGACGATGTCCGATCGCGTCGCCGTATTCGACAAGGGCATCGTGCAGCAGCTCGACACCGTCGACCGCCTGTACGAATCGCCGTGCAACGAATTCGTCGCGAACTTCATCGGCGACAGCAACCGGCTGCGCGGCACCATCGCGCGCGTCGACGGCGAATTCTGCGAGTTCCGGCTCGACGACGGCACGAAGCTCGTCGGCCGTCCCATCGGCGAAGCGGCCGAGGGCGCGTCGGCCGTCGCGTGCATCCGCCCCGAGCGCATGAGCCTCGCCGCGCACGGTGCGAACGGGCACGCGAACGGCACCGCCGCCAACCGGCTGACCGGCGAGGCGCGCAGCCTCATCTATTTCGGCGATCACGTGCGCATGCGCTGCGCGTTGCCGGGCCAGGACGAATGCTTCGTGAAGGTGCCGCTCGGCACCGGCGCGCTCGACGCGTTCTCGCCCGGCGCGCCGGTCTCGCTCGCGTTCGCGCCCGAACACCTGCGCGTGTTCGCGTGAGCATGGTTTCCCCGATTTTCCGCAGCACGTCGTCAACAACAACTGCCCACTTCCACCACCAGAGGAGAGGAACCACCATGAACCGAGCAAGCTTTACTGCGCGTCGCACCGCGCTGGCACTGGCGCTCGCCGTAGTCGGCGCATCGGCATCGGCCGCCGAGCTCACGGTCGTCAACTTCGGCGGCGCGAACGGCGACGCACAGAAGGCCGCGTTCAACCAGCCGTTCGAGAAGTCGACCGGCAACAAGGTCACGGCCGTCGAATACAACGGCGAGCAGGCGAAGGTCAAGGCGATGGTCGAGGCGAAGCACGTCAACTGGGACGTGGTCGAAGTCGAATCGGGCGACCTGAACCGCGGCTGCGACGAAGGGCTGTACGAGAAGCTCGACTGGTCGAAGATCGCGAAGAAGTCCGACCTGATTCCGGAATCGCCGCAGGTGTGCGGCGTCGGCTTCTTCGTGTGGTCGACGGCGCTGTCGTACAACGCGGACAAGCTGAAGGCGGCACCGACCGGCTGGGCCGATTTCTGGAACGTGAAGAAATTCCCCGGCAAGCGCGGAATGCGCAAGGGCGCGCGCTATAACCTCGAATTCGCGCTGATGGCCGACGGCGTCGCGACGAAGGATGTCTACAAGGTGCTCGGCACGAAGGCCGGCCAGGACCGCGCGTTCAAGAAGCTCGACGAGCTGAAGCCGTACATCCAGTGGTGGGAAGCGGGCGCGCAGCCGCCGCAGTTCCTCGTCGCCGGCGACGTCGTGATGTCGACCGCGTACAACGGCCGCATCGACGCCGCGCAGAAGGAAGGCAAGAACCTGAAGGTCGTGTGGAACGGCAGCATCTACGACCTCGACTACTGGGCGATTCCGAAGGGCTCGCCGAACAAGGCGCTGGCCGAGCAGTACATCGCGTATTCGCTGACGCCGAAGCCGCAGCAGGCGTATGCGCAGCACATCGCGTACGGCCCCGCGAACATCGCGGCGATCAAGTCGCTCGACGCGAAGACGCTCGCGAACCTGCCGAACTCGCCGGCCAACGGCAAGAACGCGGTGCTGGAGGACATCGGTTTCTGGACCGACCACAGCGACGAGCTCGAGCAGCGCTTCGCCGCGTGGGCGACGAAGTAACCGTTCAGGCATCCTGATGTAACTGGCCGCGCGATGCGTCGATTGCGTCGCGCGGCCTTCCACCGGATCGTGCCCGGCCGGAGACAACCGTTGAATACGATGACGATCGCTTCCTCCTCGCCGTCGACAGCCGCGCTCAAGCGCGAGCTGAAGGCCGCCGAGGCCCGCAAGCGCACGATGGCATTGCTGCTGGTCGCGCCGCTCGCGATTTTCCTGCTGCTGATCTTCGTCGTGCCGATCGGCACGCTGCTCACGCGCGCGGTGCAGAACCCCGAGATCGCAACCGCATTGCCGAACACGATCGCCGCGCTGTCAGGCTGGGACCGTAAGGCGCCGCCGGCCGACACCGCGTATGTGGCGCTCGCGACCGACATGACGAAGGTGGCCGACAGCGAGGCGATGGGCGCGCTCGCGCGGCGCCTGAACACCGAGATTCCCGGCTATCGCTCGCTCGTCGCGAAGACGGCGCGCGCGATGCCGCTGAAGGGCGATAGCGATGCCGCCGGCGCGGTGCTGACGCCCGCGCAGACGCGCGAGAAATTCATCGCGCTCGATTCGCGCTGGGGCGACGTCGCGTACTGGCAGTCGATCGCGAAGAACGGCAGCCAGGTGTCGCCGTTCTACCTGCTCGCCGCGCTCGACCACAAGCAGGACGGCTTCGGCCACATCGTGCAGGCCGATCCCGACCAGTCGATCTACCTCGCGATCTTCGGCCGCACGTTCGTGATCGGCGTCGCCGTCACGCTGTTCGCGCTGCTGCTCGGCTACCCGCTCGCGTACTGGATTTCGACGCTGTCGGAACGGCGCGCGAACCTCGCGATGATCCTCGTGCTGATTCCGTTCTGGACGTCGGTGCTGGTGCGTGTCGCCGCATGGATCGTGCTGCTGCAGAGCGAAGGGCTCATCAACACGGCGCTGATCGGCAGCGGGCTGATCTCGCATCCGCTGACGCTGCTGTTCAACCGCGTCGGCGTGTATATCTCGATGACGCACATCCTGCTGCCGTTCATGATCCTGCCGCTCTACAGCGTGATGAAGTCGATCCCGCCGACCTACCAGCGTGCGGCCGTGTCGCTCGGCAGCCACCCGTTCGCCGCGTTCTGGCGCGTGTACGTGCCGCAGACCTACCCGGGCGTCGGCGCGGGCGCGCTGCTCGTGTTCATCCTCGCGATCGGCTACTACATCACGCCCGCGCTGCTCGGCGGGCCGGGCGACCAGATGGTCAGCTACTACGTTGCGTACTTCACGAACGTGACGATCAACTGGGGCATGGCGTGCGCGCTCGGCGGGCTGCTGCTCGCGGCAACGCTCGTGCTGTACGCGGTATACGGGCGCTTCACGCGCACGAACGTGAGCCTCGGCTGAGCGCCGGGCACAGGAAAACGCACGGAAACGGGAAGGGATGTCGACCATGAAACTCGCCAGGCCGCTGTTCGCGCCGCACATGTCGTTCGTCGAGCGCGCGTGGTACGTCGCGCTGCGCGTGCTCGTCGTGCTGACGCTGCTGTACCTGATCCTGCCGGTACTCGCGATCGTGCCGCTGTCGTTTTCGTCGAGCACGTTCCTCGTCTATCCGATCCCGGGCTTCTCGATGCGCTGGTACGAGAACCTGATCGCATCGGACGAGTGGCGGATGGCCGCGAAGAACAGCTTCATCGTCGCGCCGTCGGCGACTGTCGTCGCGACCGTGCTCGGCACGCTCGCCGCGATCGGTCTCACGAAGGCTGACTTCCGCGGCAAGGGGCTGCTGATGGCCGTGCTGCTGTCGCCGATGATCGTGCCCGTCGTCGTGGTCGGCGTCGGCATGTACCTGTTCTTCGCGCCGCTCGGGCTCGCGAATACCTACACGGGGCTGATCGCCGCGCACGCGGCGCTCGGCGTGCCGTTCGTCGTGACGACGGTCGCCGCGACGCTGCAGGGCTTCAACCAGAACCTCGTGCGCGCGAGCCTGTCGCTCGGCGCGAATCCCGTGTCGACCTTCTTCCGCGTGACGCTGCCGGTGATCGCGCCGGGCGTGATGTCGGGCGCGCTGTTCGCGTTCGCGACGTCGTTCGACGAGGTCGTCGTCACGCTGTTCCTCGCGGGCGCGGACCAGACGACGCTGCCGCGCCAGATGTTCACCGGCATCCGCGAGAACATCAGCCCGACGATCGCCGCGCTCGCGACGATCCTGATCATCTTCTCGACGAGCCTGCTGCTTGCGCTCGAGTGGCTGCGCGGGCGCAATGCGCGGCGCGCGGTGACCTGACGCGTCGGCCTGCGCCGCCTGCGTCGCCGCGCGCCATGCACGGCGACGCGCCTTCTTTCATTTTGCTGACTGACGAAGCGGCCGGCTGCACGTTCGATGCGGCTCTGCAACAATACGGGGCGCGGCGGCGTGCGTTCCGTGCGGTGCGACCGGAACGCCGCCGCGAGTCCAATCCGCGACGCGGCGTGCGCGTCGCTCGTCAGCCGAGCCTCATCTTGTCCGAATTCGCTTCCCCCGCCGGCGCCCGTGAGCCGGCCGTCAACTGGCGCGCGATGTCCGCCGTGCTGCTGGCCGTCGCGCTCGCGACGCTCGACACCGCGATCGCGAACACCGCGCTGCCCGCGATCGCCACCGACCTGCATGCTTCGCCGGCCGCGTCCGTGTGGATCATCAACGCGTACCAGCTCGCGATGGTCGCGACGCTGCTGCCGTTCGCATCGCTCGGCGACATCGTCGGCCACAAGCGCGTGTATATCGCCGGGCTCGCGGTGTTCACGCTCGCGTCGCTCGGCTGTTCGCTCGCGTCGACGCTGCCGCAACTGACGGCCGCGCGGATCGTGCAGGGCTTCGGCGCGAGCGCGATCATGAGCGTCAACGTCGCGCTGATCCGCGGTTTGTTTCCCGCACACCGGCTCGGGCGCGGCGTCGGCTTCAACGCGCTCGTCGTCGGCGTGTCGTTCGCGGTGGGGCCGACGATCGCGTCGCTGATCCTGTCGGTCGCCGCGTGGCCGTGGCTGTTCGCGGTGAACGTGCCGCTCGGCGTGTTCGCGCTCGCGGTGGCGATTCCGTCGCTGCCGCAGACGGCGCGCGGCAAGCATGCGTTCGATCCGGTCGCCGCGCTGTTCAACGTGATCACGTTCGCGTCGCTGATCTTCGCGCTCGGCGAATTCGCGCAGCGCGGGCCGCTTTCCGTGGTGTTCGCGGCCGCCGCGGTGGCATTCGCGTTCGGCTGGCTGCTGATTCGCCGCCAGGCCGGACACCCGGCGCCGATGCTGCCGGTCGACCTGTTTCGCCGGCCCGTGTTCACGCTGTCCGCGCTGACGGCCGTGTGCGCGTTCGCCGCGCAGGGGCTCGCGTTCGTGTCGCTGCCGTTCTATTTCGAAACCGTCCTGCATCGCAGCGCGGTCGAGACGGGCTTCCTGATGACGCCGTGGTCGGCGATCGTCGCGTTCGCCGCGCCGATCGCGGGGCGGCTGTCGGATCGCTACCCGCCCGGCCTGCTCGGCGCGATCGGGCTCGCGTTGCTGAGCGCGGGCATGGTGTCGCTCGCCGCGCTGCCGGCGACACCGGACGTGTTCGACATCGGCTGGCGGATGATGCTGTGCGGCGCGGGCTTCGGCTTCTTCCAGTCGCCGAACCTGAAGGCGCTGATGTCGAGCGCGCCGCCCGAACGCAGCGGCGGCGCGAGCGGGATCATCGCGACCGCGCGGCTGATCGGGCAGGCGACAGGCGCGGCGCTCGTCGCGCTGTCGTTCGGGATCGCCGGGCGCCACGGGCCGACGCTCGCGCTGATGCTCGGCGCGGGCTTCGCCGGGGCCGCGAGCGTCGCGAGCGGGCTGCGGCTGTTTGCGCCGTCGCATCGGAACGGTGCGCCGGCCATGCCGGAGCGCGTGAAGGAGCGGGCGACGGAGTAGGGTCGTGCGCGATCGCGGCACACGCTGACGACGCTACGACGATCACGGGAAAGTCACTCACGAACCGGCGCGCGACCAACCATCGCCGCGCACCGGCCGTCACGCATCGCTCAGAACCCGCCCGACTTGATCAGCTGGTTGAGGTTCGCGATGTTCAGGCTGCCGAAGCCGGTCGTCAAATCCCAGCCGGTGCCTGCGGTGTAGCCATACCCCTGATACCCGTTGTTCCCCGACACGACGTCATAGCGCACGAGCGACGGGTTGGACGGAATCGCGCGATACAGGTTGCTGGCCGGGAAACCGAGGCCCGTGCCGTTCGCCGCGAGCAGGCGCGCCCAGAAGCCCGTGAAGATCGGTGCGGCGAGGCTCGTGCCGCCGATCTGCTGCAACTGGCCGTAGTTGTAGATGTACGCGCCCGTGCTTTGCGCGGCGTCGAACGCGACGTCCGGCAACTGGCGGTTGCTGCCCGACTGCCACGACGGCGCGGGCAGGATCGTGCTGACGCCGCCGCCCGTCGACCACAGCTTGCCGTTGCCGTCGAGCCCTTCGTTCCATACCGTCTCGTTCGAGAATGCGCCCGCCGACGTGGTGTAGAGCGTCGTGCCGCCGATCGCGAGCACGTGCGGCGACGAAGCCGGCCACGACACCGTGTAGTTCGCGCCGTCCGGATAGCCGCGGTTGTTGCACTCGTACACGCCTTCGTCGCCCGACGATACCGAGAACGTCTGGCCTTGCGCCGCGGCCGTCGTGAAGATCTGTTCCTCGGCGTCGATCGTGCCGTCCGCGTTCGCGTCGGTCTCGCACCAGCCGAGCGACACGTTGATCACCTTCGCGGTGTTGTCCGACACCGCGCGGTTGAACGCCTGCGTGAGGCCCGTGTTGCCGGCGGCGTTGAGGTCCGCCATGTAGAACACGAGCTTGCCGACCTGGCCGCCGGCCGAGCCGACGATCGACTGGCTGTCGAGATCCCATTCGCCCTGGCCGCTCTGGTCGTCGCTGTAGCTGCCGCTCGTACCGGCGCCATTGGTCTTGACGGTCTGCGTCGAGACCGTGCCGTAACCGTTGCTCGATGTGAACTGGTTCAGGTCCTGCACCGTCTGCGACACGCCGCCGATCGTGATGATGCCGACGGTCACGCCGGCCGCGGTCGGCACGCCGGTCGCGTTGTAGAGGCCCGGGAATTCCTTCGGATAGTGGCCCGTCGCCGTGCCGGCCGCGAGGGCCTGCGGCTTTGCCACGTTGCCGATGCGCAGCATCGGCCGCGCGCGCGCGACGCTCTGCAGCCCGAGCACCGAGCCGACGACGTCGCCGAGCGCGCGCGGCACCTGTGCGGTCGACGCGTTGGCGAAGCCCGAGCGGCCCGCGTACTGGAAGTGCACGAGCGACGTGTTGAATGCGGTCTTGACCGTGCCGGCCGTGCCGCGCGCGGACACCAGCAGCCGATTCGGCGCGACCTCGACGTTCACGAAGCCGCTCTTGTGCAGATAGTCGACCACCGACTTCACCTGCGCGTCGGTCGGCGCGTAGCTGGCGAGGAACTGCTCGGGTGTGAGGTACTGGCGGTAATGCGCGCTGCCGGGCCGGTTCACGTCGCGCGCCAGTTGCTTGAGCTGCGCGGCGTTGCGCAGCTTCAGGCTGACGACGACGTCGGTCGTTTCGCCGGCCGCGAGTTCGAGCGACGGCGCCGCGCTGCGCGCCATCAACTGCGGGCCGGTCAGAAAGGCCTTCGTGTGGGTATCGACCCAATCCGTCGTCGCGTGCGCCGCGCCGGCGGCGAGCACGAGCGGCCACGCGCACGCGAGGCGGCGGGGCGACGGAAGGGGACGGGCAAACCAGGCGTTCCTTTTCATCGGGAGTCCTTTTTTAGGAGAGGCGACGTTACTGGAACCCCCGGCCCTTGTGGGGCCGCGAGCGGTGACGAGCGTAGGGCGTCGGTGCCGTTCGGGTAGCTGCCAGTTTCCATAGCTGTCAGTTCTGACATCGGCGCCTGCGCACGCATGCGTTGCGTCGTACGCGCAAGCGATGGCGGCCGCGGCGAACGGAACCGGTTCGCGGCACGACGGCGCGACAATGCGCGACGTTCGCACGCACGAGTTGTTCGTTGCGGCATCGGAACGTGCGCGATCGCGGAGCGGATCGACGCGCGACCGGATGGCAGGTGATCAGACGTTGCCGTATGCCGGGTCGCACTATGTGGTCAAACGAAGCGACACGGCAGGAACGGATGCACGCGTGCACAACAAAAGGGTCGGCCGAGCGCAAACCTTTCCCGAACTGTGGAACAGCGCGCCGCGCAGTCTTGCAGGCGGCTTTCGGATCGGATGGCGCGATTGCCGATTAGAGGAAGCGCTCGAATTCGAAGGCGGGCACGAGCCGGTGCGGCGGACGCGATGCCCGCGCAAGATCGAACGACGTCGTTCGCGAAATTCCCCCCTTGACTCTCGCCGATCAGCGGATATCCTTCAATCCATAACCATCGGGTTATGGATTTGGATATGCAGAACGCTCACGACATGCTTTTCAGGACACTTGCCGATCCGACGCGCCGCGCGCTCTTCGAGCGACTGTGCGCGGACGGCGAGCTGACGGTTGCCGCGCTGACGGCCCATGCGGGCGTCTCGCAGCCGGCCGTTTCGAAGCATCTCGGCGTCCTGAAGCAGGCCGGGCTCGTGAGCGACCGCCACGAAGGCCGGCAGACGCACTACAGCGCACAGCCGCAAGCGCTGGCCCCGTTGATCGACTGGACAAGCCAGATGGCCGGCTTCTGGCAGAACCGGTTCGACGCCCTCGAAGATCTGCTCAAAAGGATGGATCAATAATGAATCAAGCCACTGCCGAAACGCGCTCCGTCGTCGTCGAACGGGAGCTGCCTCATCCGCCGGAAAAGATCTGGCGCGCGCTCACGCAACCGCACCTGATCGAGGCGTGGCTGATGAAGAGCGACTTCGAGCCCGTCGCGGGCCGCGCATTCAGCTTTCGCGCGGACTGGGGCTCGGTCGATTGCACGATCCTCACGATCGAGCCGCACCGCGCGCTGTCCTATACGTGGGCGGCGCACGGGCTCGAAAGCATCGTGACGTGGACGCTCACGCCGACGCCGGCCGGCACGCACCTGCGCATGGAGCAGGTCGGCTTCCGCCCCGACCAGGAGCAGGCGTACCGCGGCGCGCAGTATGGCTGGGTACGGTTCTTCGAATCGCTCGAACAGGTGCTGTCGCGTCCCGACGAAGGCACGGAGGCCCGCGCATGAGTGCAACGGACCTCACACCGTCGGCGCGCATCGATGCGCTGATCGCAGGCATCGCCGACTGGCGCGGCAAGACCTTCGCCGACGTGCGCCAGACGATCCTCGCTGCACAAGCGGGCATCGTCGAGGAATGGAAATGGATGGGCAGCCCCGTCTGGTCATGCGACGGGATGATCGCGGTTGCGAACGCGCACAAGGGCAAGGTGAAAGTGACCTTCATGCACGGCGCACAGCTCCCCGATCCGGACAAGCTTTTCAACGACGGCCTCGACGGCAATGCGCGACGCGCGATCGATCTGTTCGAAGGCGACAAGCTCGACAAGCGGGCGTTGAAGAACCTCGTGCGCGCGGCGATCGAATACAACCGCACGCACCTGAAGAAGAACGCGCGAGGGGCGGGCGCGAAGGCGCGCGCGGACAAGGCGGCGTAAGGCCGTATAAAGCGCGGGCGAAAAAATGCCCGACACGAGGTCGGGCATCCAAATCGGCCGCAACCGCCGCGAGGCGGCTGCGGCACCTGCAAAAGCAGGGCGCTTACGCTGCGAGCAGCGAGCGCAGCACGAACGGCAGGATACCGCCGTGCTTGTAGTAGTCGACTTCGATCGGTGTATCGATGCGCAGCAGCACTTGCACGCGCTGCGTTTCGCCGTTCTTGCGGTTGATCACGAGCGTGACGTCCTGCTGCGGCTTGAAATCGTCGCCGAGGCCTTCGATGTCGTACGTCTCGTCGCCGGTGATGCCGAGCGACTGGATGCTGTCCGCACCCGTGAACTGCAGCGGCAGCACGCCCATGCCGACCAGGTTCGAGCGGTGGATGCGCTCGAAGCTGCGTGCGACCACGGCCTTCACGCCGAGCAGTTGCGTGCCCTTCGCGGCCCAGTCGCGCGACGAGCCCGTGCCGTACTCTTCGCCCGCGAACACGACGGTCGGCGTATCGGCGGCGACGTACTGCATGGCTGCGTCGTAGATCGACTGCTGTTCGCCGCTCGGCTGGTGGATCGTCAGGCCGCCTTCGACGCGCGTGCCGTCTGCCTTCGCCGGGATCATCAGGTTCTTGATCCGGACGTTCGCGAACGTGCCGCGCATCATCACGTCGTGGTTACCGCGGCGCGAACCGTAGCTGTTGAAGTCGGCCTTCTGCACGCCGTTTTCCTTCAGCCACTTGCCTGCCGGCGAGTCTTCCTTGATCGAGCCTGCCGGGCTGATGTGGTCGGTCGTGACCGAGTCACCGAAGATGCCCAGTGCGCGCGCGCCCTTGACCGTCGGGATCGAAGCGGCCGGTTCCATCGAGAAGTCGTTGCCGAAGAACGGCGGCTCGGCGATGTACGTCGACTTCGGCCAGTCGTAGACCTGGCCCGATTCGCCCTCGATCTTGCTCCAGAGGTCGCCCTTCTTGGTCAGCTTCGCGTAGTTGTCCTCGAACTTCTTCGGATCGAGCGCGAACTTGAGCAGCGCGTGGATTTCATCGCTCGTCGGCCAGATGTCGCCGAGGTAGATGTCCTTGCCGCCCTTGCCCTGGCCGACCGGCTCGGTCATCAGGTCGCGCGTGATGGTGCCGGCGATCGCGTATGCGACGACGAGCGGCGGCGACGCGAGGAAGTTCGCGCGGATGTTCGGGTGGATGCGTGCTTCGAAGTTACGGTTGCCCGACAGCACGGCGGCCGCGACGATGTCGTTCGTCGTGATCGCTTCGTTCAGTTCCGGCGTCAGGTCGCCCGCGTTGCCGATACAGGTCGTGCAGCCGTAGGCCGCGACTTCGAAGCCGAGCTTCGACAGGTACGGCAGCAGGCCCGTCTTCGTCAGGTATTCGGTGACGATGCGCGATCCCGGCGCGAGCGACGTCTTGATGTGCGGTGCGACGGTCAGGCCGGCTTCGACGGCCTTCTTCGCGAGCAGGCCGGCAGCCAGCAGCACGCTCGGGTTCGACGTGTTCGTGCACGACGTGATCGCGGCGATCAGGATGTCGCCGTTCTTCACGTCGACGCCGTTGCTCGTCGTGTACTGCGCGTTCAGGTCGTCCGCCTTCTTCGCGAAGCCGTTGTCCGCGACCGGCTTCGAGAACAGGTCGGTGAACGTCGACTTGACGTTGCCGATCTCGATGCGGTCCTGCGGGCGCTTCGGGCCGGCCAGCGACGGTGCGACCGTCGCGAGATCCAGCGTCACCGTCTTCGTGTAGTCGATGTCGCCGGCCTTCGGAATGCCGAACAGCTTCTGCGCCTTGAAGTAGTTTTCGAACGCGGCGATTTCCGCCTTCGTGCGGCCGGTGCCTTCGAAGTAGTCGATCGTCTTTTCGTCGACCGGGAAGAAGCCCATCGTTGCGCCGTATTCCGGCGCCATGTTGCCGATCGTTGCGCGGTCCGGCAGCGACAGCGACTTCGTGCCTGCGCCGAAGAACTCGACGAACTTGCCGACGACCTTCTCCTTGCGCAGCATTTCGGTGATCGTCAGCACCAGGTCGGTGGCCGTCACGCCTTCGCGCAACTTGCCCTTCAGCTCGACGCCGACGACGTCCGGCGTCAGGAAGTACACCGGCTGGCCGAGCATGCCGGCTTCGGCTTCGATGCCGCCCACGCCCCAGCCGACCACGCCGATGCCGTTGATCATCGTCGTGTGGCTGTCCGTGCCGACGAGGGTGTCCGGATAGTAGACCGTGCCGTCTGCGTCCTTCTTCTTGTGGACGCCGCGCGCGAGGTACTCGAGGTTCACCTGGTGGACGATGCCGACGCCCGGCGGCACGACCTTGAACGTGTCGAATGCCTGCATGCCCCACTTCATGAACTGGTAGCGCTCGTTGTTGCGCTGGAATTCCAGTTTCATGTTCAGGTCGAGCGCGTCCTTCTGGCGGAAGTAGTCGATCTGGACCGAGTGGTCGACGACGAGATCGACCGGGACCAGCGGTTCGATCTTCTTCGGGTTCTTGCCCGTGCGCTCGGCGACGCCGCGCATGGCCGCGATGTCGGCGAGCAGCGGCACGCCCGTGAAGTCCTGCAGCACGACGCGCGACACCACGAACGGAATCTCGTCGACGCGCTTCGCGGTCGGCTTCCAGTTCGCAAGCTGCTCGATGTGCTCTTCGGTGATTTTCTTGCCGTCGTAGTTGCGCAGCACGGACTCGAGCACGATACGGATCGACACCGGCAGGCGTTCGATCTTCGTCTTCAGCTCCTTGCCGAGATGCGGCAGCGAGTAGAACTTGCCTTTGCCGGAACCGCTGTCGAATTCCTTGAGGGTCTTGTGGAGATTGTGGGCCATGGTGATTTTCCTGGGTTTAAGGCTAGGAAACAAAGAGTCCTGTAGATGACGGCTATATCACATACAAGTCGACGTACTCATTGACCGGCATCGCTTCGAGCTTTGCCTGATCCAGCGACACGTCGAGAATCGCTTGTTGCTGCTTGGCCGGGAAACGGCGGGCGAGGTTGGTCCTGAACTTCTCGACCAGGAGCGGGATGCCGTCGGCGCGGCGTCGCTGATGGCCGAGCGGATACTCGACCGCCACTTCGGCAAGCTTCGATCCGTCCGTGAACTCGATCGTCAGCGCATTCGCGATCGAGCGCTGGTCCGGATCGTGGTAATCCTTCGTGAACTGCGGATCCTCGACGCACACGGTTTTCGCGCGCAGTGCGTCGATGCGTGGGTCCGCTGCGGCCGAATCTTCGTAATCGGCCGCGGTCAGCCGGCCGAACAGCAGCGGCACGGCGACCATGTACTGGATGCAGTGGTCGCGGTCGGCCGGATTGGCGAGCGGGCCCTGCTTGTCGATGATGCGGATCGCGGCCGCGTGCGTGCGGATCGTGATCCGGCTGATCTCGTCGGTCGAGCGGCCCGCCGCGGCGAGTTGTGCGTGCAGCTGCAGCGCGGCCTCGGCGGCCGTTTGTGCATGGAATTCGGCGGGGAACGCGATCTTGAACAGCACGTTTTCCATCACGTACGTGCCGTACGGGCGCTGGAAGCGGAACGGCTGCCCGTTGAACAGCACGTCGTAGAAGCCCCAGGTCTTCGCGGTGAGCGCCGACGGGTAGCCCATTTCGCCCGTTTTCGCGATCAGCGCGAGGCGCACCGCGCGGGAGGTGGCGTCGCCGGCCGCCCATGATTTGCGCGAGCCCGTGTTCGGCGCGTGGCGGTAGGTGCGCAGCGCGTGGCCGTCGACGAACGCGTTGGACACCGCATTGATCAGCTCGTCGCGTGTGAGCCCGAGCAGCCGGCCGACGACGGCCGTCGACGCGACCTTCACGAGCAGCACGTGGTCGAGCCCGACCGCGTTGAAGGAATTCTCGAGCGCGAGGCAGCCCTGGATCTCGTGGGCCTGGATCATCGCGACCAGCACGTCGCGCATCGAAAGCGGCTTCCGGCCGGCCGCGACGGCCGTGCGGGAGAGCCAGTCGGCCGTCGCCAGGATTCCGCCGAGATTGTCGGACGGATGACCCCATTCGGCGGCGAGCCAGGTGTCGTTGAAGTCCAGCCAGCGGATCATCGCGCCGATGCCGAATGCGGCCTGGACGGGATCGAGCTGGAAGGACGTGCCGGGCACCTTCGCGCCGTTCGGCACGATCGTGCCGGGCACGACGGGGCCGAGCAGCTTGGTGCAGGCAGGGTAGGACAGCGCCTCGAGTCCGCATCCGAGCGTGTCGATCAGGCAATGACGCGCCGTCTCCAGCGCGAGCGCGCTGTCGATGCCGGTGTTCAGCACGTAGTCGACGATATCGACGAGTACCGTATCCGGAGCAGGGCGGACGTTGGAGACCGGGGCGGACATCGAGGGGCCGAGGGGAGCGCGCTTAGTTCGTTGCCGGCTTCAGCTCGTTCGATTGCGTCGGCGCCGGCGTGCCTTGCGTCATTTCCGGCGTCACGCACTCGTCCGCGAGGCGTTCGCCGCCGTTCGCGTCGGAGAACAGCATTGCCTTCGACGGGATCACGATCAGCTTGAAGCCTGCTGCCGGATCGTAGAACGTGTCGGCGCCCGTCGTCGTGGCCTGACGCGGCAGCTTGTAGTTCTTCTTCGCCCAGTGAACCGTGACGACCTGGTCGCGCTTCATGTCGCCGGCGAGGTCGAACGACAGGCCATCCTTGCAGGTCCACTTGACCGCGCCGTCCGGCACCGTATCGACCTTGGCTGCGGCACGCGCCTGGGCCTTCTTGCTGCGCGGAATGATGCGCTTGGCCGGCGCCGGGCGCTTGGCCTTCTTCGCGGTCGTGGTGGTCGTGCCCTGGGCAAACGCGCTCGGAGCCGACACCAGCATCGTGGCGGACAACGCGCCGATGGCGGTAGCGATCAGGAGTTTCTTCATGGAGTCAGAACCTTTCGATAATCAGTTGACAAGGGCCGGAAATCGAGAAACTGCCGGCCGGTTTGAAACTGCACGCGCCCCGAAAGCGCGCAGCGGCCGCTATTTTCACCTATTTGGCCGCGCATATATCAGGTTTTCGGGCTCCGTTACGTTTTTTGTCGTTTCGCAAACCTCTGTCTGGTTCGCGCGCTTGCGAATGCATGAAACCGCGCGTATCGGCTGGCGGCGCGCGCTCACGGCGTGTCGCCGGCGGCCGGGCCGAACAGCGGTGCGGCCTCGGCCGGTACGGGCTGGCCGGTGGCCCGCGCGCGGCGCAGCACCGACCAGTAATAACGATAACTTGCGCGATCGTGCAGCGTATCACCGTGGCGCGTCGGGCCCCAGTTGGCGGCCTGCGCGGCCAGCAGGATCTCGGCGGCCAGCGCGACCTCGTCGGTGCGGGGCGCGAATGCGTCGACGATCGGGCGGATCTGCGCGGGGTGGATGCTCCACATCCGCGTGAACGCGAATTCGTCGCGCGCGCGGCGCGCATCGCCGGCGACGACGCTCATGTCGCGCACCTCGGTCGTCACGTTGTGCGACGGCGTCTTGCCGTGCGCGTGGCAGGCCGCGGCGATTTCCAGCTTCGCGCGGCGCACGAGCGGGTGTTCGAACTGGCCGGGCGAGCGCATCGCGGAATCGGGAATCGCGCCGTGGTGCGCGGAGACGAAGTCCATCAGCCCGAAGCTCAGCGTGCCGACCGTCCGCAGCGCGGCGAGGGCGGCAGCCTGCGCGAGCGCGCCGTGCGTCTCGACCAGCACGTCGACCGGGATCGGCTGCACGATGCCGAGCTCGCGGCGCGCGCCCTCGATGAACGCGGTCATTTCGGCCGCGTCGGCGGCGTTCGCGATTTTCGGGAGCGTGATGTAGGCGGGCGCGCGCGCGGCGCTCAGCACGATGCGCACGTCGTCGCGCCAGTGCGGGTGGGAAAAGTCGTGGATGCGTACGCCGACGCGGCCGAAGCGGTTCTCGGCGCTGCCGAGCAGTTCGGCGACGAGTGCCGCATGCGCGGCTTCCTGGCCGACGGCCGCGCCGTCCTCGCAGTCGAGCGTGATGTCGAACACGGGGCCCGTTTCGGCTTGCAGCGCGAGCGACTTGCGCATCAGCTTTTCGCTGCCCGCGTAGTGATCGCAGCATGGCAGGATCGCGGGCGGGGGCGCCCCGTCGTACAGCACTTGTGCAGGAGTGAGCGAGGCCATCTCTTCGACGTCAGGGAAGCGGGTCAACGTGGAGAAAATCGGATTCGGGCGCGTTCTGGGCCGGTGCGCGGCGAGCGCGGGGCGGCAAAACGTGCACGGATCGGATCGGTCGGCAGGGCCGGCGGCATGCCGGCCGGTGCCAAACCGGGCGGCCCGAGGGCCGCCCGGCAAAGACGTCTGATGCTTAGTTCTTCAGCAGGTGGGCGACGCCATCGCGCTCTTCGAGCAGCTCGGCCAGCGTACCGTCCATCTTCTCGCGCGAGAACGCGTCGATTTCCAGGCCTTCGATGCGCTTGTACTCGCCGTTTTCGCAAACGACCGGCACGCCGTAGATGATGTCTTCGGGGATGCCGTACGAGCCGTCCGACGGGATGCCCATCGTGACCCACTTGCCGTTCGTACCGAGCACCCAGTCACGGACGTGGTCGATCGCCGCGTTGGCTGCCGACGCTGCCGACGACAGGCCGCGCGCTTCGATGATCGCCGCGCCGCGCTTGCCGACGGTCGGGATGAACGTGTCGCGGTTCCACACGTCGTCGTTGATCAGCTTCAGCATCGATTCGCCTTCGGCGGTCGCGAAGCGGAAGTCGGGGTACATCGTCGGCGAGTGGTTGCCCCACACGGCGAGCTTCTCGATCGATGCGACCGGCTTGCCCGACTTGGCTGCGAGCTGCGACAGCGCGCGGTTGTGGTCGAGGCGCAGCATGGCCGTGAAGTTCTTCTTCGGCAGATCCGGCGCCGACTTCATCGCGATGTACGCGTTCGTGTTCGCCGGGTTGCCGACGACCAGCACCTTCACGTCGCGGCTCGCGACTTCGTTCAGCGCAGCGCCCTGAACCGTGAAGATCTCGGCGTTCGCCGACAGCAGGTCCTTGCGCTCCATGCCCTTCGAGCGCGGACGTGCACCGACCAGCAGCGCGACGTCGGCGTCCTTGAATGCAACCTTCGGATCGTCGGTGATCACGACGCCCGCGAGCAGCGGGAACGCGCAATCGTCGAGTTCCATCACGACGCCTTTGACGGCGGCTTGGGCTTGCGGGAGGTCGAGCAGTTGCAGGATGACCGGCTGGTCCTTGCCGAGCAGGTCGCCGTTCGCGATGCGGAACAGCAGGGAGTAAGCGATTTGACCTGCGGCGCCGGTGACGGCAACGCGCTTTGCGGGCTTAGCCATTGAAAATCTCCAGGACGGGTGAAGCGTTGGACGCTAGCGAAAACGCCATTCTATGCGCGTTGTGCGTAGCGTTGCATTGAAGCAGGGCGGAGGACTCGCGATGGCAGACGCGGTGAACCTGGAGACGGCCGTGGCACGTAGCCGGGGACGCGCTCTTTGCACCCGCGAACCCTTGCTCGACCGGGAGTGTAGGAGCCGTGAAGCCCAATGTCAACGGTATCATATGTCTTATATAAGACAGATGTTTTGCGGAAATTGAGTGGACGAAAAAGTGCGGTTTGTGATGAAATGCGCGCCATGACATCGAACCAGGCGAATACCGCGAATCAGACCGGCGCAGGCGGCCCAGGGCAGCCGGGTGCGGGCGATCCCGCACCTTCGCCTGCGGCATTGCCGTCGCCGACGTTCAGCCCGTTGTACCAGCAGATTAAGTCATTAATCACGCAAAGTCTCGAAACCGGCGAATGGAAACCGGGCGAGATCATCCCCAGCGAAGTGGAGCTCGCGGCCCGCTACAAGGTCAGCCAGGGCACCGTTCGCAAGGCGATCGACGAGCTGGCCGCCGAAAACCTCGTGGTTCGGCGGCAGGGCAAGGGCACTTTTGTTGCAACGCACAATGAGGATCGCGCGCAGTTTCGCTTTCTGCGCCTCCTGGCCGACGACGGTGCCGAGCACCCGCACGTGAGTCGCCTGCTCGAATGCCGGCGCCTGCGCGCGCCGGCCGAGATCGCGCGGCAGCTCGACCTGAAGCCGGCCGATCCCGTCGTGCAGGTGCGCCGCCTGCTGGAGTTCGAGAAAGAAGCGACGGTGCTCGACGAGATCTGGCTGCCGGGCGCGATGTTCCGGGGGCTCACGTTCGAGCGGTTGAGCGAGTACAAGGGGCCGCTCTACGCCATGTTCGAGACGGAGTTCGGCACGCGGATGATCCGCGCGACGGAGAAGATCCGCGCGGTGGCGGCGGAGCCGGCGGTCGCCGACCTGCTGCACGTGCCGGCGGGTTTTCCGCTGCTGTCGGTCGAGCGCGTGTCCTATACATACGGCGACCGGCCGGTGGAAGTGCGGCGCGGCTGGTATGTCACAACCGGGTACTACTATCAGAATGACTTGAGTTGACGATGGTTCGGCTCAGGCCGCGTGCCTTCGCGTTTCCCACGCTCGCGAAGCACGTTTCGGGCCGCCTTTGTTCTAGTTCGCGCAACTATCCAGAGCAGACTTTCGCTGCAGCGCGATATAAAAAGGCGCTAAAATCGCGGATTAGTGTGACAACATAGTAGGGGTCTAGCATGACTGACGCAGTAAGAAAGCCGAGACCGGAATACCGGAACATCGGATTCGGCGATATCACGATGAAATATCGCATGCCGCTGGCGGCGATATTGTCGATTCTCCATCGAGTCAGCGGCGCGCTGCTGTTCCTGTTCCTGCCGTTCCTGCTGTTCCTCTTCGACCAGAGTCTCACCTCCGAGCTCAGCTTCGAAGTCTTCAAGGTTTTCCTCTCCAACATCGTCGTCAAGCTGATCGTCCTCGCGTTGTCCTGGGCGTTCTTCCACCATTTCTGCGCCGGCATTCGCCACCTGCTGATGGACGTCAACCACGACGCCGTCACGAAGGAAGGCGGCAAGCGGACGGCAGTCGTCGTCTTTGTCGTCTCGATCGCGCTGACGATCGCCATGGCACTCAAACTGTTCGGAGCATTCTAAGAAAATGGCAGCCAACAACCGAATCGGCTCGAAGCGCCTCGTCGTCGGCGCACACTACGGCCTGCGCGACTGGCTTGCGCAGCGTATCACCGCCACGATCATGGCAGTCTACACGGTCATTCTGCTCGTCCTGTTCTTCGGCGCGCACGACTTCTCGTACGAAGGCTGGGCGTCGATCTTCTCCGCGCAATGGATGAAGCTCGCGACCTTCGTGATGCTGCTTTCCCTCTTCTACCACGCATGGGTCGGCGTGCGCGACATCTGGATGGACTACGTGAAGCCCGTCGGTGTGCGCCTGCTGCTGCAATCGCTGACCATCGTCTGGCTGCTCGCATGTGCGGGCTACGCCGCGCAGATTCTCTGGAGAGTTTAAAGAATGGCTGCAATCAAAACTTCCCTCCCGCGCCGCAAGTTTGACGTAGTGATCGTCGGCGCGGGCGGCTCCGGCTTGCGCGCGGCGCTGCAACTGTCGCGCGCGGGCCTGTCGGTCGGCGTGCTGTCGAAGGTGTTCCCGACCCGTTCGCACACGGTGGCCGCGCAGGGCGGCATCGGCGCGTCGCTCGGCAACATGAGCGAAGACAACTGGCACTTCCACTTCTACGACACGATCAAGGGCTCCGACTGGCTCGGCGACCAGGACGCGATCGAATTCATGTGCCGTGAAGCGCCGAACGTCGTGTACGAACTCGAACACATGGGCATGCCGTTCGACCGCAACGCGGACGGCACGATCTACCAGCGCCCGTTCGGCGGCCATACCGCGAACTACGGCGAGAAGCCGGTCCAGCGCGCATGCGCGGCTGCCGACCGTACCGGTCACGCGCTGCTGCACACGCTGTACCAGCAGAACGTCGAGGCGAAGACGCAGTTCTTCGTCGAATGGATGGCGCTCGACCTGATCCGCGACGCCGATGGCGACGTGCTCGGCGTGACGGCCCTCGAGATGGAGACGGGCGACGTCTACATCATGGAAGGCAAGACGACGCTGTTCGCGACGGGCGGCGCAGGCCGGATCTTCGCGGCATCGACCAACGCGTTCATCAACACCGGCGACGGCCTCGGCATGGCTGCGCGTTCGGGCATCGCGCTGCAGGACATGGAGTTCTGGCAGTTCCACCCGACCGGCGTGGCCGGCGCGGGCGTGCTGATCACCGAAGGCGTGCGCGGCGAAGGCGGCATCCTGCGCAACGCGAACGGCGAGCGCTTCATGGAGCGCTATGCGCCGACGCTGAAGGATCTGGCGCCGCGTGACTTCGTGTCGCGTTCGATGGATCAGGAAATCAAGGAAGGCCGTGGCGTCGGTCCGAACAAGGACCATGTGCTGCTCGACCTGTCGCACATCGGCGCCGAGACGATCATGAAGCGTCTGCCGTCGATCCGCGAAATCGCGCTGAAGTTCGCGAACGTCGATGCGATCAAGGAACCGATCCCGGTCGTCCCGACGATCCACTACCAGATGGGCGGCATCCCGACCAACATCCACGGTCAGGTCGTCGGCACGTCGCGCGATCACAAGGAACCGGTCAACGGCTTCTACGCAGTGGGCGAATGCTCGTGCGTGTCCGTGCACGGCGCGAACCGCCTCGGCACGAACTCGCTGCTGGACCTTGTGGTGTTCGGCCGTGCGGCCGGCAACCACATCGTCGAGCACGTGAAGAAGCAGAAGGAACACAAACCGCTGCCGGCCGATGCAGGCGAATTCTCGCTGGCGCGCCTGGCCAAGCTCGACAAGTCGACGGCGGGCGAATACACGCAGGACGTCGCGAACGACATTCGCTCGACGATGCAGAAGCACGCAGGCGTGTTCCGCACGTCGGAACTGCTGAAGGAAGGCGTCGATCAGATGGCCGATCTGGCGGCGCGCGTGGAAAGCATCCACTTGAAGGACAAGTCGAAGGTGTTCAACACCGCGCGCGTCGAAGCGCTCGAGCTCGCGAACCTGATCGAAGTCGCCCGCGCGACGATGGTGTCGGCGGAAGCGCGCAAGGAAAGCCGTGGCGCGCACGCCCACAGCGACTACGAACACCGCGACGACGAGAACTGGCTGCGCCACACGCTGTGGTACAGCGAAGGCGATCGCCTCGACTACAAGCCGGTTCAAATGAAGCCGCTGACGGTCGAATCCGTGCCGCCGAAGCCGCGCACGTTCTAAGCCGAGTCAAAGGAATCCGAAATGGCAAAACGCATTTTTGAAGTCTACCGCTACGATCCGGACAAGGACGCAGCGCCGCGCATGCAGACGTACGAGCTCGAGATCAAGCACGAGCGCATGCTGCTGGATGCACTGATCAAGTTGAAGGCGCTGGACGAGACGCTGTCGTTCCGCCGTTCGTGCCGCGAAGGCGTGTGCGGTTCGGACGCGATGAACATCAACGGCAAGAACGGTCTCGCGTGCCTGACGAACCTGAACGACCTGCCGCAGAAGATCGTGCTGCGTCCGCTGCCGGGCCTGCCCGTCGTGCGCGACCTGATCGTCGACATGACGCACTTCTTCAACCAGTACCACTCGATCAAGCCGTACCTGATCAACGACGCGCCGCCGCCGGAGAAGGAACGCCTCCAGTCGCCGGAAGAGCGCGACGAGCTCGACGGCGTGTACGAGTGCATTCTGTGCGCGAGCTGCTCGACGTCGTGCCCGAGCTTCTGGTGGAACCCGGACAAGTTCGTCGGCCCGGCCGGCCTGCTGCAGGCTTACCGCTTCATCGCGGACAGCCGCGACACGGCCACCGGCGAGCGTCTCGACAACCTGGAAGACCCGTACCGTCTGTTCCGTTGCCACACGATCATGAACTGCGTCGACGTTTGCCCGAAGGGCCTGAACCCGACGAAGGCGATCGGCAAGATCAAGGAACTGATGGTTCGCCGCGCGGTTTAAGGCCGGGTTGCAATGAGCGACGATTCGCATCAATCCGACCCGCACCGCCGCGCGCGCCTTCGCTGGCGCGCGCGGCGGGGTCTGCTGGAGAACGATCTCGTCTTCGAGCGTTTCTTCGGCAGATACGAGCATGACCTCACCGATGCAGACGTAGGCGCGTTGTCGCGCCTGCTCGATCTGAGCGACAACGACCTGATGGACTTGCTCCTAGCGCGCAAGGAACCAGAGGGCGACCTAGACAGCCCGGATATTCACCGGCTGTTGGAGATGCTGCGCAACGTGTAACGCGTTACGCCCGTTATCGAATCCCGTTTCTTTATTTCGATTGAGGATGTGCCATGACTCCGTCTGATGTTAAAGCCACGCTATCGTTCAGCGACAACTCGCCGAGCGTCGAAATGCCGATCTACAAGGGCACCATGGGCCCGGACGTGATCGACATCCGCAAGCTGTACGGCCAGACCGGCAAGTTCACGTACGACCCGGGCTTCATGTCGACGGCAGCTTGTAATTCGGCGATTACGTACATCGACGGCGACAAGGGCGAGCTGCTGTACCGCGGCTACCCGATTGACAACCTCGCGCAAAACGCGGACTTCCTCGAAAGCTGCTACCTGCTGCTGAAGGGCGAGCTGCCGAACGCCGCGCAGAAGAAGGAATTTGTCGACACCGTCACGAAGCACACGATGGTGCACGAGCAGATGCACTTCTTCTTCCGTGGCTTCCGCCGCGACGCGCACCCGATGGCGGTGCTGGTGGCGGCCGTCGGCGCGCTGTCGGCGTTCTATCACGACTCGCTCGACATCAACGACCCGCGTCACCGCGAAGTGTCGGCGATCCGCATGATCGCGAAGCTGCCGACGCTCGTCGCGATGGCGTACAAGTTCAGCATCGGCCAGCCGTTCGTCTATCCGAAGAACGAACTGTCGTACAGCGCGAACTTCATGCACATGATGTTCTCGAACCCGTGCGAAGAGTACAAGGTCAACGACGTGCTGGTTCGCGCGCTCGACCGTATCCTGATCCTGCACGCCGATCACGAGCAGAACGCATCGACGTCGACGGTCCGCCTGGCCGGTTCGTCGGGCGCGAACCCGTTCGCATGTATCGCCGCCGGTATCGCGTGTCTGTGGGGCCCGGCGCACGGTGGTGCGAACGAAGCCGCGCTGAACATGCTCGAGCAGATCGGTTCGCCGGACAACATCCCCGAATTCATCAAGCAGGTGAAGGACAAGAATTCGGGCGTGAAGCTGATGGGCTTCGGCCACCGCGTGTACAAGAACTACGACCCGCGCGCGAAGCTGATGCGCGAGACGTGCTACGAAGTGCTGACCGAACTGGGCCTGCACGACGACCCGCTGTTCAAGCTCGCGATGCAGCTTGAAAAGATCGCGCTGGAAGACGAATACTTCGTGTCGCGCAAGCTGTACCCGAACGTCGACTTCTACTCGGGCATCGTCCAGCGCGCGCTGGGCATCCCGACGTCGATGTTCACGTGTATCTTCGCGATGGCACGTACGGTCGGCTGGATCGCACAGTGGAACGAAATGATTGCCGATCCCGAGCAGAAGATCGGCCGTCCGCGCCAGCTGTTCATCGGCGATGCCCCGCGCGAAGCGAAGCCGATCAACGCACGTTAAGTCGTGCGCGGCGCGAACGGCCTTGACGGGCCGTTTGCGTCGAGCGGCTCGCATCGTCACGACACCCCGACGGGTCATCCCGCCGGGGTGTTTTCATTTGCGCGCCGGATCGGCGCGGCGCTCCAGCGACGGCGGCCGCATGTCGAGCGCCGGCGCGTCGTCGTCGGGTGCGTGGCCGTGCTGCAGGAAGAACTGGCGATACGCGCCCGGCGTCATCCCGCGCGCGGCAAGGAACTGGCGGTTGAAGTTCGCGGCATTCGGAATGCCGCAGCGCGCGGCCACCGTCGCGATCGGCCAGTCGGTGCCGACGAGATGACGGCACGCGTGCGCGAGCCGCAGCCGCTGCACGTAGCGGCCGACGCTTTCGCCGAGATGCCGGACGAACAGGCGCTGCAGCGTGCGTTCGGACATGTGCGCGGCAGCGGCGAGTGCATCGATGCGCAGCGGTTCGTGGAAGTGCCGGTCGATCGCGTCGAGCACGCGATCAAGGCGCTCGGCTTCGGGCGCGGGAGCGTCGGCGGGCGGTATCGTGCCGCCGGGCCGGTCGTACGCATGCGCGGTGGCGAGCGGCTCGCCGCCGGCTTCCGCGAGGTCGGCGAGCGTGTCGAGTGCGGCCGCGAGCCGCGCGCGCGGCGACGGATCGAGCAACTGCGGCAGCCGTGCGCGCATCGCGCGGGCCGCGTCCGCGTCGAAGCGCAGGCCGGGCGCCGCGCGCCGCAGCAGCGAGCGCAGCGGCGCGTATTCGGGGCAACAGTCGGCAAGCCGCCGCACCCAGTCGCCATCGAACCAGACGACGAGCGCGACTTCGGGCGCATCGCGATCGATGCGCGCGTTCGACGACCAGGTATGCGGCAGGTTGGGCGGCACGAGCACCAGATCGTCGTCCGCGTAGCGCGCGACGTGATCGCCGATGAAGCGCTGGCCGCGGCTGTTGAGCGTCAGCGTCAGTTCGTATTCGGGATGGCGATGCCATTCGAACGGGATGCGTGCGAGCTGGCGGTGATACACGCGGATCGAACAGCCGGGGGCGAACGTCACGTGCTCGTACTGCGGTTTCATCGCGGCCTCCGGCGAGGGCAGGCGCCGCGCCGTGGCATGATCGTGAGCGATCGTCACAACGGAGCGATGCCATGTTTTCACATGTTTGCGTGGGCGTCAGCGACACCGCGCGCGCCTACGATTTCTACGCGCCGCTTTTCGCGGAACTCGGGCTGCGCCTGAAGTTCCGCGAGCCGGACGGCTGGTCGGGCTGGATGCCGGCCGACGCCGACCGGCCGCTGTTCTTCTTCGGCCAGCCGCTCGACGGCCGCGCGCCCGAACCGGGCAATGGCCACACGATCGCGTTCGCTGCGCCGACACGCGCGCACGTCGATCGCTGCCACGCGCTCGCGCTGCGGCGCGGCGGCGCCTGCGAAGGGCCGCCGGGACTGCGGCCGCACTACCACCGCGACTACTACGGCGCCTATTTCCGCGACCCGGACGGCAACAAGCTCTGCGTGGTCTGCCATCATCCCGGGTAACGCACGTTTGTCAGGATTGTATCGATAGTTGGCCGGATCGAGGTGATGGCGGCCGTGCGCCGGCCGTATGCTGACAGCACATCACGACACGCTTCAGCGAGGAGACCACGATGCAACTGACGATAGACGATTTGCCCGCCGCGATCCGCGCGGCGAAAAGGGCGCTGCGCGCCGGCCTGCCCGGTTACGCGGCCACGTTCCGCGAGCTGGAGGGCGACATCGCGCGGCAGGTCGACGCGATCCGGCGCACGCACGCGCATGGCCGCGACGTGATTCCGGTGGTGCCGTTCGCGGATATCGCAGGCGGGACGGTCGATCTGCACGCAATTGCCGCGATCCGCACGCATGGCGCGGTCGTGATTCGCGGCGTATTCGACGCGCGGCAGGCGCGCGACTGGAACGACGAGATCGGCGCATATCTGGAGTCGAACCGCTTCGCCGACCGGCTGCAGGCGCGCGCCGAGGACAGCTATTTCGGCAACCTTGCGTCGGGCAAGCCGCAGATTTACGGTGTTTACTGGTCGAAGCCGCAGGTGGCCGCGCGCCAGTCGCCTGCACTCACGCAGGCGCGCGTGTTCCTGAACCGCCTGTGGCGGCATGCGGACGGCACACGTACGCATTTCGATCCCGACCAGGTGCCCGCTTACGCGGACCGGATTCGCCGGCGGCCGCCGGGTTCGACGTCGCTCGGGCTGTCGCCGCACGTCGACGGCGGCTCCGTCGAGCGCTGGCTCGGCGCGAACTTCCGCCAGGTCTACCGTCACGTGCTGGCCGGCCGCTGGCGCGATTACAACCCGTTCGATGCCGCGTTCCGTCCCGACGTCGAGGAAATTCCGTCGCCGGCCGTGTGTTCGATGTTCCGCACGTTCCAGGGCTGGACCGCGCTGACGCCGCAGGGGGCCGGCGACGGCACGCTGCAACTGATCCCGGTGGCGAACGCGATGGCCTATGTCGTGCTTCGCGCGCTGCAGGACGATGTCGCCGACGACGACCTGTGCGGCGCGCGTCCGGGCCGTGCGCTGTCGATCCGGCCCGAATGGCACGCGCTGCTGCTCGACGCGCTGGTGCCGATCCCGCACATGGAGCCGGGCGACGCGGTGTTCTGGCACGGCGACGTCGTGCATGCGGTCGAGGATGCGCATCGCGGCAGCGGCGACAGCAACGTGATGTACATCGCGGCCGCGCCGGGTTGCGCGAAGAACGACGCGTACCTGCGGCGCCAGTTGCCCGCGTTCGCGCGCGGCGAGAGCCCGCCCGATTTCCCGGCCGATCATTTCGAGGTCGAATTCGACGGGCGTGGCGGGGAAGGCGATCTCACGGCGCTCGGCCGCTCGCAGATGGGGTTCGGGTCCGGCGTGTGACGTGCGCGCCGCGCGCGAAAGCGGCCGTTCGCGATGCGGCGAACGGCCGTCTGCCGAATCCGCTGCCTGCTGCGCGCAATTCGACGCAATCGGCTGTCGGCGCAGCCGAAATCGACACGAATTGCACAATTTGGCTTCCGATAATGGTCCGGACACAACGCAGCTGCCCCGTGCGCCGCACGGGTGTGGCGATGACCATGGAGAAGTCGATGCAATTCACGCAAGCGATCGTTCGCCGTCCCGCGCCGTCCTGTGGCGCAGGCCTGACCACTGCCGAACTCGGCGCACCCGACCACGACAAGACGCTCACGCAGTTCCACGCGTATTGCGACGCGCTGCGCACGCTCGGCGTCGAACTGACCGAACTGCCGCCGCTGGACGCGTTTCCCGATTCGCACTTCGTCGAGGACGTCGCCGTCGTGACGCCGGAATTCGCGGTGATCACGCGCCCCGGCGCGCCCGCTCGGCGCGGCGAGACGGCGCACATCGAAGCGGCGCTCGCCGCGCATCGTGACCTGCTGCCGATGCAGGAAGGGCGTCTCGACGGCGGCGACGTGATGCTGGTCGGCAAGCGCTTCTACATCGGCCTGACGGGCCGCACCGACGCGGAAGGCATCGCCGCATTCGAATCGCTCGTGTCGCGCTACGGCTATTCGGTCGTCGCGGTGCCGGTGGGCGCCGGCCTGCACCTGAAGTCGGTCGTCAACGCGCTCGGCGACGACACGCTGCTCGTGACCGAAGCGCTGGCCGCGCATCCCGCGTTCGCCGACTATCGCCGGATCGCGATCTCGGCCGCCGACGAATACGCGGGCAACACGCTGCGCGTGAACGGCACGCTGATCACGCCGGCCGGCTATCCGCGCGTGCACGATGCGATCGCGTCGCTCGGGCTGCCGCTGCACGTGATCGACACGAGCGAATTCCGCAAGATGGACGGCGGCCTGACCTGCCTGTCGCTGCGGTTCTAGCCGATTGGCGCGCGGCCGCTTCGGCCGGATAATGTGGCCCCCGCGCGGAAAAGGAGACGTTCCGCGCACCAGCCACGACCCGACCGGAGCGAACGCGGATGACCGACAAGAAGATGCAGCTCGACAAGATCGATCTCCGGATCCTCGACATCCTGCGCACCGACGCCCGGATTTCATACCGGAAGCTGTCGGAGCTCGTGAACCTCACGCCGCGGCCCTGCCAGGCGCGCGTGGAGCGGCTCGAGGCGCTCGGCGTCATCGAAGGCTACCGTGCGGTGATCAAGGCGCCGCGCGCGACCAAGCCGATCGTCGTGATCGCGCAGATCGTGCTGGCCGACCACGGGCGTTCGCAGGCGCCGTTCGAGGACGAGATGCGGGCGAATCCGGCCGTGCTCGATTGCTGGCTCGTCAGCGGCACGTTCGATTTTCTCGTGCGGCTCGCGTGCGAGGATCTCGACGAGTACCGGCGGATCGCGAACGTGTGGCTGGAAAGCCCGCGGTTCCGGATCGAAAAGATCGTGACGACGGCTGAACTGCAGGCGATCAAGCGCAGCGTCGTTTGACGCGCGGGCCGGGAAGGCCCGGTTTCGATGCGAATGACCAGGTCGAACGATTTGCATTCCGAATCAAATCAGACGAACCAGAATCCAATCAAGGTGAACACTATGGATGCTTTGCAAGCGGCAGCGGAGACGGCCGCACCGTCCGGGACGACGCTGAAGCGCCGTCTGCAGGGCCGCCACATCGCGATGATCGCGATCGGCGGTTCGATCGGCACGGGGCTGTTCGTCGCGTCGGGCGCGTCGGTCGCGCAGGCGGGGCCGGGCGGTGCGATCGCCGCGTATCTCGCGATCGGGATCATGGTCTACTTCGTCGTCACGGGGCTGGGCGAGATGGCGGCGCTGATGCCCGTGTCGGGCTCGTTCGCGATCTACGGCGAGAAGTACGTCGACGAAGGCTTCGGCGTCGCGCTCGGCTGGACCTACTGGTATAGCTGGGCCGTGACGATCGCGATCGAGCTGGTCGCCGCGCAGATCGTGATGCGCTACTGGTTTCCCGCCGTGCCGGGCGTGTGGTGGGGCGCGGGCTTCCTCGTGCTGATCTTCCTGCTGAATACGCTGTCGGTGCGCGGCTTCGGCGAATCGGAGTACTGGTTCTCGCTGATCAAGGTCGTCACCGTGATCGCGTTCATCGCGGCCGGGCTGTTGATCGCGGCCGGTATGCTCGGTAGCGGGAATCCGGTCGGCTGGCACAACTTCACGACGGGCGATGCGCCGTTCGTCGGCGGCGTGCACGCGATGCTGAGCGTCGCGCTGATCGCGGGATTCTCGTTTCTCGGCACCGAGCTGGTCGGGATCACGGCCGGCGAATCGGAGAATCCGCGCAAGACGATCCCGCGCGCGGTGAAGCAGATTTTCTGGCGGATCATGCTGTTCTATGTGTTCGCGATCTTCGTGATCGGCCTGCTCGTGCCGTACACGGACCCGAACCTGCTGAAGAGCGACGTGACCGACATCGGCGTGAGCCCGTTCACGCTGGTGTTCAGCCACGCGGGCTTCCCGCTTGCCGCCGGCGCGATGAATCTCGTGATCCTGACGGCCGTGCTGTCGGCCGGCAATTCCGGCACCTACGCGGCGACGCGGATGCTGTACAACCTCGCATCGGAAGGGCGCGCGCCGGCGATGTTCGCGACGCTGTCGCCGGGCGGCGTGCCGCGCAACGCGCTGTACGCGACGATGGCCGTCGGCGGGCTGTGCTTCCTCACGTCGCTGACCAACAATCAGGGCATCTATCTGTGGTTGCTGAATACGGTCGGCATCACAGGCTTCATCGCATGGCTCGGCATCGCGGTCTGCCATTACCGGTTCCGCAAGGGGTTCCTGAAGCAAGGCTACCGGCTCGATCAACTGCCGTATCGCGCGAAGTGGTTCCCGTTCGGGCCGTTGTTCGCGATCGCGATCTGCATCGTGATCTCGCTCGGGCAGGATTACCAGGCGTTCTTCGCAGCCCGCGTCGACTGGATGGAGGTGCTGTCGATCTATGTGTGGATTCCGCTGTTCGTCGCGATCTGGTGGGCGTATCGCCGCGCGCGCAAAAGCCGGTTGGTGCGCTACGAGGAGATGGAGATCGGGCCGTGGCTGACGCGCTCGGTCGAGGCCGTCGACGCGGCGGCCGCGCAGCACGGGCAGCCGCACTGATCGCTCGCCCGCGAATACGCGGCAACGGGAGCCGGCTGCAACGCGCGGCCGGCATCGATGCAACTGCCGGTGCGGCCACGTGCGCAATAATACCGGCAGCGCTGATGCTGCCGTGGGCGATCGCGGCGTTCTTCGCGATCGTGACGAGAGGCGCGGACCTTGCCCGCGTTACTTGTCCAGCTCCGGATAGTGCCGGAAGATCCCCATGTCGTTGAACGGGATGCGGCGTTCGGACTCGAGATAGCGTGCGACGGGCGGATGTTGCGCGACGCGGTCGTGCAGGCCGACGAGTGCCGCGACCTGCCGCTCCGCGCGCTTCATCGCCTTCGGAAATGCATAGCGCAAGCCCTCGATCAGCTGGAACATCGACAGGTCCGCGTAACTGAGCGCGCTGCCCGCCATATAGCCGCTCTTGTGCGAATTCTGTTCGAGCACGCGATCGAAATAGCCGAGGAATTTCGGCAGCCGATTGTCGAGGAAATCGGCCGCGCGCTCGGCGGCTTCCGCTTTCTGGTCCTCGTAGTACAGGCCGCTTCCGATCGGATGATGCGTGTCGTGGATCTCGGTGATGAAATCGGCGACGGTCAGCTGGATCTGGTGCACCCACAGCCGGCCGGCTTCGTCGTCGGGCGCGAGCCCGAGCCGCGCACCGAGAAACAGCAGGATGTTCGCGGTTTGCCCGACGACGAGATCGCCGGCTTTCAGGAACGGCGGCGCGAACGGCACGCATTCCGCCTTCGTGCTGTCCATCATGCGCATCATCGCCGACACACCCATCCCGCGCCCCGATTCGCGCGCGACGTCGACATAGTCGGCTTCGGCTGCCTCGAGCGCGAGCCGAACGTATTCGCCGCGGCCCTGGATCTCGGGCCAGTAATAGAGTTCATATCGCATGTTGTTCTCCTGTCCGCTGAACCGGATGCGGCCGGCTTCGTGACGACCGGGCGGCCGTGCGTCGCCGGTTGCGAATAGACAGTCTAGAAGATCTTGCGAAAAGTGCTGCGTGCATCACGCATCGCGTTCACCGCCTTCCGGGCCGTAGAAGAACACCCATGTCGAGAAGTCGCTGGAGAAGCCGACGAAGCGATGCTCCGCGTGCGCGGGGACGAACAGCGCGTCGCCGGCCGCGACGTCGCACTCGCGTCCGTCGACGACGAAGCGCGACGTGCCGGTGGCGATCACGTAGACCTCGTCGCGGGTATGCGGCGTCTGCTGGTCCTCGATGCGCGGCCGGTACAGCTCGACGTCGAGCGTGCCGTGGCGAAACAGCGTCGTGAACAGCGTGCCTTCTTCATCGAGGCGCGCGAGCGATTCGTTCAGGCCGAGCTTCATCGTCGTGTGCTCCGGGTCCGGTCGTGGGAACGTGGGTTGCGCCATCGTATCGCGAAATCCGGAGATCGACGTTCAGCGCGCGACGATGTGCGCGAATCACATGCTCGCCACCGATGAAACGGTGGCTGCGTGCGCCCGCCATGGATGAAACGTATTCGTCCATCGGTGAAACGGCGTGACGATCGCCCGCGTTTGATCGACAGGTTCACTGCAATTTAATAAACGCCCACTACGATCCGGCATCGTCAATCGACAGATTCGCATGTCGACTCTGCCGTCGGCCGCCCAATCGCGCGACTCGCCCGATTGCCATTTCCCGTGAACCCGCGATTTGCGACGCTGCGATCCGCTGCCGGCGTTGTTCGCATCGCATCAATTCGTATTTCTGATGAATCTGATTCCGTCGACTTCTTCACGCAGAAAATTTCTTGCCGCCGCGCCTGCCTTTGCGGCGGCACCGCTGCTGAGCGCATGCGGCGGCGACGACATCACGTCGGCGCCGATCACCGATGCGGCGCTTGCCGCACAGATGTCCGCGAAGCTGAATGCACAGCTCGGCGATGCGGCGACGGTCAATGCGATCGTGCCGGTGTTGACCGATGTCGGCTTCACCTGGGACCTGCCGACGGCGCCGGCCGCTCAGGTCGGCGCGATCGTCGCGTACAGCTTCGGCAATCGTCCGAACGCGGCGAGCGGCAACACGTCGAGCACGGGCGGCAACCAGTCCGCGCTGCCCGATCCGGGGCCCGTCAACGAGGCGCTCGCGGATGCCGTGTACCGCATTCGCCAGTTGAAGCCCGTCAAGGTCTACGCGCAGTGGGAAATCGCGCGCTTTCTCGTGTCGAAATACGGGATGGGCACCGACGTGTTGTCGTCGATCGAACCGGTGATCGCGAGCGACGGCTCGATCGTGTACCTGAGCACGGCAGGCGTCGCGGCCGTGGCCGTGTCGCGCGCGGGCGGCGCGGCCGCAATGGGCACCGTCGCGGTGGTCGGCCATCGCGACCATGCGAAGCGCTGCATCCAGACCTCGCAGCAGGCGGGCATGAAGGCGGCTGCCGTCGCCGAGGTGCCGCTCCCGACGATGTACGACCCGCAATCGGGCCAGCCGTGGACGCGCAACCGCAGCCTGTATCTCGTGCACGACATGTATGCGCAGATGCTCGGCCGCGCGATGGCCGCGACGATGCAGGCGTTCCCGAAGGGCTGACGCCTTCCGCTCCCCACTCGAATCCCATGACCATGAAGACCCGCCGCCATTTCCTGACTTCCACTTCGGTACTTGCCGCGTCGTGCGCCGCCGCTGCGCCCGCTTTTGCGAGCGATGCCCCCGTTTCCGATGCGGAACTGCAGCGTCAGATGCTCGGCAAGCTGATGAACGAGCTGAACGACCGCGCGGCTGCCGCCGACGAGACCGGTTACCTGTTCGATACGTTTTTCTCGTGGACGCCGCCGACCGTCGAGGCTGCCGGCGTCCACACGATTGCCGCGTTCAGCTTCGGCAGTCGCGCCGCACCGGTGCCGGGCCCCGTGAACGAGGCGATTGCCGACGCCGTGTTCCAGCTTCGGCAGAAGGTCGCGGCGCCGATCTTCGCGCAGCAGGAAGTCGCGAGCGTGCTCGCGTCGAAATACGGGCTGACGGCCGGCGTGACGTCGATCGCGACGCCTGCCGCGATCGCCGGCAGCCCGATACCGACGCCCGACGGCGTCGCCTCAGCGATCGTCCGGCAGGCCGGCTCGGCCGCGGCGCTCGGCAAGGTCGGGGTCGTCACCCATCGGGATCAGGCGTCGATCGCCGTGCGTGTGTCGAATGCAGCGGGGATGCAGGCGGCGGTGCCGGCCGGGCTGGCGCTGCCGTCCGTCTACGACACGTCCGCTCAGCAGCCGGCGATGCGCCGCCGCGATCTCTACCTGATGAGCAACGCGGGCATGCAGCTAGGCATGCTGCGGCTCGACCTGATCGCCCGCGAATATCCGAACGGGTGAGCCGCCGTCTCCGTTTGCCGGGTAATGCCGATACAGGTATTGGCACTACCAGCCAAACCACTGTTTTTAATGGGTTTTTTCTCGCCCGGCCTGCGCCGCGGCGCGTTCTGCGTGGCATAATCGACCGCATCCGCAAGGCTTGAAGTCACAACGACCCCGCATACCCATGGCACAGACTCTCTACGACAAACTGTGGAATACCCACGTGGTCCACACCGAGGACGACGGCACGACTTTGCTGTATATCGACCGTCAGCTGCTGCATGAAGTCACGAGCCCGCAGGCGTTCGAAGGGCTGAAGATCGCGCAGCGTCCGGTGTGGCGCATCAGCGCGAACCTGGCCGTATCGGACCACAACGTGCCGACGACGGACCGCAGCCACGGCATCGCCGATCCCGTCTCGAAGCTGCAGGTCGACACGCTCGACGCGAACTGCGATGCATTCGGCATCACGCAGTTCAAGATGAACGACCTGCGCCAGGGCATCGTCCACATCATCGGGCCGGAGCAGGGCGCGACGCTGCCGGGCATGACGATCGTGTGCGGCGATTCGCATACGTCGACGCACGGCGCGTTCGGCGCGCTCGCGCACGGCATCGGCACGTCGGAAGTCGAGCACGTGCTCGCGACGCAAACGCTGTTGCAAAAGAAGAGCAAGAACATGCTCGTGAAGGTCGAGGGCGCACTGCCGCGCGGTTGTACCGCGAAGGACATCGTGCTCGCGATCATCGGCAAGATCGGCACGGCCGGCGGCACGGGCTACGCAATCGAATTCGGCGGCTCGACAATCCGCGCGCTGACGATGGAAGGCCGCATGACCGTCTGCAACATGGCGATCGAGGCTGGCGCGCGCGCGGGCATGGTCGCCGTCGACGATACGACGATCGATTACCTGAAGGGCCGTCCGTTCGTGCCGACCGGCGCGGAATGGGATCAGGCCGTCGAGTACTGGCGCCAGTTCAAGTCGGACGAAGGCGCGCAGTTCGACCGCGTGGTCGAGTTGAATGCGGCCGAGATCGTCCCGCAGGTCACGTGGGGCACGTCGCCGGAAATGGTCACGTCGATCGACGGTCGCGTGCCCGATCCCGAGCGCGAGAAGGATCCGGTCAAGCGCGACGCGATGGAGCGCGCGCTGGCCTACATGGCGCTCGAGCCGAACACGCCGATCGAAGCGATCAAGGTCGACAAGATTTTCATCGGCTCGTGCACGAACGCGCGAATCGAAGATATTCGCGCGGCCGCGTATGTCGTGAAGAAGCTGAACCGTCGCATTGCGTCGAACGTGCGGCTCGCGATGGTCGTGCCGGGCTCGGGCCTCGTGAAGGCGCAGGCCGAGCGCGAAGGGCTCGACAAGGTGTTCACGGACGCCGGTTTCGAATGGCGCGAGCCGGGCTGCTCGATGTGCCTCGCGATGAACGCCGACCGGCTCGAGCCGGGCGAGCGCTGCGCGTCGACGTCGAACCGCAACTTCGAGGGCCGGCAGGGCGCGGGCGGTCGCACGCACCTCGTGAGCCCCGCGATGGCAGCGGCCGCGGCGATCGAAGGTCACTTCGTCGACATTCGCCAGCTGGGGTAACGCGTGACGGCATCGAAGGTTGTTGCGCGGCTGGTTGCCGCGCTGGCGCTTGCGGGGCTGGGCTTCGGTCTTGCGGGCTGCAACACCGTCCAGGGCTTCGGGCAGGACGTCAACTCGGCCGGCAGCGCATTGAAGCGCGCCGCGGAGTGATGTTTCCCGCCGAGAATTTGTCGATGTGCGCCGGCTGAACGCCGGCCCTCCAACCGGATAGACGGATCATGGAAAAATTCACAGTACATACCGGCGTCGTGGCGCCGCTCGATCGCGAGAACGTCGACACCGACGCGATCATCCCGAAGCAGTTCCTGAAGTCGATCAAGCGCACGGGCTTCGGTCCGAACGCATTCGACGAATGGCGTTACCTCGATCACGGCGAGCCGGGACAGGACAACTCGAAGCGTCCGCTGAATCCCGACTTCGTGCTGAACCAGCCGCGCTACCAGGGCGCATCGGTGCTGCTCGCGCGCAAGAACTTCGGCTGCGGCAGCTCGCGCGAGCACGCACCGTGGGCGCTGCAGCAGTACGGCTTCCGCGCGATCATTGCGCCGAGCTTCGCGGACATCTTCTTCAATAACTGCTACAAGAACGGTCTGCTGCCGATCGTGCTGACCGAGCAACAGGTCGATCACCTGTTCAACGAGACGGTCGCGTTCAACGGCTACCAGCTGACGGTCGATCTCGACGCGCAGGTCGTGCGCACGGGCGACGGCCGCGAGTATCCGTTCGAGATCGCCGCGTTCCGCAAGTACTGCCTGCTGAACGGCTTCGACGACATCGGCCTCACGCTGCGCCACGCGGACAAGATCCGCCAGTTCGAAGCCGAGCGGCTCGTGAAGCAGCCGTGGCTCAACACCAAGCTGGTCGGCTGATATCGCCTGTCGGGCGGGCGCGCTTTCGGCGCGTTCGCCGGCCTGCCTCCATAACCTACCCAGTCAGGAATTACGCATGAAGATTGCAGTGCTGCCCGGCGACGGCATCGGTCCGGAAATCGTCAATGAAGCGGTGAAGGTGCTGAACGCACTCGACGAGAAGTTCGAACTCGAACAGGCGCCGGTCGGCGGCGCGGGCTACGAGGCGAGCGGTCATCCGCTGCCCGACGCGACGCTGAAGCTCGCGAAGGAAGCCGATGCAATCCTGTTCGGCGCTGTCGGCGACTGGAAGTACGATTCGCTCGAGCGCGCGCTGCGCCCCGAGCAGGCGATCCTCGGCTTGCGCAAGCATCTCGAGCTGTTCGCGAACTTCCGCCCGGCGATCTGCTATCCGCAGCTCGTCGATGCGTCGCCGCTTAAAGCCGAGCTCGTCGCGGGCCTCGACATCCTGATCGTGCGCGAATTGAACGGCGACATCTACTTCGGCCAGCCGCGCGGTGTGCGCGCCGCGCCGGATGGCCCGTTCGCCGGCGAGCGCGAAGGCTTCGACACGATGCGCTACTCGGAACCGGAAGTGCGCCGCATCGCGCACGTCGCGTTCCAGGCGGCACGCAAGCGTGCGAAGAAGCTGCTGTCGGTCGACAAGGCAAACGTGCTCGAGACGTCGCAGTTCTGGCGCGACATCATGATCGACGTGTCGAAGGAATACGCGGACGTCGAGCTGTCGCACATGTACGTCGACAACGCGGCGATGCAGCTCGCGAAGGCGCCGAAGCAGTTCGACGTGATCGTCACCGGCAACATGTTCGGCGACATCCTGTCGGATGAAGCGTCGATGCTGACGGGTTCGATCGGCATGCTGCCGTCGGCGTCGCTCGACAAGAACAACAAGGGCCTGTACGAGCCGTCGCACGGTTCGGCGCCGGACATCGCGGGCAAGGGCATCGCAAACCCGCTCGCGACGATCCTGTCGGCCGCGATGATGCTGCGCTATTCGCTGAATCGCGCGGAGCAGGCCGATCGCATCGAGCGCGCAGTGAAAACGGTGCTCGAACAGGGCTACCGCACGGGCGACATCGCGACGCCGGGCGGCAAGCAGGTCGGCACGGCGGCGATGGGCGACGCAGTGGTCGCGGCGCTGTAAGGCAATGCGGCAATAACGTAGAAAGGGCGCGAACGGGCCGTAAAATCGGCCGGTTCGCGCGCGGTTGGCCGTTGTGCGGGCAACCGGCTTTGTGTAGACTCGAATGATGGCGCTGATTTCCCTGATCTCCCCGGTCCTGAAACTCCACGGCAACATTGCCCGTGCGGGTGCGCGCGCCATCGTCATCACGAAAACCATTACCACGAAAACGATCATTAAACGCTGATCGTCCGTCGTGCCCGCCTTTTTCCCCGCGCGGTCACAGCGGGGACGGAAATGGCGGGGAAGCTCCATCAAAGGGTTAGTCATGAACGTAGGTCTCGTAGGTTGGCGCGGCATGGTCGGCAGCGTGCTGATGCAGCGCATGCAGGAAGAGGGCGATTTCGACCTGATCGAACCGGTGTTTTTCAGCACCAGCAACACAGGCGGGAAGGCGCCGTCGTTCGCGAAAAACGAGACTACGCTCAAGGACGCGACCAACGTCGACGAGCTGAAGAAGTGCGACGTGATCATCACGTGCCAGGGCGGCGACTACACGAACGACGTGTTCCCGAAGCTGCGCGCGGCCGGCTGGAACGGCTACTGGATCGATGCGGCTTCGTCGCTGCGGATGAAGGACGACGCGGTCATCATCCTCGATCCGGTCAACCTCGACGTGATCAAGGACGCGCTCGTCAAGGGCACGAAGAACTTCGTCGGCGGCAACTGCACGGTCAGCCTGATGCTGATGGCGCTCGGCGGCCTGTTCCGCGAGAACCTGGTCGACTGGATGACGGCGATGACCTACCAGGCCGCATCGGGCGCGGGCGCGCAGAACATGCGCGAACTGCTGTCGCAGATGGGCGCGCTGCACGGCGCGGTGCAGGAACAACTCGCCGATCCGGCTTCCGCGATCCTCGACATCGACCGCCGCGTGCTGGCCACGATGAACAGCGACGCGATGCCGACGAGCCAGTTCGGCGTGCCGCTCGCGGGCTCGCTGATTCCGTGGATCGACAAGGATCTCGGCAACGGGATGTCGAAGGAAGAGTGGAAGGGCGGCGCGGAAACCAACAAGATCCTCGGCAAGCCGGCCATGGGCGAGCCGGGTTCGATCCCGGTCGACGGCCTGTGCGTGCGGATCGGCGCAATGCGCTGCCACTCGCAGGCGCTGACGATCAAGCTGAAGAAGGATGTGCCGCTCGACGAGATCAACGGCATCCTCGCATCGGCGAACGACTGGGTGAAGGTCGTGCCGAACGAGCGTGAAGCGTCGATGCGCGACCTGTCGCCGGCGAAGATCACGGGCACGCTGACGGTGCCGGTCGGCCGCCTGCGCAAGCTCGCGATGGGCGGCGAATACCTGTCGGCGTTCACGGTCGGCGACCAGCTGCTGTGGGGCGCGGCTGAACCGCTGCGCCGCATGCTGCGCATCCTGCTCGACAAATAAGCCCGCTTGCCTGTCCGGCCCGCGGGCCGGGCTGCACAAGATTACGCGTCGCGTCGGCCTTGAAGACATCAAGGCGGGCGCGGCGCGTTTTTCATGCGTGGCTGGCCCGCGGGATTTGTTTTTGATTGGCGGCCGTTAATCCATTAATCGCAGGCGGCGTGGATTGTCGAGCGACCGGGCCCGATTTGGCGGTCGAGGTTCTACGTGTGACCCCGGCGTGTGGAAGCCCGCCCGGCGAAAGCGCGAAAGCCGCGTCATTCGTTCCGGATGCGATGTTGTCACGACGACTTTCATCAATTGGGGCCGCGTTTTTCAATCAATCTGGCGCGCTGGCTGCAGCGTGCAGACCCGTGCGTCGGCTCGACGCGATCGCCCGGCGCGCCGATGCGCGAGCGCGGCCTGCTGCACCCGCCGGCGACGAATTCGGCCCGAACCCGATCGCGTGAAGTAAACTACGCGGTTACGACGCACAGACCCGCCGAAAGCGTCGCGTTCCGCGCGACGCTTTTGCATTTCTGCGGCAAATTTATTGACGCTTCCAACCGCGAATCCGAGCCGCGCCCGTGCGCGGCGATAGAGCCAACGATGTCCCGAATTTCCTTGTTTCCGCGTCAGTCCCGTCTGTCGCGCGCCGTGCGTGGCGCGCTGGCGATCCTGGCGCTCGGCGCAGCCGCGTCGGCCTGGGCGGCCGACACCGGCGAACTGCCGGCGTCCGCTGCCGGCGGCGCAGCGCCGCTTACCGTGACGGTCCAGCCGGGCCAGTCGCTGAACGACATCGCGAAAGCGGCCACGCAATCGCACGATCCCGGCGTGCTCGCGCGCGCCGGCCGCGCGCTGTTCGACGCCAATCCGCAGGCGTTCATGAAGCGCGATGCGAGCCGCCTGAAAGTCGGCGCGACGCTGACCGTGCCCGCGCTCGACGCGACAGGCGCGGCGCTCGCGCCGGCCGGTGCATCCGGTGCATCCGGCGCGACGGCAGCCTCCGCGCCCGTCGCTGCATCGGGCGGTGCATCGGGCGGTGCATCGGGCGGTGCGGCGGTCGCGCAGCATGGCGCGTCTGCGCCGCATCCCGGGTCGGCCGTGCAATCCGCGCCGGTGGCGCCGGCCGTGCATGCGGCTCCGGTGAGCGGCGCGAGCGTTGCTACGGCTACGGCTGCGGCTGCAGCTGCGGCTGCGGCTGCGGGGGCTTCGGCTTCGGCTTCGGCTTCGGCTTCGGCCGCGCACGGTGCGTCGGCCGTCGAAAGCATGCAGCCGGCGGCGCCCGCTGCCGGTGCAAGCGGTCCGCATGTATGGAGCGGCTCGATCCAGTCGGCGCCGTCGTCCGCAAGCGAGGCCGCGGTCCAGCCCGCGCCGGGCAGCCAGGTTTCGGGCGCGAACGAACCGGCCGGCGCGGCACCCGTCACGGGCGCGTCGCAGACGCGGCCGTCGAGCCTGCAGCAATTGCTGGCGCTGAAGAACCGCGTGCTGATGGAGTTGCAGAAGCACGGCATCGGCAAGCCGGCCACGACGAACGACGTCGCGCCTGCGCCTGCTCCGGCGCCCGCCGCGCCGCGTCCGGCCGCGAACGATGCGGGTGCGTCGGCTGCTGCGTCGACGGCAGTCGAGGCCGCGTCCGGCGTTGCCGCCAGCGCGGTGCAGCCGGCATCGGCGCCCGCGCAACCGGTCGCACCCGCGGCGGCGCCTGCGCGCGGTACCGAGCAGATGGACTGGCGTCCGGCCGCAGTGGCTGGTGCGGCCGTGATCGTCCTCGCGGCCGGCTTCGCGTGGCGCAAGCGCCGGAAGGGCCGGCGTACTGACGATACGGGTACAGCGGCTGCCGCTGCCGCAACGGGCGGCGCCGCAGCTGCAGAAGCCGAAGCCACACCGTCCGTCGAACGCGAACTGCCGATCCGGCCCGAGATGCCGGTCGCCCGTGACGCGGCTTCCGACATGAGCATTGCCGCGGCGACTGCCGCAGCGGCGGAGACGGTCGAGACGCCTGATGCGGATACAGAGCCGGCGCCGGAGGTGACAAAGCCGCATGACGGGCAGCCGGAATTGCCGTCTGCCCACGCCGCAGTACCGCCCGCAGGCGAGGTGGCTCCGGCTCCGCACGACGCAGAACCGGTAGAAAACGCCGCTGTCGACAAGCCGGCCGAGACGCCCGCCGCGCCTGTGGCGGCCGAAGCACAGCATGCGGCACTGATGCAGAACGCAATCAGCGCACTCAGCAGCCTCGACATGCCGCTGCCGCCGCGCACACCGGACGAGCCGTCGCTGGCGGCGGACGAGCCGGCTGCGCGGGCAGGGCAGTCCGATACCGGTAAAATCGCAACTAACGGTCAAGCCGCCCCGCGCCCGCCAATTGGCTCGAGCGATCCGGCCCCGGAACATCCGGCCGACCAGGACGACGAGTTCGATTGGGATCCGGACGCGGCGACGCCCGCCGGCCACGCGGGCAGCCCGTCCGCGACGTCGTCGCTGCCGCCGCTCGGCGGTGCGCAGTTCGGCGCGCTGAAGCTCGATTTCGATCTCGATCTGCCGTCCACGCCGGGCGCTGCGTTGCCCGCGCTGACGCCGGACGAGCTCGCGCGCATCGCACGCAACAAGCTCGACCTGGCGGCCGAGTACGTCGAACTGGGCGACCTGTCCGGCGCGCGGACGCTGCTGCAGGAAGTGGTCGACGCGAACGACGCCGCGACGCGCGACGATGCGCGCGCGCTGCTCGCGAAACTGGCGGACGAGGCGTGATGCGGATCGCGCTGGGCATTCAGTACGACGGCGCGGCGTTCTGCGGCTGGCAGGCGCAGCCGCACGGCAAGACCGTGCAGGATGAGCTCGAGCACGCGCTGGCCGAGTTCGCGCGGGTGCCGTTGCATACGACGGTGGCCGGGCGGACCGACACGGGCGTGCACGGGCTCGGGCAGGTCGTGCACTTCGACACGGACCTCGATCGCGACGATTTCTCGTGGGTGCGCGGCACCAACGCGTTCCTGCCGTCGACCGTTTCGGTGCAATGGGCGAAGCCGATGCCGGAGACGTTCCACGCGCGTTTCTCGGCGTTCGAGCGCACCTACTACTACGCGCTGTACGTGCACCCCGTGCGTTCGCCGATGCTGGCCGGGCGCGCGGGCTGGATCCATACGCCGCTCGACGACGACGCGATGCGTGCCGCCGCCGCGCACCTGATCGGCGAGCGCGACTTCTCGTCGTTCCGGTCGTCGGAATGCCAGTCGAAGACACCGGTCAAACACCTGTACCAGATCGACGTGCGGCGCGCGGGCCATTTCATCCATTTCCGCTTCCGCGCCAACGCGTTCCTGCACCACATGGTGCGCAACCTGATGGGCTGCCTCGTCGCGGTCGGGCGCGGCCGCTATCCGGCCGACTGGGTCGTCGACGTGCTGGCCGGGCGCGACCGCAGCCTCGCGGCGCCCACGTTCATGGCCGACGGGCTGTACCTCGCCCACGTCGGCTACCCGGCGGAATTCGCCGTCCCGCCCGCGCAGCTCGGCAGCGTGCCGTGGAGCGGCGTCTGGGCCGATCTGGACCCTCAATCATGACGGATCACGCCGTTTCTCCTCCGACTTCCGCCGCGGCGGGCTTGCCGCCGCGCACGCGCATCAAGCTGTGCGGGCTGTCGCGTCCCGAGGACGTGCTGCACGCGGCGGCGCTCGGCGCCGATGCGATCGGCCTCGTGTTCTACCCGAAGAGCCCGCGCGCGGTGACGATCGCGCAGGCGGCCGAACTCGCGCGCCTGGCGCCGCCGTTCGTGTCGGTGGTCGGGCTGTTCGTGAACGCGACCGAAGCCGAGGTCGAGGCCGTCGTGCGCGACGTGCCGCTCACGCTGCTGCAGTTCCACGGCGACGAGACGCCGGAGCAGTGCGATGCGCTCGGCCGCGCGGCACGCGTGCCTTGGCTGCGCGCGGTGCGCGTCGGCCCCTCGACGCAGCCGTCCGATTTGGTAGAATCGGCTCTTCATTATTCGAAAGCGCGCGGCCTCCTGTTCGACACCCTTGTGCCGGACTACGGCGGTAGCGGCAAGGTCTTCGATTGGTCTCTTATTCCCGCAGAGCTCGCGCGTCGGGCCGTTTTGAGTGGTGGCTTGAACGCGCAAAACGTCGGTGATGCGATCCGCCAGCTGCGCCCGTTTGCTGTCGATGTCTCGAGTGGCATCGAAGTGGAGGGCGCGAAGGGCGTGAAGGATCACGCCCGAATGGCGGCGTTCGTGCGCGCGGTGCGCGAAGCGGACGCCGGGTGATGCAAGCCGGTGCGGCCCCGAAAGCGGGGCGCATCGACCGATCGAGAGAGACACCATGTACAACCTTCCTGATGATCGCGGCCACTTCGGCCCGTACGGCGGCGTGTTCGTCGCCGAGACGCTGATTCACGCACTGGACGAACTGCGCGCAGCGTATGAAAAATTCCAGAACGATCCCGACTTCGTCGCCGAATACGAGCGCGAGCTGAAGCATTTCGTCGGCCGTCCGTCGCCGATCTACCATGCGCAGCGCTGGAGCGAGACGCTCGGCGGCGCGCAGATCTACCTGAAGCGCGAAGATCTGAACCACACCGGCGCGCACAAGATCAACAACGTGATCGGCCAGGCGCTGCTCGCGAAGCGGATGGGCAAGAAGCGCGTGATTGCCGAGACCGGCGCCGGCCAGCACGGCGTCGCGACCGCGACGATCTGCGCGCGCTTCGGGATGGAATGCATCGTCTACATGGGTTCCGAAGACGTGCGCCGGCAGGCCGCGAACGTCTACCGGATGAAGCTGCTCGGCGCGACGGTCGTGCCGGTCGAGTCGGGTTCGCGCACGCTGAAGGACGCGCTGAACGAGGCGATGCGCGACTGGGTCACGAACATCGAGAACACGTTCTACATCATCGGCACGGTCGCGGGCCCGCACCCGTACCCGATGATGGTGCGCGACTTCCAGCGCGTGATCGGCGACGAGTGCAAGGTGCAGATGCCCGAGCTCGCCGGCCGGCAGCCCGATGCGGTGATCGCCTGCGTCGGCGGCGGCTCGAATGCGATGGGCATCTTCTATCCGTACATCGACGACCAATCGGTGCAGTTGATCGGCGTCGAAGCGGCCGGCGACGGCCTCGACACGGGCCATCACGCGGCGTCGCTGATCGCCGGTAGCCCGGGCGTGCTGCACGGCAACCGCACGTACCTGCTGCAGGACGACGACGGCCAGATCATCGAGACGCATTCGGTGTCGGCGGGCCTCGACTATCCGGGCGTCGGCCCCGAGCACGCCTGGCTGAAGGACAGCGGCCGCGCGCAGTACGTGCCGATCACCGACGAGGAAGCGCTGAAGGCGTTCCACGATTGCTGCCGGATCGAGGGGATCATTCCCGCGCTCGAGTCGAGCCACGCGATCGCGTATGGCGTGAAGCTCGCGCCGACGTTGCCGAAGGACAAGATCCTGCTCGTCAACCTGTCGGGCCGCGGCGACAAGGACATGCACACGGTCGCCGAGCGATCGGGCATCGAACTCTGACCCCGACCGATGCGTGACCTGATCGAAGAACCGGGCGGTGGTGCCGCGAGCGAGGCGGAGGCGATTCAGCCTGCCGCCGCCGTGCTGCGCGCGCTGCCGTCCGGTATCGAACTGCATAACCGCGATTTCCTGACCGATGCCGCGCACCTGCCGGATGCGTCGATCGACCTGATCGTCGCCGATCCGCCGTACGGGCTCGGCAAGGACTACGGCAACGACTCGGACAAGCGTTCGGGCGACGACTTTCTCGCGTGGACGCGCGCGTGGCTCGAGCTCGCGATTCCGAAGCTCAAGCCGAGCGGGTCGATGTATATCTTCTGCACCTGGCAGTACGCGCCGGAAATCTTCAGTTTCCTGAAGACGAAGCTCACGATGGTCAACGAGATCATCTGGGACCGTCGCGTGCCGAGCATGGGCGGCACGACGCGCCGTTTCACGTCGGTGCACGACAACATCGGCTTTTTCGCGGTTTCCAGAGCGTATTACTTCGATCTCGATCCGGTCCGCATCCCGTACGACGCCGACACGAAGAAGGCCCGCTCGCGCAAGCTGTTCGAAGGCAGCAAGTGGCTGGAGATGGGCTACAACCCGAAGGACGTCTGGTCGGTCTCGCGCCTGCACCGGCAGCACGCGGAGCGCGTCGATCATCCGACCCAGAAGCCGCTGGAAATCATCGAGCGGATGGTGCTCGCAAGCTGCCCGCCGGGCGGCCGCGTGCTCGATCCGTTCATGGGCAGCGGCACGACCGCGGTGGCCTGCGCACGGCAGGGGCGCGACTTCGTCGGCTACGAGATCAACGAAAGTTATTGTGCGATCGCGCACGAGCGCGTGAGCGCGCTCGCCGCGCAGGCATGCGCGTGAATCGCGCCGCCGCATCGCCGAACTCTTACTTTGTATGGGACCGGAGTAAGCGCTAAAGCGCCAACTCCGGATCGACATAGGAAAATTGCCATGTCCCGTATCCAGCAGACCTTTGCCGCGCTCGCCGAACAAGGCCGAAAGGGCCTGATCCCGTTCATCACGGCCGGCGACCCCGATCCCGCCAGGACCGTCGAATTCATGCACGCGCTCGCCGAAGGCGGCGCGGACGTGATCGAACTCGGCGTGCCGTTCTCGGACCCGATGGCCGACGGCCCCGTGATCCAGCGCTCGTCGGAACGCGCACTCGCGCGCGGCGTCACGCTGAAGAGCGTGCTCGCCGACGTGAAGCGCTTTCGCGAAACCGACCCCCAAACCCCCGTCGTGCTGATGGGCTATGCGAACCCGATCGAGCGGATGGGCGTCGACGCGTTCGCGGCCGAAGCGCAGGCGGCCGGCGTCGACGGCGTGCTCGTCGTCGACTATCCGCCGGAAGAGGCGGGCGTGTTCGCCGAAAAGATGCGCGCCGCGCAGATCGATCCGATCTTCCTGCTCGCGCCGACGTCGACCGACGAACGCATCGCCGACGTCGGCAAGATCGCGAGCGGCTACGTGTACTACGTGTCGCTCAAGGGCGTGACCGGCGCGGGAAATCTGGATGTTTCGAGCATTGCGGGTAAAATCCCGGCCATCAAGTCGCGCGTGCCGGTTCCGGTGGGCGTCGGCTTCGGCATCCGCGACGCCGAAACGGCGCGCGCGGTGGCCGAGGTGTCGGACGCCGTCGTGATCGGCAGCCGCCTCGTGCAGCTGCTCGAAAGCGCCGCGCCGGAAGGCGCAGCCGCCGAGCTGAAGGCATTCATCGCCGAGCTGCGCGCCGCGCTGGACGGCGCGGGCAAGACGGCCGCATAAATAACAGATGAAAGCGGGCCCGGGCGCATGTCGCCCGACCCGCCACGGAACAGGAAACCATACGATGAGCTGGCTCGACAAACTGCTGCCGCCGAAGATCAAGCAGACCGATCCGAAAAGCCGCAAGGGCATTCCGGAAGGCCTGTGGGTCAAGTGCCCGTCCTGCGAGGCCGTGCTGTATCGCAACGACGTGGACGCGAACCTGCACGTGTGCCCGAAGTGCGATCACCACATGCGCATCGGCGCGCGCGAGCGTCTCGACGGGCTGCTCGATCCGGAAGGCCGCTATGAAATCGGCCAGGAAATCGTGCCGGTCGATACGCTGAAGTTCAAGGACAGCCGCAAGTATCCCGATCGTCTGAAGGAAGCGATGGACGAGACGGGCGAGACCGACGCGATGGTCGTGATGGGCGGTGCGATCCACACGCTGCCCGTCGTCGCGGCCTGTTTCGAATTCTCGTTCATGGGCGGCTCGATGGGCTCGGTCGTCGGCGAGCGCTTCGCGCGCGGCGCGCAAAACGCGCTCGAGCAGCACGTGCCGTTCATCTGCTTCACCGCATCGGGCGGCGCGCGGATGCAGGAAAGCCTGCTGTCGCTGATGCAGATGGCGAAGACTACCGCGATGCTGACCAAGCTCGCCGAAGCGAAGCTGCCGTTCATCTCGGTGCTGACCGACCCGACGATGGGCGGCGTGTCGGCAAGCTTCGCGTTCCTCGGCGACGTCGTGATCGCTGAGCCGAAGGCGCTGATCGGCTTCGCCGGCCCGCGCGTGATCGAGCAGACGGTTCGCGAGAAGCTGCCGGAAGGCTTCCAGCGCGCCGAATTCCTGCTGACGACGGGCGCGATCGACATGATCATCGACCGTCGCAAGATGCGCGACGAGATCGCGCAATTGCTCGCGCTGCTGCAGCGCCAGCCGGCCGACGCGCTGGCCTGAGCGCAGAAGGTGTGAACCGCGCGCGTCGCCTGGCTTCAGCGTCAGGCGGCGCGCTTCGTTTTTTGGCGTAGTGGCGGTACCGATTCAGATTTGATCCGATGAGCACTTTTCCCACTCTCGACGCGTGGCTCTCGCACCTCGAACGCGCACACCCGGT